>JAILKG010000069.1 GCA_024693915.1 Treponema sp.
TATTCCTGCGTCGTAGAGATTTTTGCATGAAGAGAAACGATCTGTAAAAAGATTTTTGTAGTTTTCAAGAGAAGGAAGGGTGTAGAAAGTTTCAAAAATTGCCTGGCCTTGTTTTTTGCAGGGCCAGGCAATTTTTGAAAACTGGGAAAAAGCGCTCTGGAATTTTTCTATTGTGGTCAGCCTGTTTAATTTTTTATAATTTTCTCTGTCGTGAAAAGATGATGGCGCATGAGTTCTGTTTTTACTGTATGAAAAATCAAGACCGGTAACAATTACAGGAATATTTTCATTTTTACGGATTTTTAAAGCAATGTTTAGGGCTGTAAGTCCAACGCTGCCTAAGGGGTCAAAAGTATTCTGGACAAGACCTTTTGTAGCCAGAGAAGAAAGGAATCTGGAGTTTGTGTAAAGGGGAGTGTAGAAAATTGTTTTAGTCAAATATTTTCTGGCTACACTGGTGTTTGCGGTAATGCTTAAAAATAAGGTGTCAAAAAAGTTTTGACAGCCGGTTAAAGCCCTTGCAATTACAGCCTGACTTTCTTCGCATACAAGGGCATCTGCCTTAATATTCAGAGCTTTTAAGGTTTTTATAAGTGCGTCAACTGCAATTATGTAGAAGTTCTCCCGTCTGTGGGATTTTTTTATCCATTCAAGTGTGGAAAGGGCGCTTTCTCCGGCTCCTGCAACGAGAAGAATTTTAGAACTTTGAGGAAAAGTCCAGTGGTTAGCATTTTTTTCTGAAAGGTCTTTTCTTGTTAGCAATTCAGACTTTTTATTCTGGCTTTGAGTTTTACAGGAAAGAGACAGATTTTTAAGATTTTTTAAAAGGTTTCCGCTGTATTTTTTTCCGAATTTTATTAAGGTAATTCGATTTTTCCAGAACTGGTTTACAATATTTTGAAGCTTTGTAAAAAAAGTAAAATATTCTTCTTTGTATAAAGCGCTGGCTGCGGAAAAATCTATAATCTGAACCCGCTTGAACTCGCCTTTAAAGTTTCTGTAAAAAAATGGAATAAAAGAAGGGGCTTCTTCTGCAAGTAAAAAGGCTGCACATTTGTTTGAAGAAAGGCTTTCTGCCGGGTCTTTTAAAGACTCTCCTGGCTTTGAAACTGATCTTTGGGCTGTCGTCAGCAAGTCCATATTATTAGAATAATAAAGAAGTTCCTGAGGAAGGCAAAAGTTTTCTTTTATACTTTTTTCATTCAGCCAGTTTTTTTCAAGTTCAAAAAGTTCCCTGTCTTTTTCCAGGAAAAGACAGCGGCTGTTTTGGGATAAATTTACTTTTTGGATGATTTCCCTGACTCCGTAATCTAAAACCGGGGAAAGGCATATAAGTAAAGTTTCCGGAAGCAGGTTTAAATTTTCTATTGTACGGAGAATATTTCGGGAAGGATTATATTTTGAGTAGAGAAGTTTACCTTGATATTCAACAGAAAAGCCCTGACCAGTTTGAACCAGACAGGGCTTGTTTAATGGAGTATTCAATATTAACCTTAGTCGTTATTCATGAAGTTGTTAAAGAATACTTCGCTGAAGTTATTTACAAGTTTAGGGCTTGAAAGAAGTGCGCTCTGTGCAAGAGAAGAATTGTAGGATTCCATTTCATCTTTAAGAGCACCTTCTGCAACAGGTTCTTCTGTATTTTTTGAAGTTGCTGCAAGCTGAAGTACAAGGATGTTTTTTCCGTTTACTACAGGCTGTGAAACTTCACCTTTTGCAAGAGAAAAGGCTGTTTTTAAGAATTCTTCGTTAGTTGCAGCTCCTGAAAGTCCTTCTACGCTGGTGTCAAGTTTTGCTGCAACGCTTGTGTTTCCCCAGTTGAGAGGGAAAGCGTTTACACTAACTTTTGTAAGGCCTTCTGATTTGCAGGCTGAGTCAAAACCGTTTGCTTTTGCCTTTTCAGAGAAAGAAGCAGCTTTTGTGTTGAAGTAGTTTTCAACTACTGATGCATCATTAGAGTTGATGTAGCTGTATACTGTTCTGAGGGTTGAATCGTTGTCGAAATCAGCATCTTTAGCTTCTGAATCTGCGCGGAAAATAGAATATCCAACTGTAGTTTCAATTACCGGGCTAACTTCGTCAGTTTTAAGAGCCTTGATTTTTTCAAAATCAGCAGCATTTTTGATTGTTCCTTCAATCTGGAAGCTGAACTTGTTGTTCATTTTTCCTGCATCGTTGGAGTAAGATTTCTGTGAGTATTCAGTTACTGCATCTGCAAAAGTTACTTCACCGCTTGCAATTCTCTTTGCAACTGTTTCTGCCTTTGCTTTATCCTTGCAGGTAATTACAGAGAAGTCGTAGTTAGTGAACTTTTCTGCATTTGCTTTTCCGTATGCTTTCTTCTCTGAATCTGGATATTTGTTCATGTCAAAAGAAACCATGTTGAATGAACGCTTTTCGTCGTTCAGGCTTCTTAAGAATTCGATTTCTGCATCTGAATATTTAAGTCCGTAGAGAGCGTCTTTACCAAGACTTTCGTAGCTTCCGAAAAGATCTTCCTGATAGCGCTGAGCAACAAGAGTGCTTTCGAAATCTTCACGCATTGTGCGAACCCTGTCTGGATCTGCAAGACGGTAGATTTTTGCTGAGTATTTACCGGTTTCATCTGTAAAGTAAGGCATCATTGCGCGGTTTACTTTAGTAGCAGGAACTTTGTAGCCGCTCTTTTTTACTGCTTTTGTGAATGCAAGGCGCATTACTGTTGTGTTGAATGCGCTGTTAAAAAGATAGTAGTAGTCGGAATTAGAAATCTGTATATTTCTGTTTTTGTAACTGTCAGCGTACTGAGTTACATAGTTTGCGAAATCAGAACCCTGTTCGTAGCGGATTTCTGTTCCGTCATATTTACCGAATGCCGGCATTCTTTTTCCAGCTCTTCCTCCGCTGAAAATCGGAACAAGTACAAAGACAAATGCCGCAATCAGAAGAATAATGAGTGAGCCAATGGTATAAACACTTCGTTTCATTTTTTAACCCTTATATTGTTGTTTTTATATAGATAATATTTAATTTTAACACGGCTTTATATTGGTGTCAACATTGAGTGGCGGGGATTCCAGGGCAAAGGCGTTATAAATAAGTTCGACAAAAAAAAGCGCTATGGTCTGCGAGCCACGGTCCAAAAAACGCGCAATATTGCGCTAGACGCTGTTTGTGGCAAGGGAACTAATATATGCCGCATACGCGGCAACCACAAACAGAGTCTTTTTGCTTCGCGCACTTCGTGAGTCCGCGGCTCGCTTTCCCCGTATCAATTTTTTATGTGTGGAACGTATAATGCCTTTGTCCTGAAGGGGGGGGCTGGGGCATGGGGAAAACTCAAAATGTTTTATCAGATAAAAAAGCCAGTTTAAACCATCCTGTTATGGGAAAAAGTGGGGAAGTGCAGGAAGTGGAAGAAACTGGCGAAGGGAGCGTTTTAATTGATTAAATAGTGTGAATGTCTGAAATGTAAGTTATTTAAAACTTCTTGCAAATTCTTTTGCAGCTTCCAGGTCATTCTGGTCAGGTTTTCCCTTGTGAAGACCCTTGAATTCTCCCTTACAGTGGAATTCTCTCTGGTCCATTGGAATACCTCTTTTATCTGCTTCTGTCTTTACCTTTTTGTAGGTTGAGTTCAAAAGGGCTGCGGAACCAAAATTAACGATTTTTCCAACTTTGTCTTTTGAAAGAGAAGCTACATAGCTTTTTACTTCAGGGTCGATTGAAAAAGCGTAGTAGGAATTTCCCAGAAAAAGAATATCTACAGCTTCCGGAAGAGGCTCTGTAATTGGAAGGGCCTGAACTTCAAGTTCCTGAGCGATTGCCTCTGCAAGGCGTTTTGTGTTTCCTGTTTTTGTGTAATATCTTACTGCAAATTTCATATGAACCTCTCTTGAAAAAATGTTTTAAATGCTCTTACAAGTATTTGATACAATACTATTGCGAAAAATAGAAAGTGTCAAGAGATTTTTATTTACTGAAATTGATAAAAAATGAAAAAGGGCGGGTTTTAGGGCGGAGCGTTTTAGCGGAGCCCTAGGGGAGAGGGGTGTGCTGAAGACGGGACAAAGCGGAGCAGGTGGCAAAGTTTACTTTGACACCTGCTAAAGCGGCTCCCGGCTGAGGCCAGGGGGGAGGCTTTCCCCCTCAAAATAAAAATGAAAAGGAGGAGTTAGTTTGTAAAAAGTGATTTTTTGTAGTATAATTTAAAGACTATGACTAACGAGAATACACTTGAAAACTCCCCGATTCTGGCGGAATGCTATGACGAACTTTGCGGAATTCTTGCCCGCGTTGATGATAAAGAACTGATGAAAGATATTTTTGAATGCCTTTGTTCCCCTGCTGAGAGAAAAGATTTTGCAGAGAGGTGGCTTCTGGTTAAAGAAATTGATAAGGGTGTTCCTCAGAGAAAAATTGCCAAAGACAACTGCATGTCCCTGTGCAAAATAACCAGGGGTTCAAAGGAACTGAAAAAAGAGGGCAGTGCCTTTAGAAAAATGCTGGAAATGATTTAATGATTTTATTGTAAATACTTCTGGATTTTGATATACTCCATAAAATATTTTGTGCAAGGAGATGACCAATGCTAGCGGGTCGTAATTTAATAGAACCAGGTGATCTGACAGTTTCAGAAATTGATGAAATTTGTTCTTTGGCGGAACAGATGACAGTAGATCCAGTTTCATTTCAGGATGTGTGTCGCGGGAAAATTCTTGCGACACTTTTTTTTGAGCCGAGCACAAGAACCCGGCTTTCTTTTGAGGCAGCCATGCTTCATCTGGGAGGGGCGGTAGAAGGTTTTGCGGATGCATCCTATACCTCTTCCACAAAGGGTGAAACTCTGGCAGATACAATCCGGGTTGTTTCTTCCTATGTAGATGTAATTGCAATGCGAAATCCAAAGGAAGGAGCTGCTCTTCTTGCTTCAAAATATTCCGCATGTCCCATAATCAATGCAGGTGACGGAGGCCACAGCCATCCAACCCAGACATTAACTGACCTGGTAACAATCAGACGGCTTTTGGGAGATCTTTCCGGGCTTACAATCGGTTTTTGCGGAGACCTGAAATTTGGACGAACTGTTCATTCCCTTACCCAGGCCTTATGCCGCTATCCAAACAATAAGTTTGTATTTATCAGTCCTTCAGAGCTTTGTATGCCTGATTATATGGTAAAAAATGTTCTGGAACCTCTTGGCGTTCAGTATACAACTGCAGAAAGAATGGAAGACGTTCTTGGAAGCCTGGATATCCTTTACATGACTCGAGTTCAGAAGGAAAGGTTCTTTAACGAACAGGACTACATCCGCCTTAAGGACAGCTATATTCTGGACAAGGAAAAGATGAAGCTTGCTAAGCAGAGAATGATTGTTCTGCATCCTCTTCCTCGTGTAAACGAAATTGCTCCTGAGGTTGACGATGACCCAAGGGCTGCATATTTTAAGCAGGTTAAATTTGGAATGTATGCCAGAATGGCCCTGATTTCTAAAATAACCGGTGCGCTTTAAGTTCTTTGGAGGCAAAAAATGTTGAATGTAGATACAATTAAAAACGGACTGGTAATTGACCATATCAGGTCGGGTTCTGGCTGGAGAATTTTTCAGTGGCTGGGACTTGATAAGGCTCCTTTCTGTGCTGCCCTTATAATGAACGTGCAGTCAAAGAAAAGCGGAAAAAAGGATATTATCAAGATTGAAAACGCCATGGAAATTGACTATTCGGTTCTTGGTTTTATAGATCCTAATATCTGCGTAAACGTTATAAAGGATGAAAAAATTATCCGCAAAATAAAAATGGAACTGCCTGACAGAGTTCAGAATGTGTTTAAGTGCAGAAATCCACGCTGTATTACCCAGACTGAACACTATGTTACTCCCACTTTTATGCTGGTAGACAGGGCAAAGGCTCTTTACCGCTGCGAATACTGCGATACCCTTTACAACGCAGGTGAAGAAGGCAGAAACTAAGAGGAAGAAAAGAAAAGGAGGCTTTTTATGGCAGCTTTACTTATTTATAATGCCCGTCTGGTGGATAAAAACACTGATGAAAATGGGGCTCTTTTGTGTCAGGATGGAAAAATTGCTGCCGTTTTTAAGGGCGATTTTTCTGATTTAACCAGGGCCTCTTCTCTTGCTTTTAGTTTTTTGTGTCCTGAAAAGTTTTTGAAGAAGGGCAATTCCCCTCAGAATGAAGCCGGGCTTGAAGCAAGTCTTCCGGAACTTGAAGTTTTTGATGCAAAAGGGCTTGTTGTAACTCCTGCCTTTATTGATATGCATGTTCATCTTCGTGATCCGGGCCTTACCCACAAGGAAGACCTGGAAAGCGGTTTAAAAGCTGCCATGCACGGCGGTTACGGAACTGTAGTTGCCATGCCAAATACTTCTCCTGTAATTTCTGACAGGGAGAGCGCTCTTTCCCTTATGGAAAGGGGAAATGCCCTGGGCTTTTCAAAGCTTTATCAGAGCGTGAGCATAACAAGGGCTTTTGAGGGAAGCGACATTTCTCATCTTGATAATCTTAACTGTAATGAAATTCCTCTTATTACAGAGGATGGCCACGATGTGCTTTCATCTTCCGTAATGCTGAATGCAATGAAAAAGGCAGCTGAAAATGGACAGATTGTTTCCTGTCACTGCGAAGATCCGGCACTGGCTCAAGAAGCCCGCCCTCACAGGGAGGCTGCTTTAAAGGTAATGAAGGAGGCTGGCCTTTCTGCCTGGGGTGGAGGAGATGCTTCCGGCGTTTCTGAAAAAGCCCTTTCGGAAATTGACAGAGAATTGTCCGCTGCAAATTCCCTGCTGGAGCTTGCTGAAGATGCCGCAACAGAAAGAAATATTCGTCTGGCTTACAAAGCTGGCTGTCATATTCACATCTGCCATATAAGCACAAGGGATTCTGTGGAGGCTGTAAGAAGGGCAAAAATGGGCCTTCTTGAAAAATCCTTGCCGGAAACTTTGACTTCCTCTTGTCTTTTTCCAGATTTTTCTTCTGTTCCTGGAAATAATCCATCAGAAAAAAACTCCTTTATGGTTACTGCGGAAGCAACTCCCCATCATATTGCCCTGGAAGGAAGCAAAGAACCTATGATTAGGGCTCTTGTAAATCCTCCCCTCAGGTCAGAAATTGACAGAAAAAGCGTAATTCAGGGACTGAGGGACGGAACCATTGACTGTATTGCAACCGATCACGCTCCTCATACTGCTGAAGATAAGGCTAAAGGAGCTCCTGGCTTTAGCGGCATAGAAGCTTCTTACGGTGTCTGCCATTCTGTTCTGGTAAAAGAGGAAGGTTTTTCGGAAAGCTCTTTGAGCGCCCTGATGAGCGGAAATCCTGCAGCCCTTCTTTCTCTGAAGAAAGGCCTTATCAAAACCGGCTATGATGCTGACTTTACTCTCTGCGACCCTGAGGAAGAATGGACTGTAAAATCCCAGAACTTCTTTAGCAAGGGAAAGGCAACTCCTTTTGAAGGAATGAAATTAACCGGCAGGGTTAAGGGTATCATTCTTGGTGGAAAAGGTCGCATTTAGAAAGATAGTTTCCGGCTAATATCATTTGTGCCTGAAACAGGTCTCCCAGAAGGGGGTGGCCAGTTTTTTGCTTTAACATAATCCTTCCTGCTTGGGGCTAATGACATTTGAGCCAGTAAATCTCTGTCTCAGCTGAAGATACTTTAAGTGCTTCTGTAAAAGTATCTTCGGGATTTTCAGCTTTGCTTTTCTGCTTTTTTGGGGAAAGGGGCTGTACCTGGGACTTTTCTTTTACCATTTTAAATTTAACTTCTTTTTTTATCTTTCCCTGACTGTCCAGAAGTTTCTGCCAGTTTTTTTCACTTTGAGAATTGTTTCTGTAAGGAACGAATGAAAGATACTTTTTACAAATCCTGCTTTGACAGGCAGGGGCTATTTCTAATACTTTTGTCTGCATACTTATTATAGTTTTTAAGCGTGCAAAAAATACCAGAAAAAGATAAAAAAAATTAAAAAATATTGAATTTAAATACGATATACGATAAATTATCGTTATGAATAAATCACTGCTTCTACTATTACATTCTTCTCTTGCGTAGCCGTTCAGGTGGAAAGTGGTGTAGAAATATTTATCGTACATTGCAGACCTGCCAGACGGCGGGTCTTTTTTTATGCTTAAAAAGTTCTTCCTGAGGATGGAAGTTAAAACCTTTCTGGGTCAGAAAGTCCTGCTGGAGGGCTCTTTTTAGGCTGAATAAACGGAGGTTAAAAATGAAAGTTTCAATGAATCCAAACGGAAAGTACCGTCCTTTTGAGGCTGTGCCAATCAAAAACAGAAAATGGCCTGATAACGTTATCACAAAGGCTCCTATCTGGTGTTCTGTTGACCTTAGAGACGGAAATCAGGCTCTTATCAATCCTATGAGCGTAGAACAGAAGCTGGAATTTTTTGACCTTCTTGTAAAAATCGGTTTTAAAGAAATTGAAGTTGGCTTCCCTTCTGCCAGCGATACTGAGTTCAATTTTATGCGCCGTCTTATTGAAGAAAATCACGTGCCTGAGGATGTTTCCCTGCAGGTTTTGTGTCAGGCCAGAGAACATCTTATTAAGAGAACCTTTGAAAGTCTGAAGGGCTGCAAAAAGGCAATTTTCCATCTTTACAACTCAACCAGCCCTGCTCAGAGAAAGTATACTTTTAACAAATCAAAAGAAGAAATCAAGCAGATTGCAGTTGACGGTATCCGCTGTGTAAAGAGTTGTCTTTCCATGAGCGAAGGAACTGATATTCGTCTGGAATATTCTCCTGAAAGCTTTTCTACAACAGAAATTGACTATGCAATTGAAGTTTGCGAAGCCGTTGTAAAAGAATGGGGTGATGCCGCTGACGAAAACCACAAGATTATTTTGAACCTGCCTACAACTGTAGAATGCGCTCTGCCAAACCAGTTTGCAGATCAGATTGAATATTTCTGTACCCATATTTCAAACAGGGATAAGCTGATTATTTCTCTTCACAATCATAACGACAGGGGTGAAGGTGTAGCCCAGTGTGAACTGGGACTTCTGGCCGGAGCAGACAGGGTAGAGGGCTGCCTTTTTGGAAACGGAGAGCGAACCGGAAACCTGGATATCGTAACTGTTGGAATGAATATGTATACTCAGGGAGTGGATCCTGAACTGGACTTTAGGGATATGCCTGGCCTTGCTGAGGTTTACACCCGTCTTACAGGAATGGAAATTCATCCCCGCACTCCTTATTCTGGAGAGCTGGTATTTACTGCCTTTAGCGGAAGTCATCAGGATGCTATCAGAAAGGGAATGGCAGCCCGGGCCGGAAAGGCAGACAACGAATACTGGGATGTTCCTTACCTTACTTTTGATCCTCATGATATCGGCCGCCAGTACGAAGGAATTATCCGCATTAACAGCCAGAGCGGAAAGGGCGGAGCAGCTTATATTCTGGAACACGATTACTGTATTCAGATGCCAAAGGGAATGCTTCCTGCTTTTGGTGCCCTGATCAAAAATGCAGCTGATAAGGCACAGAGAGAACTTCAGCCTGCTGAAATCTACAAGGTTTTTGAAGAGACCTGGATTACAACCAAGTCTCCTTTGAATGTTCTTGAAATTACTGAACGCCATATTGAAGGAGAACGCAATTCTGACAGTGAAGATATGGTAGCAGGTATGGCAACCGTTGAGTGGGATGGCAAAAAGTTTGCTATTGCTGCAAACGGAAACGGACCTCTTGATGCCTTTGTAACAGCTTTGAAACAGACTCCTGCTCCAAAGTTTACGATTACTTCTTTCCACGAGCATTCTGTGGGTGAAGGTTCAAATACTTACGCCATGGCTTACGTTCTTATTACAAAAGAGGATGGAAGTGCTTCCTGGGGTGTTGGAAAGAGCAGCAACGTAGGTCGCGCAGGTATTGCGGCTGTTGTAAGTGCTTTGAACTACAAAGAATAAATAAAAATCCTGGTTAAAAATTGCGATATAGAGTAGTTTTTAACCGGGAATAAAATCCAGGTGGCAGAATATGGCAAAAAAGAAATACACGGCGGCTATAATCGGAACCGGCAGAATCGGTTTTACTCTGGGCTTTGATAAAAAGCGGGAACAGCCTGCAAGCCACACCATGGCTTTAAAGGCTAACCGCAGGGTAAGAATCCTGGCTGGCTGCGATACAAGTGCTTCCCGCCTTAAGCAGTGGGAAAAGTTCAATAAAAAAGCCGCTCTTTTTTCTGATTCTGCCCATCTTTTTGCGGCAATTAAACCTGATATTGTGGTGATTGCCGTAAACGAAGATTCTCATCTTTCTTCCAGCCTTGCAGCCCTTAGGGCAAAACCCCGTCTTCTTATTCTTGAAAAACCTGTTGCCCTGAATATGGAAGAGGGGCGGCGCATACAGGCAGAGGCCTTTAGCCAGAATGTGCCTGTTCTGGTAAATCATGAAAGGCGTTTTTCTCTTGATTACAGAATTGCAAGAGATTACATGAAAGGCATTGGCTCCATTCAAACTGTGAATGCCCGCCTGGATTCAGGGCTTTATGTTTACAATCCGGAAAAGGAAGAAAGCGGAGAGTACAGTCTTTTGCATGACGGAACCCACCTTGTGGATATAGTTCAGTTTCTGCTTGAAGGTCTGGCTGAAAAAACTGACGCTTATGTGTCCGAGGCAAAACCGTCTTCCGGGGCGGGCTCTGTTTCTGATGCGGAGATTTCTGAAGAAAGGGCTTCTTCTGAGAGTGATGCTTTTTCTTCCGGGGCTGCCACACTTTCTAAAGGATCAATTACTTCTATATATTACGATGAAAAAAATACTGATATTGTAAGGAATCTGACTGTTCATTTTGAAAGCCCTGTTTGCAATGATGTAAATTTCTTTTTTTCCGGACGAAGTCGTTTTTTTGGCTTTGAAGTTGAAGTAATCGGAACGGAAGGGGCTTTTAGAATTGGAAACGGCATTTTTGAATTTTACAAGAGGGAAGAAAGCCGCCTTTATTCTGGTTTTTACAGTCTGACTGCTGACAAAAAGGTGAAAAGACCAAAGAAAACTCTGTATTTTTCAAACATGGTAAAAAATGCGGTGGACTTTCTGGACGGGAAAGAGCCCCTGTATTCCAGTCTTGAAACCGGCTTAAAAACTCTGGAAATTCTTGAAGATATAAAGAATAAAATCAGGTCGCAGCTGTAGCTTGGGAATAGAAGTTATTTTATTACAGAATATTCTTTGCCCGGTGCTGGAGGGGTGCAAGCTGAGGCATTTTATGCCGAAGCGAAGCAGGGCGGAGCGGAAAAGAGAGATAAGCCTCTTTTGGTAATGGCCGACAAATAGAGCTGGCGCCGGTAAAAATATCAGGCTTTTCTTTGAAGCGGAGCACCGAGCCTTAGGCGGGCCGCGGAAGGACCGTGGGTGGAGGCCCAGGCAGGGCCCGGAAAAAAATATCTTCCAAATTATCTTTTTCCCGCGACTTTTTTTAGCAAAATGAAAAATGCCGGCTAATATTATAAAATGCCTTGAATTACTGTTGTCTAATCTTAAAAAAATCTGTATAATCTTCGGTTAATTAATTTCTTATTCTTTAATGAGAACAGCCTGAAAATTGTTTTTGCAATTTTTTAGCTCGATGTTTGCAAGGCAAACTCGGCAGGCTTTCAATTAATCAGAAAGCAGCTGGACTGCTTTTTTCAGGAGGCAACAATGGCATATTTTTTTGAGGAACCGTCACACACTTTTGATGAGTATCTTTTGATTCCGGGCTACACTTCTGCAGACTGTATTCCGGCAAATGTTTCCCTTAAAACACCTATCGTCAGGTATAACAAAAAAGCTGGTGAAAAATGTCCGCTTACAATGAATATACCTATGGTTTCGGCTGTAATGCAGTCGGTTTCTAATGACAAACTTGCCATTGCCCTTGCTAAAGAAGGTGGTATTTCCTTTATTTACGGCTCTCAGACAATCGCTGATCAGGCTGCTATGATTGCTCACGTAAAAATGTACAAGGCAGGCTTTGTTTCTTCTGACACAAATATCCGCCCGGATCAGACTTTGACTGAACTTGTTGAAAGAATCGGCCAGACTGGACATTCTACTGTTGCAGTAACTGAAAACGGTGAACACAACGGAAAACTGGTGGGAATTATCACAGAGCGTGACTTCCGCCTTTCTCATTGTGCACCGGACGCAAAGGTAAGAGATTATATGACTCCTCTTAAAGACCTTGTAATGGCTGATGTAGGAATCACTCTTGAAGAAGCAAATGATATCATCTGGAAAAATAAAATCAACCAGCTTCCAGTTGTAGACAAAGAAGGAAGACTTCAGTATCTGGTTTTCAGAAAGGACTATGCAACTCACGAAGAGCATCCCCTTGAGCTTCTGGATGACAAAAAGCGCTACATCGTAGGAGCCGGAATTAATACCCGTGATTATATGGAGCGTGTTCCAGCTTTGCTTGATGCCGGTGTAGATGTAATGACACTGGATTCTTCCGAAGGATTTACTGAATGGCAGGCAAGAGCTCTTAGAGACATTCACGCCAAGTGGCCAAATGCAAAGGTTGGAGCTGGAAACGTTGTAGATGCAGAAGGCTTCAGATTCCTTGCAGAAGCAGGTGCTGACTTTGTAAAAATCGGTATTGGCGGAGGTTCTATCTGTATCACCCGTGAACAGAAGGGTATCGGCCGTGGTCAGGCAACTGCTACAATTGAAGTTGCAAAAGCCCGTGACGAATACTACAAGGAAACAGGAATTTATGTTCCAATCTGTTCTGACGGCGGTATCGTTCACGATTACCATATCACTCTTGCTCTTGCAATGGGTGCTGACTTTGTAATGCTGGGCCGCTACTTTGCCCGCTTTGACGAAAGCCCTACAAACAAGCTTATCGTAAACGGAAGCTATGTAAAGGAATACTGGGGTGAAGGCTCAAACCGTGCCCGCAACTGGCAGAGATATGACCTGGGAGGAAAGAAGGGAATGGCATTTGAAGAAGGTGTTGACTCTTACGTTCCTTATGCCGGAAGCCTCCACGACAATGTAAATATGACTACAAGCAAGATCATTCACACAATGTGTAACTGTGGTGTACTTACTATTCCGGAACTTCAGGAAAAAGCAAAGATTACTCTTGTAAGCCCTGCAAGTTTGCGCGAAGGCGGCGCCCACGACGTAGTGGTAAAGAACACAAGTATTAGAGCAGAGTAAGGGCGAGGTTTTTATTTCTCGTTAATTTATTACTGGGTGGGCCTCGCCTCCCGCTTTTGCAGAGGGCAAAAGCGGCTGGTTGCAGAGGGGCGCTTTAAAGCAAGCAGGACTCTTGCCGAAGGTTTTACTGAAAAGGGCTATTTCATGGCCCTTTTTATTTTTTCTATATCGTTTTTTAACATCTGACTTTGCGGGTTTTCTTCCAGGCCCTTTTCCAGAACTTTCAGAGCTGCCTTATAATCCCCGCTGTTTACATATTTTGCAACCATGTTATGGAAGGTTACGTCGTGATTGTGAAGGGCGTTGCTTTTTGCGTTTTTAATTTTTCCATTATCTTTCATATATTCTAATGCCTTGTTGCAGGCTTCCACCGCTTCCATATATTTTCCCTCAGAACTTTTGTCATTTATAATTGTAAGCCAGTAGTACTCCTGCCACTTGTCCAGAGCCTGCCTTGTTTCTTTTATGGAGGCCTGGTCCTTATTGTATAGAGCTAAAAGATATTCCAGAGCCCCTTCCGGGTCTTTGTTTTTGTCAAAAGTATTCAGCTTTTCCTGTGTCAGACATACAAAAATCATAGTCTGGAAAGTAGCCCTGTCTTTTTCTGATAAATCTTCTTCATGCTCATTGTAAATTTCTTCTGCTTTCTCAGAATTTCCCTGGTTCAACAGGCTTGAAACCGCATTGTAAAGAAGGGATGAATAGTCTGAAGAAAGTTTTTTTGAAAAGCCATAAGTCTCTCTTACATGATTCATCCATTCCAGAGCTTTTAAGTGCTGATTTTTTCTTCCCAGCAGTATGGAATAGTTTAAGGCTGCGGTGTCAAAATTATCACGGGCATCCTGAACTTCCCATCTGCTTTCACCCCCACGGAACATATAAACCGTAATCCCCATAGGAACAGCTTTCTGATAATTATTTTCCTTTATATAGGCAGAAGTCAGGTTGCTGCCTGCCAGGGAAATCAGGGTTTTTATGGAAACATCCTGGCTGGAAGCATAATTTTTCTTTGGAATAACTGCGTATTTTGTAGAATTTTCATTTTTTTCAAGAATCTGTTTTTTGCCGGGATTAAAGCCGTAAGGATTTGTGCTTTCTACATCGATTTTTTTATCATCAATCAGGACAGTGCAAAAGGCGTGGGTTGGAGTTTTTACACCGATTACTTCAAGCCCTGCGCTTCTGGCCAGGGCAGCGTAAAGAATGCTGGAGGAAACACAGTTGTAAGTTCCATTTAAAAGAAGGGTATCCAGTCGGGTCTGATTTTCCCTGTACTGGTTTATGGTATTTTCATACATGATGGAAAGAACTTTTTCTCCTCTTTCCTCCGGCGGAAGAGAAATTACCGCCTCTGATTTTACTTTTTTTTCAACTGAAAGGTAATTTTTCATGGCCTGCTTCCAGTTTTCGCTTTCCTCGCTGCATTCAGAAAAGAGAAGGGCGCAGCGGATTATGTCCTGACCCGTCATTTCTTCTGATTTTTCCCGGGAGATAAAAAGGGGCTCCAGGGAAGGAAAATCCTGCTTGTTTATAGAATTTGATTTTGTGGTCGAATTTTCCGTGGGCAGGGAGCTTTTTGCATTTACAGAATTTTTAGAATTTTCTCCAGTCGCCCAGACTATATTTAATGGGCTGACAAGAAGAGTTATAAAGAATAAAAGGGAAGAACATTTAAGTTTCATAAAAATAATTATAGCATTTCCCCATTTTTTTTTATATAAAAAAAATGGGGCCGGCTGTTCCGCACTTCGGTAACCCTCACCGTCCTCGCCGGTAAAATTTTCCCGGCTGCGGTCGGCTCACCGGGCTTTTTGAAAAAAGCCCGCTTCGGTGCTCCATAGCCTAATGCAAAAACATTGTTAAATAATATTTTTCATGATAACATATTTTTAATAATTGATTCTGCAAATAGAAACATGAAAAAAAATCTCATTAAACTGACAAGGGGAACTATTATGATTAGAAAGAAAATGCTACTTGCACTAACGGCACTGTTTCTGCTTTTTGCTGGAAGGGCTGTGTCACAGCCTGCAGTAAGTAGGCCAGGTAATGAACACGGATATAGCTTATGGTGGAAAACAAAGCTGACTAATCCTTCCAAACAGCAGGAATTTCTTAATAGACTTAATTCACTGCCATCAAACCTCAAAGAACTTTTGGCCGACAGTCCGGAAAATATAGCAAATTCAATTGTTCAAACTCAAACGACAATTGCCACAGGTATATGCAAAAGCGAGCTGGATGCTTTATTCAATCATATTAAAATCCTTGAGCTTTCTGGTTCTCAGAATGTTTACCAGTGTGGTGGCAGCATAATATTTCCAGCTGATTACACCGTAATAGAAAGAAGAACATCATCTGCCAATGAATATGGATATACCAGCACAAAGATAAGAGTAACTTTAAAAGTTGGAGGCTCGGCCTGGTTTGTAGATGGAAAAACTGGCAATATTACTTTAAGCGCAAACAACTTGGGTAGCAGTGAATCTAACAGAACAAGGTTTAGTATCATATCGTCAAACAGAAAAGCAAGAACAATAACGACAGAAATAGATCTTCTTGTTCCTGCAACAAAATTTACTTTGTATGTAAGCCATAATGATGGAGCCTTTGAAAAAAATAAAGATTCAAAAGAATACACCATAAAAGCCGAAGACAAACCTGTAACTTTCACAGCATCTCCACAGAATAATTCTCCTCGCACTGGTGGTGGAAATACAGGAAACACAGGAAGTGGTACTGGTAGCACAGGTGGAAGTGGCTTGGGAGGAAGTAGTTCTGGTGGAAATAGTGGAAGTGGTTCCGGTGCTAGTGTTTCTGGCGGAAGTGGCTCCGCTGCTACTGGAGAAAGAGCGCAAATTTCAGATCCAGATCTTTTTTTCATAACAGAAACCCTTGAACTCAAACGCTCTTCTGAATCTACTCCTACAGAAGTTATACTTCAAGCACTTGTAAAGTTTGATGTTGATTGTCCAAACCCAACCAGTTTTTATGTACCTAATGATCGTTTTAAAATCACAAAACCAAACAGTATGGAAGACGCGTATGGTGTAAAAATAGGGAGAGACTCCAGAGGTTATGATGCATGGCAGCACTTTGCCTTATTACAAATAAGAGTGCCGGGTGAATTTGAAATTAAACTGCTGGGTGCAAATGAGCAGGTAAAAGCAAAGAAAACTTTTGTTGTGAACCCTACAGCTTTTCTTGAAACACCTACAGGCAAAATGATGTTTGAAAAATCCAAATTGAGTTTTGCGAACACATCTAAAAACCCTGAAAGAGATACTTCTTTATATAAGCCGGAAAGTAGCAAAAAGCAAAGCGGCAAGGTTTTTCGAAATCCGGTTATAGGTTCTATAACAGCAGTACCTAAATCTATCTTGCCAAGCCAATCAAGATATGTACCAAATCAGTCATTCGAAAAAGGGATGGCTACAAGACTCAAAAGTTTTCATTTTGATTATACAGCTGAAAACGTAAAACTCATTTTTGCATATGGTGACGAAGGAAAGGTTTCTGTTAATTCTGTTCAAACAGATACTGCAACAGGAAAAGTAGATATAAGTTTTAAAATTAAGGAACCATGTTTTTTTGGAGTTTATCTTATGAATGATTCTGGTGAAATAACTTGCGCAGGAGACTATAAGGTCTCTGAAAAAGATATAAGAAATGTAAGATAAAATTCCAATAATAAAGATGTAACTTAATACAGGGACTCCTGCTTCTGGCAGGGGTCTTTTTTTTCTAACCGGCTCTGGTATAGACTGAAAAATAAATTATTGTTATATTTTAGATAATTTGGCAATTTTTTTTTCTGTTTTTGGTATTTTTCCCTCAATCTCTTACTAATATAT
>JAILKG010000073.1 GCA_024693915.1 Treponema sp.
TTGTAAAGAATGTTCAGGACAAGGGAACTACTTTCCACCTTATGGGTCTTGTTTCTGATGGTAACGTTCACTCTCACATTGACCACCTGAAGGCTATGATTAACCAGGCTCACAAGGAAGGTGTAAAACGATTGCGCGTACATGCACTTTTGGATGGTCGCGATGTTCCTCCTACTTCTGCTCTTGAGTATTTTGAACCTCTTGAAAAATTCCTTGCTGACTTCAGCGATGTTGATTACCAGATTGCTTCTGGTGGTGGACGTATGTACATCACAATGGACCGCTATGGTGCTGACTGGAGCATGGTAGAGAGGGGCTGGCACGCTCACGTTCTGGCTGACGGTCGCCAGTTTGCAAGCGCTACAGAAGCCATCAATACATACCGCAATGAAAACTCAGGCCTCCTGGACCAGGATATGCACGAATTTGTAATCGCTAAAGACGGAAAGCCTGTTGGCCCTATCGTTGACGGCGACAGCGTAATCTTCTTTAACTTCCGCGGAGACCGCGCTCTTGAAATCACTGCAGCATTTGAAGAAGACAACTTTACCCACTTTGACCGCGTACGCCGCCCTGCTTGCGAATATGCAGGTATGATGGAATACGACGGTGACAACCATAAGCCTGCTCAGTACCTTGTAAACCCACCAAGCATTGACCGCACAATGGGTGAATATCTTACAAAGACTGGCGTTCACCTTATGGCAATTTCTGAAACTCAGAAATATGGTCACGTTACTTACTTCTTCAATGGTAACCGCCCTGGTGAGTTCGACAAGAATCTTGAAACATATATTGAAGTTCCATCTGATGTTGTTCCTTTTGAACAGCGCCCATGGATGAAGTGTGCAGAAATTACTGACAAGGTAATTGAAGCTATCGAAAGCGGAAAATATGACCACATCCGCTTGAACTACCCTAACGGTGATATGGTTGGACACACAGGTGTATTCAACGCTGTTGTATGTTCTATGGAAGGTATGGACCTTCAGCTTGGCCGCCTTAAGGCAGCAATTGAAAAGGCTGGCGGTATTCTCTGTCTTACAGCTGACCACGGAAACTCTGACGATATGTACGAGCACAAGAAGGACGGTTCAGTAGCTCTTGGAGCAGACGGCGAACCAAAGCCAAAGACAAGCCACTCTTTGAATCCTGTTCCAGGTATTATCTATGACCCTGAATACAAGGGCGAATACGACAACACAAAGCTCAACAGCGGCCTTGGAATCAGCTCTTGGCCTGCAACTTTGATGAATCTTATGGGTTACAAAGAACCAACTGATTACGATAAATCAATGTTGATTTGGAAGTAAGATGTGCGAGTTTCGGCTTGTCCGAAACTCGGTAAGCAAGACGCGCAGGGGGTGCCGGATTTAGAAGGCACCCCTTGTAGTTTATAGCAAAGCTATATAAAACCCGGCATTCGCACCGAACAGGATATCTAACTATGACTGGCAAAACTCAATTCAAAGGTATTTTAATTCTTCTTTTAACTGCAATCATCTGGGGTTCTTCTTTTGTTGCTCAGGGCCTTGGGGTTGAAAATGTAAACGCCTTTACTTTTATGGGTGTCAGGACAATTCTTGGTTCCTTGTTTCTACTTCCAATTGTTCTGCTCAGGGATATGCACGCAAAAAAAGGAATGAGCCGGCAGAAAAAAGCAGATTTTAAAATCCGGAACAGAAAAACTGTCATTTACGGAATCATTCTGGGTGTCATCGTATGTTTTGCCACAAACTTTCAGCAGTTTGCTTTTTATTATTCAACTGCCGGGAAAATTGCCTTCATTACTGCTTCTTACATGTTCTTTGTTCCTGTGGCGGGAGTCCTCTTTCTTCATAAGAAATACCCCTTTGTAACCTGGATTTGTGTGCTCCTTGGATTTACGGGCCTTTACTTTCTTTCATTTAAGACAAACAGCTTTGGTTCTCTGAACAAGGGAGATATTCTTACCTTCATCTGTTCCATTTTCTTCTGCGCTCAGATTCTGCTGATTGAAAAGTTTTCGCCAAAATGTGACGGGGTAAAGCTTTCCTGCGTTGAGTTTTTTACTTCCGGAATCATTACCTGCATTCTTATGTTCATTTTTGAGAAGCCTGAGTGGTCTTCGATTAAGGCGGCGGGGGGCGCAATCCTTTACTCCGGAATTATGAGCTGCGGAATTGCCTACACCCTTCAGATTGTGGGTCAGAAATACTGTGAAGCAACTATCGCTTCCCTGATTATGTGCATGGAATCAGTTTTTGCCCTTCTTTCTGCGGCAATTGTTCTTCACGAGCGTTTGACTTTCCGGGAGGGCATGGGCTGTGTAATTATGTTTACCGCAATTTTGATTTCCCAGCTTTTTGACATCGTAAAAAGCCGCCTTGAAAAAAAACGGGCGCTTGAAGTGGACGCTTCGGGCTCTGAAGCACAGAACTCTGAATAGACTTAATACAGGCTCTCTTAGTTCTTAGCCTGAAGGCTTGAATCCTTTGAAAGATATCGTGCCATTTCCGGGTGCTCTTTTCCAAAGAGGAGGGAGGTGGAAATGTATTCGCTCCAGGTGGAGGTAAAAAGAGGCTGGCAACCTGGAATTTGAGCTATGTCTGAGGGCGTCATAAAGTTAAAATCCAGATTATTCTGTATAAAATACTGGTGAATTTCAGGGACGCTGCTGTCTAAAATGTGGCCTACAAGGGTTGAGCAAACAAATTTTCTGGAATTTCCTTCTTCTTTTACATTGAAGGCTTTTTTCAGCTTTTTTTCCTTCATGGCTCTTTTGTAGGTGCGCTGGGTTTTATGGGTAAAAGAAACCTTTCTGTGAATTGTGTCAGCTGCAATTGGAAAATTCCTGCTGACATCATAAAAAAGTTTTTCCTTTTTTAAATAATTTTTTACCATAAAAGAAATTGAGTTGAATTCTTCTCTTGTGACTTTAAGGGCAAATGTGGTCTGAAGGGAAGTTTCCGGATCGCAGGTCATCATGAATTCGTTGGTGGTAACATCAGAACATTTTTCTGCCTTGAAATTTGGTTCTGCATAGAGGGTGAGACCGTAAAAGTTGTCTGTCAGGTCAAAGCCGATTGCTATGTGTGTTCCCTTAAAGGGATTTGTATCCACTGAATTCAGGCCGGCCTGAAGAATAGCCCCAGAAGAGAGAAATGTGTAGTGGGGATTGTAAAGGCGCAGAAAGATGTATGAGTCCTGGGAAGAAAAAGAGGATTCTCTTTCCTGGAAGGAAAGAACATAGCCTTCTTCATTTAATGAGGAAGGAATGTTGTAGACGATTTTTCTTGTGGAAGTACAGGCTGTGAGTAAAAACAGAAGGCTTAGGGAAAATATAAAAGCATTCCTGCTGGCTAAAGTCTTCTGGCAGTGTAAAAAAGTATTTTTTTTGGCGCTGAACTTGATGAAAAACATTTTATTACCTCTTTTTTCTCTGCTTTTAAAATATCACATTGCACTTTTTTTGAAAATATTTTTTCATATTTTTTTTATGACTTTTTCCGGCTGAAAAATGAATGATAGTTTTGTGTTATAAAAATACGGGTTTTATGCAAGATTTCTACTATTTTTTGTGGTATTATATAATTCTATAAGGAGGCATAATCAATGAATATTTCTGCCATTTCGCACAGATGTGCTTATACTGACTCTTATCCCCTTGATAAGGATACCCTCTGTCTGAATATTAAAACTGCTTACGATGTTGATTCTGTATATGTGATCTGGCACGATCCTGCCAGTTTTAGAAAAACTGAAGACGGTCCCTGGCGGGGTGGAAAAGTGCAGATGGAGAAGAAATTCTGCCTAAAAAATCACATTATCTGGACATGTACAGTGCAGCCTCCTTTTAAGAGAACTGAATACTATTTTGAACTCCACGGAAAGGAAAATGATGAGACCTGGCTCTGTTTTGAAAACGATTTTGCCCTTCCTTCTGAATTTGCTGCAAACCCTGAAATTTATCTTCAGTATAAGAACGCCTGGCTTAATCCTAACGATGTTGTGAGCGTTCCTTCCTGGGTAAAGGATACTGTCTGGTATCAGATAATGCCTGACCGCTTTTGTTCTGCAGGCAATTTTCCTAAACGTTATAAGAACCGGGAGTGGAATGATACTGTAAATATGGACTGGCGGGATTTTTTTGGAGGAGACCTGCCTGGGGTTACAAGCAAACTGGATTACCTTAAAGATTTAGGAATTTCTGGAATTTATTTTACCCCTATTTTCAAATCTTCTTCCAACCACAAGTACAATACTGAGGACTATTCTCTGATTGACCCTGATTTTGGAAGTGACCAGGACATGAAAACTCTTGTAGAAGAGGCCCATAAGAGGGGAATTCGCATTATGCTGGATGCGGTTTTTAATCATTCCGGTGGAGATTTTCCTTACTGGCTGGATGTAGTTGAAAATGGCGAAAAGTCAAAATATAAGGACTGGTTCTTTGTGAATAAGCTTCCATTGAAGGGAGTGCAGGGGGATACTTCTGACGGAAGGTATTTTTCTTTTGACTTTGTTCCAGTGATGCCAAAACTGAATACAAATAATCCTGAAGTGCAGGATTATCTTATAAATATCTGCCGCCACTGGGTTAAGGAATGGAATATTGATGCAATTCGCTTTGATGTGGCTAACGAAATTTCCCACGATTTTGTAAAAGTTTTGCGCAGAAATCTTTGCAAGGAAAACCCGAATCTTTTCCTTTTGGGAGAAATATGGACAGACAGCTTTCAGTGGCTGGCAGGGGATGAATACCATTCTGTAATGAACTATCCTTTTATGATTGCAATCGGTAAAACTTTTGCCCATTCCGGGGAGCTTAAGCACGAGATGGATAAGGTTTATTCCCTTTACTACCGCCAGACAAATACAGCCCTTTTTAATTTCCTTGATACCCACGATACAGGACGGGCAATTGACGCCTGCAAAAATATCGATGAGTTTTATCAGAAATTATTGCTTTTGATGACCATGGAAGGAACTCCATGTATTTTCTACGGAACGGAAATTGCCCTGGAAGGTGCCAGCGGCCCTTACAACCGCAGTCCTATGCCATGGGATCAGCTGGAAAAGCCTGAAAGAAAGGAAGTGCTTTCCAAAGTAAAGGAAATTATAGCCCTTAGAAATGAACATCCGGCCATGAGGGCAGAAAAAATCCAGTATATCCCACTGGAAAACAAGGATCAGGTGCTTTTTAAGCGAAGCAGCGATGATGGAAAGGAAAACATTTTTGTTGCCCTGAATCTTTCTGAAGAAGATATGGAAATTCCTTTTGAAAAGGGACAGGAACTTCTTTTTGGCATTAATGCAAGCCTTTCTGAGGGAAAGGAAGGAAAACTCCTTCTGAAAAAAGATGCCTGTGCACTTTTTATTTAGAGCAGTTTTTATGCTGAAATCAGGTGGGCGGACTTTTTGAGAGGGAAGTAAAATTCCTTTTTTTACAGGCAGCCGCCTGGAGCGTGGAAGGGTGCGAAGCAGCCGTCTGCTTTTTTAGCGGGCAGGCTGTTTTTTTTAGCCCAGGGCTTTATGTATTCAATGGAAAAGATTCTGTCTGGGCTTCTTTTGCAGGCGGCCGACCGGGAGGGTAGCCCTGGAAGGCGACTGGTAAGAATAGTCCGGCCCAAAAAAAATAAGACAGAAAGTTTTAAGAAATTCCTTCTTATCTAAAGAATAAAATTGAAATTATATGCAAAAAATGCTAATATTCGCGTAAAGTTAATCTTAAAGAGGTTTTGAAAATGCCATATTCTGAGCCAACAGACTTAGCGGTTATAGCATGCCCGGGTGGAGAGTCCTTTGCAGATGCTGTAATCACTCATTTGAAGCACATGTATAAGCATCGGTTCACATTGAAGAACGATGCCGTTTCCAAGAAGTACGCTGTGGAAAAAGCCCAGCTGATACGGGATATCAACTACAAGAATGATTTGGAGTCTTCGGATCTGATTGTAAGGAAGCCTACTGACGTTTACCGCATTCCTTCATTCAAAGTTGATGCAACCTTCACTTATTTTGCCAATGGCGAATTCAAAACAGAAATCAATGAATCAATCCGTGGAAAAGACATCTATGTTTTCCAGGACGTTGAAAATCACGAAGTAATTTCACTGAACGGCGGAAAGAACAAGCTTTCTCTTTCTGTAAATGACCACCTTATGTGCCTTATCAATACAATCGATTCAGTTCGTCAGGCCGGTGCTCAGAGCATTACTCTTGTTCTTCCTGTTTATCCATACAGCCGCCAGCACAAGAAGAAGGGCCGTGAAGGTCTTGCTGCCGCAATGCTGGGACATGTTTACGAAATGCTTGGTGTTTCAAGAATCATCACTCTTGATATCCACAGCCGTGAAATCGTAAACGCATTCAATACAATTAATCTTGAAAATCTTCATGCAAGCTACCAGATTATCCGCGAGTTGAGCAAAATCGTTGACCTGACAGGAAAAACTGAAGACATGGTAGTTGTAAGCCCTGATACAGGCGCTATCGACAGAAACAAGTTCTACGCTTCTGGTCTTAAGCTGCCTCTGGCAATGATTTACAAAGAGAGAGACTACTCTGTTGTAACAATGAACGCAAAAGATACAAACATCAAGAGCGTAAAACTTCTTGGTGATGTAAAGGGTAAGGTTGCCTTCCTTGCAGACGATATGCTGGGAACAGGTGGTACTCTTCTTAAGGCAATGAGCTTCCTTAAGGAAAACGGTGCTACAAAGGTAATTGCAGCTATCAGCCTTCCATTCTTTACCGGAAACGCAATTGAGCTTTTTGACGAAGCTTACAAGCAGGGACTTTTCTATCGTGTAATCGGAACTAACGCTGTTTACCACGAAGAACTTTTGACAAAGGAATGGTACATTTCTACAGATGTATCAGGTCTTTTTGCAAATGTAATTACCCGCATTCATCACAACCAGTCAATAGGTGATCTTCTGGACAACCGCAATATAATCGAAAAGATTGTAAAGGCTCAGTCTGAAGGAAATGCAAAATAAAATGAGTTTTAAGGGCGCTTAATTCTGCTTTTGGTGGCAGGAAAAAGCGGCTATGGTAAAAAATAATGAAAAGCGGCAGACTTTCAAGTTTTTGAAAAATCTGCCGCTTTTTTTATGGTCGTTTGTGTTTGCGCCGGAAGGAGTCTTTCTTGTGTCGTAGGGAGTCTTTTTATTCCGGGGCTAATCTTACTCTGAAGGCTTTCGTAAATTCTATGTTTTTATTTTTGCACCATTCATGGTAGGCTTCCAGGGCGTCTCCGTCCAGGGGCTGGTTGCAGGGGCCTAAAGCCTGTCTTATGTGAAAGTCTGGACTTACTTCAATACAGATTCTGAACTTGCCCCTGTATTTTGCGTAAACAATGGTGCATTTTCTTTTTGCTACTGAATTTGTATAGCCCCATCCCACACAGTTATTCATGGCGGCTCCAATATGTTTTAATTCTAAGTTGTCTCTTGCAACATAAAAGCAGTAGCGGTTTTTGTCTTCAACTCTAATATATTCTTCTTTTCCGTTCGAACCAGTGCATTTTTTAAAATTTTCACCGCATTTATATTCCAGATCCAGAAATTGACTTTCAATTTCAAAAGTGATTAATTCCATGCTGGAGTAAGACGGATTATTGTTATTGTATAGTCTTTCCTGATGGATACGCCTGACCAGAAAATCATGGGTATAGTTATTGAAGCCTTCGTGAAGGATATCCAGTTTTTCAGAGTTTTCAAGCTGCTCCCTGCAGGCCGGGTAAGAGTTTAGTGAGTCGGCTATTATTTGATCTGCATGTAATTCTCCCGCCAGACCATTGCCGATTCTGTAACTTGCCGTGCGTTCAAGACAGTTCCACAAGGCTTTCTGGTTATTGCCGTTGATTTCCAGAATATCCTGGCAGAAACATTTAAGGTTATCTCTGAGGGGGTAAGAGATTTCTCCTCCGGCAAAAGAAATCATAAAGCTCTTTATAAAACTATAAAAAGTTTCTGTGGCGGATTTTTGCTGTATATTTACATCTGTTATGCCAAGGTCTTTAAGCACTGAATAGCAGACTACGCTGTAGGGTTTTTCCTGATATAGTTTTCTTATGCTTTTGCTGGCTTTTAGTCCAAGGCACTGGAACATTTCGTTTTCTGCAGTGGGAGAATTTCCGGAAGAAAGGCTGGTAAAATTTTTGTCGTAGGGATTTAAGCCCCAGTGCTGGCATATTTGATAAAAATTTACGTTAAAAGGGCAGAGCATGTAGCCCACCAGACGCTGAAAGCCGCAGAGTTTAGAAGAAACGGTGGGCTTTATTCCAAACATTCTTTTGTATTTTTCTGCCATGATGTTTTCAATAACCTGTGAAAGGCTTTCAGAAAGCCCTACATTTACATCTTCTGATTTTATGATTGTTTGTCCGTTTCTGTAAAATCTTTTTGTGGAAAGACGAAGTTCATAAATGTTTTCGTAGCTTTTACGGCTTTGTGTGCTGGTAAAAATGTTTTTGATTTTTATGCTGTAGTCATCACCTTTCTGGCCGATTACATAGCCGTATGTAACAGTTGATTTTTCAGAGATGAAGGGACCTGAAAAAATCTGACCGCACTGGCTTTTTAAAAGATTTTTCTGAAAGCCAAGTATTTTTTCCCAGCACTTGCATCTTTTGCACCAGACGGTGTAATTGTGAGAATTAACAATTGTGGGAAAAACAGAAAGAGGTTCCTGATTTGCGGGTTCAATTTTACCGGTCTGAATATTCAATGCCCAGAAAGGTGAAAGGCTTTTCATGTATATTATTATAGCGCGGAAAAGATTTTTGTCAGAAAAAGAACTGAAAACGAGGGGTTGTGAAGGGGGTGAAAAAAATTGAGTGAAAAATGGCCGTCACTGGGCAGACAGAAAATCCCGGGAAAAAGGCGGATGACAGCAGAAAACTTACTGTGAGGCTCTTTGAGCCTTCTGGTAGTGGTTCAGCAATTAAGGCTCCTGATTGCCGCCGGACGGCATTGGGGCCTTATTCTTCTGGTACTGATCCAGCAATTCTGGCAGCTTCCACACATCCTGTACGCCTCCTACCAGAATAGCCCCCATTCCCATTTCCAGTGGCAGGGAAAGATCCATGTCAAAACGGTCGCCTACGCTTAAAATTTCCTGATAATCTTTTCCCAGTTTTTTTGCGGCAAGTTCAAAGGGCTCTCTTGCAGGTTTTGATTTTTTGCAGGTGTCTAAGCCGATTATTTCCGGGAAAAAGTCTGAAACTCCCAGGGCGTCAAGAGTTTTTCTTGCAGGAAGAATAGGATTGTTTGTTACGCAAATCATCCTGTATTTTTTGGAAAGTTCTGTTAGGGCTTTTATCAGCTTGTAGTCAGTGGAAAGAAAGTTTCCCGGTTCCAGAAGTTTTTCCCTCATTTCAATTGATTCTTCTATTGAAACTCCAAAATGAAGCAGGGTGTTTCCAAGGCTTATTTTTTTGCCCTGGTGTTCGTTTTTCCAGTTTCGTCTGTATTCGCTGATTAGATTTCTTGCTTCGCTTGCGCTTATTCCCCTTTTTTGAGCAATGCACCTTATCTGAACATCCACCTGCTCTATGGCGTAGGCTTCAGAGGTGTAGAGGGTTGAGTCTATATCAAAAATGATGGCAGACAGCTTTTGGGGAATTGAATAAATTTTCATTTCCGGGGCAAAACTTTCGTTCAGCCCGTAGCGCTTTTTAATTTTTGCAAGATTTTTTGCAGCACTTACAAGGTCTGGAAAAAGTCCCAGGCTTGTAAAGGCGGTGGCAGCGTCTCCAGTAAGCTCTGCATCCGGGTTTTCCAGAACGCAAAGTTCGGTTTTAATATCCAAAGCCTTTCTTCTAAGATACAGGTCGTTCTTTGCCTGTCCTCCTGTGACTGTCATAAAGTCATCTACAGGAAGATTGTTTTCACCGGCTATTTTTTTTAGGGTGAATACGGCTTCTTTTACATTGCCGTCAATTTCTTTTAAGGTAAAGTAGCCCTGACTGTTTTTGTCGCTGTAGGCGTAGGAAATCAATTCGTCGTAGGTGAAAGTTTTTCCGGAAAGTTTTTCTATATCGGCCTTGAATGAGTCAAGCAGGCTGCCAGATTTTTCAATTATTACAGAAAGGTTCCAGAGGCCGGGGATAACTGAAGGCAGGGTGCGGATTCCTTCTGCAAAAACCGGTTTTTTTGAACAGAGATTTATTCCTTCGCTGGAACCGGATCGGTCGCAGATTTTTCCTTCCTCCACTGTTGCGGTTCCAATAAGGGCCATAACAAAATCCGGGCCGCCAAAGATTACTTTTGTTTCTTTTGAAAGCCCAAGTTTTTCTGCCGCTTTTGCAGTCAGGCTTCCTGCAATGTGTCCCAGCTTTACAAAGCCAGGAAGCTTTTTTATTTCCTGGCAGGAAAAGCCTTCTTTTTTCAATTCTTCTTCTGTCCAGTAGGCGGGTAAAAAGCCTTTTTCCGGTAAAACTGTGGCGGCCTTTCCCGTAAGGCGCCATACCAGATATTCCGGACCTGAAAAAATATAAGAGCTTTCCTTAAAGTCTTTTTCATATTTTTTTTTGAAAAGCTTAAGGCGGGGAATGTAAAGGGAAGGAGATTTTTTTTCTTCCCAGTGGATTTTTTCCTTCTGCCTGCTTTCCGGGTCATCTTTTTTTTCTTTGTTTTCAGCTGTTTTCTTGCTTTCTTCTTTTTCGTTCCAGAGGAGGGTGCGTCCATTTTCGGAAACAAGGCTAGGTCCATTCCCGGAAATGCAGATTGCATTTATGTCCTGGCTTTTTTCTGTGCAGTTTATTTTGTAGTCTTTTACGGCTGTTAAAAAGGCTTTTTCCCATTCTGAGGAAATAAAAGTTTTGTCATCAGAAAAAGAACTTTCTTTTTTATTTTGAGCGTCAAAAAATACTTTTCTTTCCGAAAAAAGCACTTCTCCTTTCTGATTGATTACTGCTGTCTTAAGGGATGTGGTGCCTATGTCTGCGCAAAAGATATTCATATTCTTTATTTATAAAAGCCTTTTTTAGTTAAAAACGTAATTTCTGAAATCTGCCAGATATTCGTCCTCTTCTTCTTCATCGGAAGAGGCATCATCGCTGTAGCTGTACTGCTCCCTGTTGTATTCCTGGGTAGTATTTGTTGGCTGGTAAATGTCAAAATCGTCCATATAAGTCTGGCTGTAACTAAAGTTGTCGTCGTCAAAATCGTAGTAGTAATCCTTGGTGTCGTAATCGTAGTAGTAATTGTCAGAATAATCGTCAAAAAGAGCATCTAAAAAGTCGTCAAACCAGCTGGAATCGTCGCTAGGTGACTGGGTAATCATCCCGTTTATGTTGTTTTCTCCGTAGTATTCGCAGTTCTGGCTGTAATCATCATCGTCTTCATCTTCATCATAATAGTCATCGTCATCGTAATATTCGTCATCGTCGGAATAGGCCAGCTGGCTTTCTGAATATTCATCAGAATCGCTGAGACTGTCTGAGCTTGAAGGAGAGTCGTCCAGAAAAAAGCCCACAACCACAAGAATTACGATTGCAATAATGAAGAATTTTGCCAGTTTAAAAATGCGCTTAAAAAACTTTTTCATAAAATCCCTCGAAACTTTGACATATTTTTCTAATTGTATAATATTTCAAAAATTTGTAATATAGAAATAAGAGGTGTTTATGAAAAAAAATGTAAAAATACTTTGTCTTTCATTTTTACTGCTTCTCTTTTCTTATTCTTTATTTGCTAAACCGATTTCTACCCAGAGGCAGGATTTAATTGACAGTGCCTTTGAGCTTCTTGGAACTGACTATGTATGGGGAGGAAAAACACCTGTTCCTGGAATCGACTGTTCTGGTCTGGTAGCCTTTACATCAAGGAAGGGAATAAACGTAAACTTTACCGGAAATGCTCAGACCATGTATGACGCTTCTCAAAAAGTAAAAAAGAGTAAAAGGGAGCCGGGAGATCTTCTCTTTTTTTCAGAAAACAATTCCACTTCCAATATAACTCATGTGGGAATTTACCTTGGAAAATATACAGGAAGCGGAAAATTTCACAACAAGCACCTTTTTATACACAGTGCCAGCGGTGGAAATCCTAACGGAGTTATAGTTTCTTCTATTGATGACAAAAGTTACTGGACACAGCACTATATGGGCTGCGGCCGCTATCTTCCTTCCAGTGCTGAGGCAACCCAGAGGGTAAGAGCCAGAGGTCCAAAATCCATCCAGAGTTCAAAAAAGGAATTTGAAAAGGATGACTGGTGGAAGGATGTTGACGTTGAAAAGTGGTTCGGAGATAAGTCCTGAATTCCTTCTCAAAATAGAGAATAATAGGCTTTCATCTAAAAAGGTCTTGCCAAAGAAGGCAGACCTCTTTTATGAAAGCCTTTTTTTTATTTAAAACCGAAAATTCTGGATGCTACAAAATCGTAGGCCCTGTCGCTCAGCATTTTTCGTAAATTGACAATGGTTTTAGCATTTTTGCCGGCCAGGTAGCGGGCTTTGGGATGTTTTTTCTGGCAGGCTTTGAGAATTGTATTGCTGATAACTTCCGGTCCTGAAATATGACCTTTTTCCGAATAATTTTTGTCGTAAAAATCCGCTACATTTGATGCATTTTGACTGTAGGCTGTGTCCTGAGAGTATTTTCGAAGGTTGTCGGCGGCAATTTTTCCCCATGGAGTTTTAATCATTCCCGGTTCAATAAGGACAACACTTACTCCAAAAGGCCTAACTTCAAGGCGTAGGGTGTCGCTTAAGGCCTCTACAGAATATTTTGTGGCGTGGTACCAGCCCAAAAATGGGCTTGAAAAGCGGCCTGCAACGGAAGAAATGTTGATGATTTTTCCGGAACGCTGGGCTCTCATTACAGGAAGAACCGCCTTTGTAATTTCTGCCAGACCAAAAACGTTTACTTCAAACTGCCTTTTTGCTTCTTCAATTGGAACGCATTCCAATGGTCCTCCAAGACCGTATCCCGCGTTATTTACAAGGACATCCAGTCTTCCTTCTTCTTCTACAATTGTTTTTACGCATTGAGTTATGGATTCTGGGTCAGTAAGATCAAGATAGAGAGCTTTTCCGCCTTTTTCTTCAATTGGTTTTATCAGGTCTGTGTGGCGGGCAGCTCCGTAAACTTTATAGCCTTTTTTCAAAAGTTTGAATGCTGTATCCAGTCCAATACCCGATGATGCTCCTGTTACCAAAGCAACTTTTTCCATATCTCTCCTCCTGAGAGAAGCAGCAGTTCTGCTTCCTGTTCGATGGGAAAGCATTTTTTTGCTATCCTTCTTTTGGCCTCCGGCAAATTTGCCTTCTTTCAGTTTATACCGAAAAGTCTGATTTGACAAAATTTATTTTTTCTTCAAATTTTATTTTGCTATTTCTATAGTAAAAAATAGCGTTTTTTGCTAATATCTCTTCTATCGCAAGAGAAAAGGGGTAAATTATGGGCGGAATTTTTGGAGTTGCTTCTAAAGGCGACTGTTCATTGGATTTGTTTTTCGGCGTTGACTATCATTCACATTTGGGAACACGCAGGGGCGGTCTTGCCGTTCTTTCCGAAAGCGGAACTTTTTTGCGCTCAATTCACAATATTCAGAATTCTCCATTCAGAACAAAATTTGAAAATGACATTGGTGACATGAGAGGAAATCTGGGAATCGGTTGTATCAGCGATTACGAATCTCAGCCTCTGATGGCAAAATCTCATCTGGGAAGCTTTGCAATTACAACTGTAGGCGTTGTTACAAACAAGGATGAGCTGGTTCAGGAAGTTCTTGAAGGCGGTTATACCCACTTCCTTGAAATGAGCGGTGGAGAAATCAACCAGACAGAGCTTATTGTTGCCCTTATGAATCACAAAAAAACAATACTCGAAGGAATTCAGTATGTTCAGGAAAAAATAAGGGGCTCTATTACAATGCTGGTAATGACCAGGGATGGAATTTACGGTGCCAGGGACAAGCTTGGTCGAACTCCTCTTCAGATTGGAAAAAAAGATAACGGCTTCTGTCTTTCCTTTGAAAGCCATGCATATATAAATCTTGGTTACAAGGATTACAAGGAACTTGGACCTGGAGAAATTGTTTTTGTAACTCCGGAAAAGGTTGAAGTTCTTCAGAAACCTGGTAAAGAGATGAAAATCTGTACCTTCCTCTGGATTTATTACGGTTATCCTACTGCCTGCTATGAAGGTGTAAATGTTGAACAGATGCGCTATAACTGTGGAAAATATCTTGCCATGCGGGATAAAGAGGCTGATGTTCATCCGGATTCTGTAGCCGGCGTTCCTGATTCCGGAACAGCTCATGCTGTAGGTTATGCAAACGAAAGCGGAGTTCCATTTACCCGACCATTTATTAAATATACACCAACCTGGCCACGAAGCTTTATGCCAACTAGTCAGGAACAGAGAAATTTAATTGCCCACATGAAGCTGATTCCTGTTCAGCAGCTTATCAATGGAAAAAAACTTCTTTTGATTGATGATTCCATTGTTCGTGGAACTCAGCTGAGGGAAACTACTGATTTCCTTTACGAAAGCGGTGCAAAAGAAGTTCACGTGCGTCCGGCTTGTCCACCGATTATGTTCGGCTGCAAATACCTGAACTTCAGCCGTTCAAAGAGCGAAATGGATCTGATTACAAGACGAGTTATTAAGAAATTTGAAGGGGATAATGTTTCTGAAGAAACTTTGAAAAAGTATTGCGATCCAGACAGCCCTGAATATGCAAAGATGCTGGAAGAAATCCGAAAGGAACTTCATTTTACAACTCTGCGCTATCACCGTCTGGACGATATGCTGGATTCAACAGGCCTTGATCACGCAAAACTTTGTACATATTGCTGGAACGGTGAAGAGTAATACTCTTGCCGGCTGAAAGGCTCTTTTGAATTCTTAAGCCTTTACATATATTTTTTCTTGTAAAGCCCTGATTTATTTTGGTCAGGGCTTTTTTTAGAATTAATTTGCCTTTTAAGAAATCCGGTTGTATTATTATATATAGCTGGAAATCGAAAGACGAAAGGCAAATTTAAAGCCGCTGCGGCACAAGGAGAAAATTATGACTACATCAGTAAAGGCAGTTGGATTTACGCTGGAACAGAAGCAGTCTGACATGATTGATTCAAAATTAAAGAGAATCGCTTATGCAGATGACCTTATTATCGATTTGCTTTTGAACATCAAGCATGACAAGGCTTACGTAGTTGATGCTACTGTAAACTTCCGCTGGGGAGCAAGCGCTCACGTTTCGGGAGAGGATTTTGACTTCGGTGCAGCCCTGAACAAAATGATGGATGTTCTTGACAACAAAATCAAGAAAGAAAAGGACAAAATCCAGGATCATCAGAAGTAACCTTTTGTCTTATTTATAGAAGAAAGCCCGATTTTTGTGAAAAAGTCGGGCTTTTTAATTAGGGCTCATGCGCCGTAATTAAAAACAAGGCTTCCTTAAAAAGAAAGCCTTGTAAATACCGGAGAAGAGACTTGAACTAGCGCATATGGGGGAAGCGTTAAAAAACGAGCCGATAGGGTCGTTTTAGCTTCGACCATAAAAACGCTCAGAGCGAGCTTTAGCGAGCGAGAGTTCAAGTCTCTATTCGTTTTTGGAATTAAAATATTTAAATTAAAAAAAGGCTTCCTTAAAAAGAAAGCCTTGTAAATACCGGAGAAGAGACTTGAACTCTTACGCCATCGCTGACAAAAGATTTTGAGTCTTTCGTGTCTACCATTCCACCACTCCGGCATGGTTTATCTACTATAACAGATTCGAAATATTTTTTCAAGAGCCGGTAAGGCAATTTGCGAAAAATCAGTGGTTTTCCGGTTTATTTTCGAAAGAGGTACAGGAAGCGCAATCGGAACAAGAGCTGCATGAACAGGAGCAGGAACCTTTTCCTTCTCTTTTATTGATTATAAGCCGGATGATAACCAGCACAACTAAAACTGCA
>JAILKG010000091.1 GCA_024693915.1 Treponema sp.
CCATTTATAACGGCAGGAACTTCCATAGGGTGGAATTCCCTTATTGCAACCCGACCTTCTGTCAGCTGGTCCAGATCCTTCATAACCTGAGGGGTTACATTTTTGGGGATCCAGCCTGTCATATGATAAACCAGGGAAGTAGATTCCAGTCCTTCCTCCACCCTTTCAATCTGGCATTCAAGAGAAAGACTTTCCAAATAAGAGATTATCTTTTCTTCGTGTGTTTCCTTAAAGTTCTGGCACTCTTCGTTCATTTCACGGCTGGTATCTTCCGCTTCATTTTTCTTTTTTTCCAGCCCCTCAAGAACATCACTTGGAACACCTGTAAAATCCTTTGGAATTTCCATCTGAACAAATCCAAAGCGGTCAAGTTCAGTATCCAGGGCAAAGCGGCTCTTTTTAGATGAAGCGGCAAGGATTTTTGTAGAATCCTCGCCAAGAGGAACGATAACAGCCTTTTCTCCTACAGCAAGCCTTAGAGGTTCTATATTATCAGGAGATATTTTTCCTATTTTGAGGGAGATAAAAGAAAGATTATCCAGTTCTGAATAAGGCACCTGAAGATTTGAAAAGCTTTTTGCTTCTTTGTAAGCATCCTCTACCTTTGCAAGATTTTTGTCAGCTTCCTTTACCTTTTCGTGAAGACTGGTTGCCTTTTCTATAAGTTTTCCGCAGTCATCTTTTTCTTCATCTGTTAGAAGACTGCAGGTCAATATTTTTTCTTCCGGTTTTTTGATATTAAAAAAAGCCCTCAGTTCATCAAGCTTCTGAAAATATTGACCGGAAACGCTTAATTCAGAGGTTTTCTTTTCTGAAGAAGAAACAAGGTCGCGTTTTCTAGTCTGAAATTGAAATTCTGAGCATTTTCCAAGATATTCCACAACTCTGGTGATATCCTGTTTCATAACCATCAGCTCAATAAGGCGCATTTCACTTGTCCGAGACATTTTCGTCCTCCCCCTTAATCATTCCGGCAATTCCTGCCACATACATAGCTTCTTTTCTGTCGCTTCCCAGTCTAATTGCTTCCGTAGCTGCCCTAATACAGTTTAATTCCTGTCTTTTCAAAGTAAAGAACATGGCAAGACTAACTTCCGACATAGGATACTGGTGGAAAAGTTTTTTTGCTCTGGCAAATTCACGGCTCCTGAAGCGCTGTTCCACCCAGGCAGGATTCAGATTCCATACCCCGCTTTCATTTCTTGGATTCAGATATTCTGCAAAGCGGGATTTTTCCCAGTCTTCATAGCTATCCACCCTTTTTGAAAGAATATCAATGGCAAAAGAACAGATTGGATCTTGTTTTGAAGGTGCAGAACTTACGTAATAAAGATTTTCGATAATTCTGCTGTCAGAAAAATTATAGTAAACCTTAAGGCGCATAGCCCATATCAGGTTTTTAACAGACCACTGATAAATAAAATAGTCCTTCAGAACTTCTTTTGCTTCACCCTTGATGCTGTTTACGCTTTTCCAGAGACTATTTATCATCTGAAGGTCCAGCTTAAAGTCAATTTTCTGCCTTTCTTCCTCAAAATTAAGGTCATTAATCCAGTCAAAAGGTGAATTTGCAGTAATTTTTTTTATATCTGGCCAGTTTTCGTAAGAAATCAGCCGGTAACTGCCTAAATTTACAAGATGAGGATGTTTTTCTTCACCATTATCCAGGGCAGAAATAATTGCCTTAAGGTTTTCTACATCGTACTGCTGCAAGAGACCAGTTAAAAAAGCAGAAGGCTTATCGTACATATCCAGAAGCTTTGAATATTCTCTAACAAAGGAAGAAACAGCTTCAGTTTCAATTTTATTTGCAAAAAGTAATTGAGGTACAGCTGGTTCCGGAACTGAAAAAATCATATCCCAGAGAGAAGACAGGGATTCTGCATTAAAAAGAGATACCGCCCTCTCTGAAATCCAGGATTTTTTTAAGAGTCCTGATGCTTTTGCGTAAATATATGATTCTGCACCGCTCTTTTCCATAACAAATGCTCCGGTATTTTCCCCTGCCAGCTTTTTTTACAGAGCCTTTTTTATAAAGGCTTCAAAGGCGCTTTTGTTCATACTTTTTTTCTGAACGCCTTCCTTAAAATTTGAAAGATAGGAATTATGTTCCTGAATCACACGATTTTTTTCACTATTAAGCTCTTCTTCAAGCTGAACAGAAAGTTCTTCAAATTTATGATTAAACTGAGAATCAGCCTGACTTCTGGCCTCTCCCACAATTTTATTAGCTTTTTCCTGTGCTGCCTTAACCTGAAGAAAAGCATTCTGCTCCACATCAAGAAGGTGACTGATTACATCAGCTTCCGAGTCTGCCATATTCTGCCTCCTTAATCATGGAATAAATTTCATTTTGATTTGCAGCCTTTAAAACTTCCGGATAAAAGCCATTTGTGTTCAAAACCAAAGCAATATCAGAAAGAATATGAAGATGAGATTCTGTATTCTGGGCATTAAATAAAATTAGAACAACAAAATGAACCAGCTTGTCTTTTGAAAAAGAATCTGTATTTTCGTAATCGATTCCCTTTCTGCTGATACCTATTACAATTTCAGTTTTTTCAAGGGTAGAAAGACAGGCATGAGGAACTGCAATTCCTGAATTAGTACAGGTGTTTTTGATTTCCTCTCTGTTAGCCAAAGCATTAAGGGCTTCTTCTCTGTCGATTGAAGGATTTTTTCTGACAAGAAATTCTACAAGCTCTGAAAAAAGTTCATCCTTTTCAGAACTCTGAAGGTCAAAGATAATATTATCAGGACTTATAAGACTTGAAAACATTCTTCCTCCTGAGAGAAAGCAGTTGTACTGCTTTCTTAATTTTCGATTACCTCAAAAAAAGCGAAAAACTTTTTTTTGGTAATCCATGATACCAGCCCGCTGAGGGGAAGGGCTCCAAAAGGGACCGGCTTTTTAT
>JAILKG010000099.1 GCA_024693915.1 Treponema sp.
TAGTTGCTTTTGCCCTGGCACTTGCTCTGGATACAGGAATTCGTGGACAAAAGATTTTAAGAACGATTTACTTTTTGCCAAATGTTCTTTCCATGATTATAGTTGCCCTAATCTGGTCCATGCTCTTTGTTCAGCTTTTACCGGCAGTTACTGGAATTGAAAAGTGGATTTCTGACTCTCAGAAAACCCCATGGCTTCTGGTTCTTGTTGCAGTATGGCAGGGTGCGGGATATTACATGATTGTATATCTTGCAGGTCTTCAGAACATTCCTACAGAAGTAATAGAAGCCGCAATGATAGACGGTGCAACAGGTTTTCAGCGTTTCCGCCTTATTACGGTTCCCCTTATGATTCCTTCCCTGACAATTTCTCTCTTCCTTACAATTGCAAACGCATTGAAAAGTTTTGACCTTATCTATGCAATGATTGGTCAGCAGGGGTACGCTACAGGAACAGTTCCATTTGTAATGGATATTTATTTTGATGCCTTCTCATTAAAACAGGCTGGTCTTGCTACCGCAAAGGCAATGGTACTCTTCTTTGTAATCGTTATTGTTACGGGAATTCAGCTTGTTACTATGAAGAGAAAGGAGATTGAAGCATAATGAAAGCAAATATAAACGATGTATTAGTATCAGATTCAGAGAAAAACGGATTTTTCACTGCCAAGAGATTTAATTCTCATAAGGTTATGCTCCTGGTATTTCTTCTTTTCTGTGCAGTTTTCTTTTTATATCCTCTGATTTTTGTTGTGGTTAATTCCTTTAGACCAAATGCCGCAATTATTGTAAATCCTTTGGGATTTCCAAATGCTGCTGAATACCAAAAGTTTGGCTTTTCCATGATGAAAAACTATGTTCAGGCCTGGAAAGAAATGCAGTTTCCCCGTGTATTTTTAAATACATTTCTGGTTACTTTTCTGGGTACCAGCGGAATTCTTTTAACTTCTGCCATGTGCGCCTACGGGCTTGTTAGAAATGAGTCAAAACTTTCCTGGTTTTTATACGGATTTTTTGCCTTTTCTATGGTAATTCCATTCCAGATTATTATGGTTCCAATTGCCGTTCTTGCAAGTGACCTTCATATCATGAATATTCCTGGTCTTATTCCTATGTACTGGGGTGTGGGTTGCCCTACGGCAATTTTTATGTTCCATGGTTTTATAAAGAGCGTTCCAAAAGAACTGGAGGAATCTGCCTCAATTGACGGTGCTGGAAAATTTTATATTTTCTTTGTAATTATTATTCCTCTAATTAAAACAATTATCGCTACTGTGGCTGTAATTGATGCCCTCTGGCTCTGGAATGACTTCTTGCTTCCAATGATTGTTGCAAAACAGGGAACTATTCAGCTTTCACAGATGCGCTTTAACGGACAGTTCATGAAAGATTACGGTCCAATGTGTGCATCCCTTACCATTTCTTCAATTCCGATTATTCTTTTCTATCTTTCACTACAGAAATATATCATAAAAGGAATTGCGGCAGGAGCTGTTAAAGGTTAGTAAAAACCGGCTTAAGTTTCCTATGGCGAGGATTAAAAGCCTGGCATAAATGACCTGTCAGAAATGTCAGGCTCTGAAGAGCCAATAAGGATAAAAAAAGCAGAACTTTGAGTTTTTTCTTAAGTTCTGCTTTTTTATTTAGCCTTAATTTCGAGTTTGCTGAAATAAATTTAAAATTGGCGGAAGGAAACGAATCGTGGGGCAAAAATGCTCTGCTTGTGGATGACGCGAAGCGGCATTTAATGGTTCCCTTGCCACAAGCAGCGCATAGCGCAGTACTGCGCGATTTTGCAACCACGAGATAGTGACCGTAAGCAAATTTTGAAGTTGAAACTATAAAACTCGAAATTAAGTGTAATATGTAAAGAGCTTTTTTGTGGAAGATAATTCTACTAAGAAGCTCCTTTTTTTGAGTTTGAATTATAAAAGCCGAAAATCAGACTATTATTCCTTATTTTGGTCAGGGCTTTCATCACTTTTTGCCTGCTGGTCAGCTTCATTGATTTTTATAATCAGGGAGTTATAACTTGTAATCAGGGCTGTAAGAATTTCAAAATTTTCACTTAAATTCAGCTGGTAAAAAATCTGGGTACCAATTTTTAAGGGTTTAATCAGGGAAGAATCTTTTAACACTTTCAAGTGGTGGGAGATAGCCGGGCGGGAAAGATGAGATTTTGCAGAAAGATTTGTAACATTTATTCCGCCTTTTCCTGCTTCCGCAATATCAAGAATGAGTTTCTGTCTGGCCTCATCGCTTAGGGCGATAAAAAGAGGAACGCAGGAATTAAAGGTTTTTAGAACTCTGTGAATTTCTTCTCTGTCAATCATAATATCTTTTTCCTATTTCTACTAAGGATAAAAGAAAGTTTCCAAATTGTCAACAAATCTTAAATGTTTAAACTTTTAATCATTTTTACATTTTTTTATTGACAAAATGTATTTTCGACAGTATCTTTACTTCAGATTGTTTAAGCGTTTAAGAAGTTGAACACTTAAACAGAGTGACTAAGCGGGCTTCAGAAGGTGATAATGGACTGAATGCTGATTACAGCTCCCCTTTGCGGGTCCGATTTTTTAAGACAGCTTTCTAAGAGTTCTTGCTTTTTTTATTCAACTGCTTTTTCAGTTCTGAAGAAAAGAGGGCAGGGGGCTCAGTATAAAAAAACGAAAAATTATGAAATATACAGGAGAAAAGGAGAATGAAATTCACCAAAGCTTTTTTCAAACGTCCATGGATTATCATTGCAACTTGTATTGCTTTAACCGGTATCTTTGGATTTTTCATTAAGAATCTGGGAATAGATAACTCTATCCGCCAGTTTTTACCCCAGAAGGATGCTTCTTATACACGCCTTGTAAATACTGAAGAAGAATTCGGCTCAATGATTGTAATAGGTGTAAGCCTTGAAGCAAACCGGGGAAGTATTCTTACTCCGGAGAACATTGAAGTTGTCAGAAAAATTACTGACCGTGCTCTGGAAATTGACCAGGTTGACGAAATCGATTCTTTGACTCATATCGATTACGTTTGCGATTCTGATGGTTCTATTTCTGCAAGCCAGCTGATTCCGGACACCTATACAGGCTCAGATGAAGACATAATGCAGCTGAAAAGCCGTCTGTCAGAATGGTCTGACATGTACAACCGTGTTATCATAAACGACGATAATACAGCTACTCAGATGCAGATTACTGTTCATTCTCCAAGTGAGGATGAAAAAGCAGAAAAGATGTCAAGGCTTGCTGAAGTAAAGGCTGCTTTGAAAAATGCTAAGGAGCTTTCTACTGAAGAAAAAGCTGATCTTAAGGCTGAACTTCTTACATTAAAGGAAACCGATGCTGAGCGCCAGCAGAAGGTTCTTTCCAAAATTCGACAGATTGTAATTGAAGAGACAGAAAATCACGATCTTCATTATGAAATTTTTGGCGACCCTGTAGTTGCAGAAAGCGCCAGAAGTTTTATGATTTCTGACCTTATATTCCTGATTCCTCTTGTAATTCTTGTTGTTCTTCTTTCCCTCTTTTTCAGCTTTAAGACACTGGATGGAACTCTGCTTCCTCTTATTACAGTTGTTATGGCAACCGTCTGGACCATGGGAATTATGGCAGCCTTGGGAATCACCTTTACAATCGTTTCAAGTGTAATTCCTGTAGCCCTGATTGCTGTTGGTTCTGCATACGGTATTCATGTTCTTACCCACTACTATGTTGCCCTTGACAATGGAAAAGGGGAACTTACAAAAGAAGCTTACGAGAATGCTGTTTTTGCCGGCCTAAAAGAGGTAATGACAGCTGTCGTTCTTGCAGGTATTACTACAATTGTTGGTTTTATTTCCCTTGTTTCAAGCCCTATTGAACCACTTCACAGTTTTGCAATCTTTACTGCAGTAGGAGTTGGCATTTCCCTTCTGCTTTCAATTACATTTATTCCGGCCCTTCTTCTTCAGAAGAGCATCAATACTGTTATCAAACAGAGAGAAAAGAAAAAGATAATCAATGAAAAAATCCAGCGCCGTATTGAAAGAGCCCGCCAGATTGCTGGAGGAAAACTTAGCGAAGAAGCCAGTGGAAATACTTTCTACAGCATTTATCACTTCTTCTGTGGAAGCAAGGAACGCCTTATTCTCTTTACAATTGCTCTTGTAGCCATTTCCTGCGTTGGTTTAAGACAGCTTAAAATCGATACAGCCCTCATCAATTACTTCCCAAAAGACTGCGACATGAGAAAGGGAATTGATTATGTGGACAAGCAGTTTGCGGGAACCAACAGCGTTTACTTCAATATTGAAGGTCAGAAACCTGGAGACATAACAAACCCTGAACTTTTGAAGGCCGTAGACGACATGCAGGACTATCTTGCAGAAAACTACGATGGTATTGGAAAAATTGTCTCCCTTACAACCTTCATCAAGAGAATCAACCAGGTATGGCATGTTCCAGGCTATTCTCTGAACAATACCGCTGGTGGAGCAGGGCAGGAGGCTTCTGATGATGGCTTTACTTCTGCCTTTGAATCAGACTTTGGAGACTTCGGTGACTTTGGCGATTCTTCTTTCGATGATTTTGGAGACTTTGGAGATGACTTTGCAGATTCTTCTGATAGCCAGGACTCTTCTGCTGAACCGGAAGAAGATTATTCTCCTGTAATGCCTGAAAACTGGGTTGACCCTGATACTGTTTACACAGCCCGCCTTTCTGAAAAAATGGATCTTGCTTCAGTTCTTGATATGCTGAATCAGGCTTATGTTGCAGCCGGCGGAAAAACTGCTACAACAGAAAAAATGATGAAAGTGCTGGACAATATGTTCAACTACAATGGAATGGCTTTCTATGAGATTCCATATGATTACACAAAGTATCCTGTAAGCAGTAGACAGCAGCTGAGGGGAGTAGTAAACGGTTATCTTACTCTCTTGAGCGGTTCCCTTGGACGCTTTGTTGATGACGACATGAATCCCCGTGTTATGCGCATTACCTGCCAGCTTAGAAACCATTCTACTGAAGAAACTGGAAATATCATTCAGGCAGCTAAGGACTACGCTAAAAAGAACTTCCCGGAGGGCTACACAATTGAAGCAACCGGCGCCGGGGAAATGGAATACACAATGACAGATATGATTGTTAAGAGTCAGGTACAGAGTCTTCTTATCTCTCTTATCTGTGTATTTGTAATCATTGCAGTTTCTTTCCGCTCTGCATGGGCAGGAATCGTTGGAGCAATTCCTCTGGCACTTGCTATTCTTTTGAACTACATGGTAATGGGCTTCAGCGGAATCAATCTTGACTTGGTAACAAGTATCATTGCTTCTGTAGCAGTTGGTGTTGGTATAGATTACACAATTCACTTCCTTACAACTTACAAAGAAGAAAGAAGCAGGTGTGAGAATCTGGAAGTTGTAACTAGGGAAACCTTCAAAAAGAGCGGTCACGGAATTGTAACAAATGCTCTGGCTGTAGGACTGGGTTTCCTGGTTCTCTGCTTCTCTAAGTTCGTAGTTTTGCGCTATATCGGAATTCTTGTTGCAATCGTAATGTTTACTTCAAGCTTTCTTGCAATGACAATCATTCCTGGAATCCTGAACGTATTTGAGCCGCGCTTTATCTACAAAAATGCAAAAATTGCCTCTTCCTCAAAAGAAGAGACTGAAAACAAATAAATATTTGTAAAACTGCTCGTATGGAGGGGTATCCCGCCTGCGAGCCTTAAATAAGGTAAGCCTAAAAATTGCTTACGCAATTTTCTTAACGGCTTGCTATAAATCAGAAAAGTAAGCCTAAAAATTGCTTTCGCAATTCTTTTAACGGCTTGCTATAAAACACCGGCCCGCCAGCGGGCCTTAAACAAAAAGATAGCCTAAAAATTGCTTACGCAATTTTTTTAACGGCTTTCAATAAATC
>JAILKG010000117.1 GCA_024693915.1 Treponema sp.
TCTTAAAAAATGCCGTCACTTTTTTTTCTGCGGCAAAAAAAACATTATTTTTCATATTTTAATAATCCTCTGCCCCGGAAACAGCACTTTCCACGCTCATGTTTTTCCAGCGGTTTATGTCGTTTTCTCGAATGCGGGAAAAGACGGAGTTTTCCATGGAATTTGACCCGTTTTTTTCAGAAACAGGAGTTATCAGGTTATCCTTGTTTTCTGCATTTTTAACCCTTTTTCCAAGGGAAAGTTCCAGGTTCACTTTAGCATTCATTCTCTTTCCGTCAATTTTAAGGGCCTGCCGGAAATTTTCTGCAGCTTCATCGTAGTCGCCCCGGCCATAAGCGATTATTCCCCGGTTGTAAAAAGAGCGGAATTTCAGTTCTTTTGGAGAATCCTCGTCAATTTCAGAAAAACGCATAAAACTGGAAGTATCTTCATTCTGCATAAGATAGCTGACCCCCAGATTATAAACAGAATAAGAAAGAAGTTCCCTGTCTGCATCTGCCTGAGCCTGATTCATGGAACGATAAAAGGAAGCTACGGAAGAATTGTACTTGTGCTGGTACCAGTCCCAGGTTCCGTGAAGAATCTGCATGGAAGAATCAAAATGAGAAGAACAGGAAGTAAAAGTAAAGAGAATCACAAGAGAAGTAAGGATAGACTTTCTTTTCTTAAAATAAAAGGCTTCAATATCAAATTCCGTTATTACAAAAGAAAGGGCAAAGAAAAGCAGAGCCAGAAAGGCAAAAAGACCATCCCTGCGTATAGGGCAGACTTCATAGGTAACAAAGGAATTTTCTTCTGAGGAGGAAAGATTTTTCTCTCCCTTCAGATAAGAAAGAACTTTTAGGGCAGAACCGCTTTCCCTGGAATCAACAAAACCAGCTTTCACAGGCATTTTTCCTTCCGGATAAGTTTTTGCAAGAGCTGAAGAACAAACTTCCCTCATCCTGTCAGCCTTAAGAGAAGTCTGTACCTTAGTTTTTCCGTCACCTGCCAGAATCTCTCTGCCTTTTTCACTTCCAAAACCGATTATACAGACTGAAATTCCCTTTCTGACCGCTTCTGAAATTGCTCCTTCCAGCAGAGAATCCGTTTCTTCCCCGTCTGTAAAAAGCCAGATGGTAGAAAGTCTGGAAGAGTTTTTTGGGAAAGTCTCAACAGCCTTTTTTACCCCCTTACCAAGACTGGTTCCCCCGGTTGAAATAAGGGAAGGAGAAAGGCTGTCTAAAAGACTGTCCATAATGGCCTTGTCTTCTGTCAGAGGAACCACGCAAACCCCGTCTCCCTTTGCAAGAACTGCAGAAAAAGAAACATCGTCCATACGGGAAAGAAGGAGGGAGGCATAGCTGGAAGCCGCCTGAAGGCGACTGGTATTCTTCTGGGCATCCCGGGCCATCATGCTGTAAGAAATATCGAACACAAAGGAAACAGAAGAGCCTGTTTTAGAAACCGGCTCAAGATAACTTCCCCAGGAAAGGGATGAAAAGGCTAAAACCAGCATTATCCAGGCAAAAGACCTGAAAATCGTCCTGAAGGCCATAAGGAGAGGAAAATGCTTTACCCTCTTCAATCCCGGATTTGTATCGTTCTTTATGGAAAAAAAAGAAATCTTTTTTACAATACGGCGGTACTGAAAAAGTGAAACAAGAAGAGCCGGAATCAGCAGAAGAAGGAGATAAAATGCATAGGGTCGTTCACAGGTAAAATTCATTATACATACTCCTGAAGATAAATGCGGCGTATTGTCCAGCCCAGGGCAATGCAAACCATTGTAATAAAAAGAAGAAGAGGATAAAAATCCCTGCCGCTTGTCTTGGTGTGATAAGTCTGGCTGGTACTTTCCGTTCTTGATATAACAGAAAGAGCCAGAGACAAATCCGAAGCAGAAAGAACTTCAAAATATCGCCCCTGCCCGCTCTTTGCAATCTGCCTTAAAGCCTCTGAGTCAAAGGTAGAATTCAGGTAACCTGAATACTGCTTTCCGGTAACCGGATCCACATAGTCAATTGGCACCGTTCCGCTTGAACCAACCCCCAGAGCGTAAACCCTTATTCCGTTCCGCCCCGAAAGTTCTGCTGCGGTTTCCGGGTGAATTGAACCGGCATTATTTTCACCGTCAGTTACTAAAACGATGCACTTTTTTGGGGCTCCACTGGATGCCAGATGATAAACTGCAGTGCTGATGCCAGTACCTATTGCCGTTCCGTCCCCCAGGCTTCCTATCTGCACCTGATTCAGTCTTTCAATAAAAAGGTTAGTATCCTCAGTTGGAGGTACGCTGACCATGGCCTCTCCCCCCATTGAAACAAGTCCGTAGGAAATGCCGGGATTCTGCATACAGAGAGAGGTTATTGCTTCTTTTGAAACATCAATTCTTCTTTTTCCCTGAAAATCTCTGGCAGCCATGGAAGGACTGACATCAAGGACAAAAACAACATCAGTTCCCCGGCTGGTGTAAACCCTTTCCTGCCTGTAGATAACCGGTTCTGCAATGGCAACAACCATTACCACATAGCCTGCAGAGAGGAAGAAGTGTGAAAGCGCCGACATAAAATTTCTAAATGGGGAAGACCAGTTAAAAGGCTTTCCCTGCCAGTCAGCGACCGTAGAATAAAAAGAAATTCGTGTAAAAATCTTAGTTTTTCTAAGAATAAAAAGGAGGGGCAAAAGTCCCAGAAGAACAAAAGCAAGTGGATTCTTAAAATCAGGCATCCTTTTCCTCCTTAGAATTATTTTTTTCAAAAAGCATAATGAGTTTTCTTGAAGTCTGAATAAAGTAATTCCTCTCTTTGCTGTCTAAGAGCTGATTTTTTCCTGCAAAACGAACATAGTCAGCCCTCTTAAAAAGACCTTCAACTTCTTCTACAGCCTCAAGTCTTTCCCCTTCCAGAAATCCGCCAAAAGCCTGATCGCAGGTAGAAGTAATTTTTGAGCTGGTAATGCTGTCAAAAGAAAGTCCCAGCCGGCCAGAAAGGTATTTCCTTAAAATTTTCTGAAAAAGAAGGGAAAATTCCACTGCACTGAATTTTTCACTTTTTGCTTCAAGCCTTTTCAGCTCCCGCAAAGCCCTCTGGGCATTTCTTGCGTAAAAGGAAAGCAAGGCAAGATTCTTAATTCCCGACACAATTTTTTCCCTGTGAATAAAAATTATCACCAGAAGAGCCAGAAGAAGGGCAAACAGAATAAGCATTCCCCAGACAAAATAAATGGTTCCCGGTAGCAGAAGAGGACCTGCGCAAGGCTTTAACTCGCTCTCTGTTCCAGAAGCAAGAATTGACTGAACGGCAATGCTCTGACTTTTTATTTCCAGAGGAACAGCGCTCTTTTTTCCCATAACGGAAAGAAGGTCAAATGGCGGAATTGTTACATAACCCGTAACCCAGGGAGTAAACTTAAAAACTGCAGTATAAATTTCCCCATTCCTTTTTAAAATCAGGGAATGAAGGGTAAAGTCTTCTGTATCACAGGAAAAAGGCAGAGAAAAAATATCAAGATTTTTTTCATTCTCTTCAGGATTTTCTTCAAAAAGCTCTAAAGAAGAACGAAAATTGTAGTTCAGTTCAGCAATATCACCAACATAAATTCTTTTTGGAATTAAAAACTGACTGATTTCCTGATTAGGCTGAGCATCTGAAAAAAGTGGCAGAAGAGACAGCAAAAAGAGAAAAATGGAGAAAAGCTTTTTTTTCATAACCTACTTCCTCCTTTCCCTGAAATACCTTGATAAAATATGAGAAGCATCTTCTTCTGTGGAAATTGAAATAAAACCCGCATTGTTTTTATGGGCAAGTTTCATTAAATTTTCACTCCTCTTTCTGTATTCTTCCCTCCACAAAGATTTTAAAGCTGGAGAAGAAGTAGGAAGAACCATACGCTTTCCTGTTTCAGAATCGGTGAAAGGCACTGTTCCGATTTCAGGAAGCTCAAGTTCTGAAGGATCTGTAATTTTTATCAGGGTTACATCGTGATTCCAGCTGAGTTTTTTAAATGTTTCTTCCCAGCCGGAAACTCTGAAATCCGAGATTACAAAAATCAGGGAATGATTTTTAAGCATTGTTACAGCCCCGTTCAAAGCTGACTTTAAGGCAGATCCATTGTTTACGGGGCTGGCCTGATCAAGGCGGGAAAGCAGGAGCATGGACTGAAAGCGGCCGCTCTTTGACTTTACCGCAAAATGAATTTTTCCGTCAAAAAATACTGCTCCCACCGGGCTTGAGTTCAACTCGCTGGCCATAGTTAAAAGGGCGGCAGTTTCGGCAGCCTTTTCGTATTTTACCATACCCTTTGAGCCGGTGAACATGGAAAAAGACCTGTCCACAATCAGAAAAATTTCAAGCTGGTGGTCTTCTTCAAACATTTTTACGAAAGGCTTTCCCATCTTGGCGGTAACATTCCAGTCCAGGGAGCGGACATCGTCCCCCACAAGATATTCCCTGACTCCAAGGAATTCCATCCCCTGCCCCCTGTAATGGGAACGAAAGGAGCCGCTTTTAAAACAGTCTGCAAACTCCATGGAGCGAAGTCTTAGAGAAGAAGCCTTTTTTGTAAGTGAATCTGTATTTCCCTTTAAGAAATTCTGCATATTACGGTACCGGAATATAATCTAAGATTTTACCGATTATCTCGTCGGCTGAGATATTGTCGCTGGCGGCTTCGTAGGAAAGCACAAGGCGGTGTCGCAAAACCATTGGTGCAACTTCTTTTACATCCTCTGGAAGAACAAAAGCACGGCCGGAAAGCAGGGCTCTGGCTTTAGCACATTTTAAGATTGAAATGCCAGCCCTTGGAGAAGCCCCGGTTTTAATATAGCGGGTAATATCGTGCTCGCTCTGTTTTTTTGCGCTGGGTCTAGTAACGCTTACAATTTTTACAATATATTCTACAATTTTGTCGTCACATACTATGCGGCTGTTCAACTCCCTCAAGTGAAGAAGATCTTTTGCAGTCAAAACCTGGCTCACCTGAACCTTAGCGGCATCACCCTGAGTTTTTACAATTAAAAGTTCCTCTTCCGGGCTTGGATAGTTTACATTAAGTTTTAAAAGGAAGCGGTCAAGCTCTGCCTCAGGAAGATTGTAGGTTCCCTCCTGTTCGATCGGGTTCTGGGTTGCAAGAACAAAGAAGGGAGATGGCAGTTTGTAGCTTTCTTCTCCGATTGTTACCTGCTCTTCTTCCATAGCTTCAAGCATTGCAGACTGAACTTTTGCCGGTGAACGGTTAATTTCGTCAGCAAGAATGACATTTGCAAAAACAGGACCTTTTCTTACATTAAAAGACCCCTTCTGAGGCTCGTAAATCAAAGTTCCGCTTACATCCGCAGGAAGCAGGTCAGGAGTAAACTGGATTCTTTTAAAGTCCAGACCAGTAATTTCTGCAAAGGTTTTTACTGCAAGAGTTTTTGCAAGACCCGGGAGACCTTCAAGAAGAACATGGCCGCCGGCTACAAAAGCTGTAAGAATTCCGTCAGTGATATAGTCCTGACCCACAAGTCTTTTTTTAACTTCTTCCCTGCACTTATTTGCCATAATACGGCAGGCTTCTAATTCCGTTTCGTTTATGCTATTTTCTTTCATATTTTCTACCTTTTTTTGTATAAATATACATATTTTTTCTGAATTCATTGACTTTTAGACTATAAATCAGAATAATTCAATTTATCATGTTAAACCCTTTAGCACAAGAATTAAACGACGCCTTAAAAGGCACAATTGCAGAATCTTTATTTTCTGATTTAGGAAAACGGATTTATTTCCCAAGAGGAATAATTTCTCAGGGCGGTGAAGCAAAGAGAGACGCTCATGCAGCAAACGGAACCATCGGAACAACAGTAATCGATGGAAAGCCGGCAGTACTTCCATCTGTACACAAATGGGCTCCTGAACTCAATTCCCGCGAGCTGGTTGCCTATGCACCGACAGCAGGTCTTCCAGAAATCAGGGAAGCCTGGAAAGCAAAGCAGATTAAGAAAAATCCGCTTTTGCAGAACAAGAAAACTTCCCTTCCGGTTGTAGTTCCAGGTCTTACAGCAGGTCTTTCTTACATCATGGATTTATTCGTAGACGCTGACAAACCAATGCTTGCACCAAATCCAAGCTGGGACAACTACGTTCTGATTGCAGAAGCAAGAAGAGGAGCTGAATTCCACCAGTTCAAAATGTTCGAAAATGGCGCTTTCAACCTTAAGGGCCTTGAAGAAGCAGTAAAAGCCGAAGCAAAGAAATACGGCTCAGTTCGCATTATCTTGAACTTCCCTCAGAATCCTTCCGGCTACAGCCCTACAAGTGCTGAAGTTAAGGAAATCTGTAGAATTCTTACAGAAACAGCAGACACAGGAGCAAAAATTCTTGTAATCAGCGACGATGCATATTTTGGCTTAAACTACGAAAAAGAAATTGAAAGCCAGTCTCTTTTTGCTCATATTGCAGACCTGCACGAAAACATTCTTGCAGTAAAAGCAGACGGTCCTACAAAAGAAGATTTTGCCTGGGGATTCCGCTGCGGATTTTTGACATTCGCTTCAAAAGGCTTAAACGATGCTCAGTATGATGCCCTTGTAAAAAAACTCATGGGTGTTATCCGTTCATCTGTCAGCTGTTCTTCAACTCCAAGCCAGACTATTCTTCTTAAAGCCTTTAACGATGCTGAAAATGACAATGAAAAAGCCGCTTTCAGAAAAGTTCTTGAAGGCCGCTACAGAAAAGTACGCAACTTTGTTGATTCCCACAAGTCTGACGCAATTGAAGCCCTTCCATTCAATTCAGGTTATTTTATGAGCTTTAACATGAAGGGAATTGATGCAGAAGAACTAAGAGTAAAACTCCTTAAAGAAAAAGGAATCGGTACAATTCAGATTGATAAAGACACTCTCCGCGTAGCCTTCTCTAGTATTGAAGAAGACAAGATTGATTTTGTATACTCTGAGATATACAAAACAGCAGAGGAATTAAAGCGTGCTTAAAAAAATCAAAATACTTGTGTCCGCTTCATTAGCCCTTCTCTTTAGCATTTCCCTTTTTTCATGCAGGGAAGAAAAAGAAGAGAGAATCGTTATATGGACGGACTCAAGTGATTTTGCACCCTACATCGAATACTTTAACAAAAATCACAGCCAGAAAGCAGTTCTGGTTTACAAGGAAAATCCGGCAGCCAGCCTTCCCCCTAGGGAAGAGGAAACTCCGCCGGACCTTGTAATTGGAAGCTGGCTTGTGAACGAACACACAAAAAAATTCTTTGAGCCTGTAGACTACCTTTTTGAGCGTCAGTACCTTTCCAGCCAGGATTTCTATGAAATTCTTTTAAATTCCGGAAAATTTTCTAACCGACAGTACCTTCTTCCTGTAAGTTTTAACCTTCCTGCAATTATTTTTTCAAAAAGCAATGAAGAACTGATTGAAGACAGTTACACCTTAAGCTTAGACCAGATTAAAAGAGCGGGAGAAGCCTACAACAAAAGAAATTCCAAGGGAGCCTTTACAAGAATGGGATTTGCCCCGGAATCAAGCGATGATTTTCTTTACCTTGTAGCAAAAATTCAAGGCTCAGATTTTAAGGAAACCAGAGGAAATACCTTTTCCTGGAATTCCACGGCCCTTCTTGACACCATCCACTATTTGAACGACTGGATTACCAGTGTAAATTCTTCCAGCCAGACAGAAAGGGACTTTATTTACAAATACCTTTCTGTAACAGACGATAAAAAAGTTACCCAGGGAAGAGCTCTCTTTGCCTACACAACAAGCGACAAACTCTTCAGATTTTCCAAAGAAACTCTTTCAAAACTGGATTACCGCTGGATTCAATATAATGACCAGCTTCCTGTAGAAGACACAATGCTCATGCTGGGAATTCCAAAGGAAGCCAGAAATCACAGGGGAGCCGCTCTTTTTATCTCCTGGTTCTACCAGAGCAACACCCAGCAGGAACTCCTTGAAAGAAAATTTTCTATGCATCTGGATACAAACAAGTTTGGAATTGCAAACGGCTTTTCTTCAATAAAAGAAGTGAACGATAGAATTCTGCCAGTTTACTACACAAGCCTGCTTTCAAATATTCCCCAGGCAGGAAAATTCAAGGTTTACGACAAAAAGCCTCTCAGATGGGAAGCAACCAAGCATAAAATCATCATTCCTTATATAAAAGACACCCTGTCAAGCGACGGCTCAAAAAAAGTTCTTACCATAGAAGAGCGCTACACAGACTGGAAAAAACAGGGCTTTAACTAAAAACTGGCGTAGGCGGGGTTCCTGTTAAGAGCCCTAATTTCGAGTTTGCAAAATTAGTACAAAATTGGTGCGAGGGTAGCGCTTGTTTTAAAAGGGCGAATGTCGAGTTTGCAAATACATTACAAAATTGGCGTAAGCGGGGTTCCTGGTTGAAAAACACTCAGCCACCGCGAAGCGGTACTGCCGTTTTTCAAACAGGGTTCCCGCTGAGAGCCAATTTTGCTTAAAGAACGATAAAACTCGAGATTCACCCTATTATAAATCTCTATTTTTTACTAATATATTTTAGCCGACCTCCGATAATATTAATGAAAACTCATGAAAAGGAGGTCCTGAAATGGCTTTTTCAATCAACTCAGCATACGCTCATATCCCTAATGGAAGCGCAAACAAAATTTACGTACCAGTTTCAAGTTCCTCCCTTCTGTACTCGCATTTTGACCACGTACAGGGATTCCAGGCAAAAAAGGGACAGAACGGAGTTTCTATTTCAAAAATACAGATTTTAAACACTTTAATCGACCATCTTTCATCAATCAAAGCTGGAAGCGCAAAACCCGCAATCAAAAACACCAGCGATGAAGAACTGGACGCCCTGATCAAAAATTATCAGACCCAGATAAGTCAGACTGTAAAAATGGCCCAGAATACCCCTTATATTCTGGCAGGAAACAAGCCTGAAGCAGGTGTCCTTCTTTCAATGGAAGCTTAAGAATAGTTCAAATTTCGAAAATAAAAATATAAACTCAAAAAATTGGCTCTCAGCGGGAACCCTAAATGAAAAACGGCAGTACCGCTTCGCGGTGGCTGAGTGTTTTTCATTCAGGAACCCCGCTTACGCCAATTTTTTAATTAATCTTTCAACTTCGAGATTTGGACTATATAAAAAAAACGGAAAGCCACGCTGTGCTTCCCGTTTTCGTATTATTTCAGTAATTCAGTTTATTTTCCTGTAGAAAGGAAGCTCTGTGTGAATACACGATCAGGGATAGGCTGATCAACGATTACTTTTAAGATGTTCAGTGAAGTTGAGTGACCTGTCTGAACATTTGTAAGCTTATCCATCATCGGAATGTTGTAACCGCCGTGATTTTCAATCTTAAGTACTTCAAGAACCTTGATAAGTTTACCGTTTTTAT
>JAILKG010000134.1 GCA_024693915.1 Treponema sp.
TTTTCAAGTATTGTATTTAAAACAGTAAGGCAATCCCTGTAATCATCCTGTATATTTTTATCCAGTTCATCTTTTGGATTGGAATAATATTCAAGATTTTCTTTGAAAAATTCTGAAATTTTTTTGAGGCTTTCTACTAAAAAATTATCTAATTCTTTTTTCCTGATGAACATATTTTGATTTTAAAAAATATAGCCAATGTGGTCAAGGGAAATATATGCTTTTAATTCTGAAACATTCCTATAAACATTTCTATAAATAGTGGCAGATAAGCTGTATTTATGATAGAATACATTAGGCTTTATGCAAATATTCTCCTGGTCAGATTTTCTATCTTCTTCCTCTCCCTTATTTGAGCAGGCTTCTGCTCTCTCTATAGGTTCTTTTGATGGACCTCACAGGGGGCATTATGAAATTTTTAAGAAAGTTCTTTCTTTTTCAAGGGAAAATAACACAAGAGCTGGAATAATTACTTTTTCAAAGACAATTACAAGCATTAAAAAACAGAATGATTATATGGGTGATATTTCTCCTTTAGTGGCACGACTTGGAATTTTTGCAGAACTTGGATTTGATTTTTGTATACTAATTGATTTTTCAGACAATTTTGCCCATTTAACGGGTGAAGACTTTTTTAAGATTTTAAAAGAAAAACTAAATTTAGCATATATTTGCGAAGGCCAAGATTTTAAATGTGGCTATAAGGGTGCATTTAAAAAAGATGAAATTACTGCCTGGGGAAAGGAAAATTCCGTTCAAACGGAATTCATCCCTCTTGTTTTGGATCAGGGGGAACGAATTTCTTCTTCAAAAATCCGTAAGATGCTAAAGGACCATGAAGAAAAAAAAGCGCGGCTTTTACTCACCGCGCTTCCCTAAAAAAATATTCTTTATTAAAGATTTACTCTTAAGCCTAAAGAAACTGTACACAGACCTGTAAGACAGCATATTCCAAATCCCATTAAATTTGAAATATTTACATTAAAACTTTCTCCATCCTGATAGCCTGCAATGAGAAGTGGAAGCCTGATTCTCCAGTTCATTCCAAGACGGTTTGTAAAATTTACTCCGCCACGGTAAAAGATGGAAAGAGCGTGAACAGCCGGTAATTTTTCCTGATCTTCATCTGTATCTGTGAACTTTGTAATCATGTTAGTGTACATTGGACTTAAATACATATATTCTCCACCCAGTACAGTTGAAGCTCCTTTCTCAAAAGGATTTGTGTTATAGCCGATTGAAAGGGAAGGTGCATAACCAAATTCGTCTCCTTTAAGTCCTGTGTTAAAAATACAGCTTCCTTCGATTTCAAGATTTTTGATATTGATATCGACTACAGGTTCAAGTCCAAGAACAGAAAAGCGAATACCAACGGCAGCTCCAAAAGTTTTTTCATCTGTGCTGACTTCTTCAATTTCCGAAAGCTGATTTTCATCATTATTCTCCGCAACTAAAAGCTGCAGAGCAAAAAGGAAAGAAAGTAAAACAAGAATAATTTTTTTCATATCGTTCTCCTGAGAGAAGCAGTTGTGCTGCTTCCTGCAAAAAATAAAACTCTATTCAATAACTAAATATAATATAACAGAAATTATATAAAAAAGAAAATCATTTTTCAATCATGAAAAACACATCTGTAAAAAAGTCTGCCAGATAAAAAATGCACTTCCTCTTTGTGGCTATTAATCAAGTGCATATTGATATCAATTTACTTCTATGGCTTGAAAAATCTTTTTTTTGAGTTAGAATGTAACTATTATCAGTTTTCTTTCTTTAATAAATTAACTGGAGATTCTATGAAAAAAACTAAATATTTACTTAATTCAATTATTTCTTTTACTCTTATTGGTCTTTTAACCCTTGCTTCATGTTCAAAAAAAGTTTCTACTCAGAATTTTTCCTATCAGGATTCAGAGGCCGCTCCAATGATGCGAAGTCTTGGGGCTAACGCAAAACTTGCTTCAAAATCAATGGCTATGGATACAGCTTCTTTTTCTGCAAATGAAAGCTTTGTTGAAGAAGCTGCTCCTCAGGCTATAATGGAAAAAGGAGGAGATGCTCTTCAGTCTGAAAAAAAACTTATAAAAACTGGAAATCTTACAATTGAGACTGACAGTCTTGATAAATCCAACGCCGCAATAGAGGCCTGGGTAAAAAATTATGAAGGTTTTATTTCCAATTCTTCTATTACAGAACGAAATGCCTGGTTTTGCATAAAAGTTCCTGCAGCAAAATTTGAAGAAGCCATGAACAATACAAGTGGAATAGGTCGGGTTTTAACTCATGGAACAAATGTGGATGATGTAAGCGAACAATATTACGACCTGGAAAGCAGAATAAAAAATAAAAAAATAATGAAGGAAAAACTTGAAGGATATTTAAAACAGGCAAAAGATGTAAAAGATCTGCTTCAGATTGAAAGAGAACTGAATTCCGTTATTTCCAATATTGACAGTATGGAAGGAAACTTAAAGCGCCTTTCAAATCAGGTACAGTATTCTACAATCAATGTAAATATTGTTCTTCCTGCTAATCATGATGAACATGGATTTGTCTTCCCGGATATTAAAAACGGCTTTACAGAGTTTATTTCAACCATTTTGAATTTCTTTGTTCTTCTTTTTAAGCTTCTTCTTCTAATTGTAATATGCGGTTGTCCAATTCTTCTGATTCTGGCTTTTTTCTTCTGGCTGCTTTTTGGAAAAATTGGTTTAATAAGAAAACTTTATAACAAACTTAAAAAATAATATGTCAAAAATTTCAGAAGATTCAATAAAAAATATGAAGGACATCAAGAATGAGAAGGGGGAGTGGTTTGAAAATCCCGATTTCTGGAATCTTTATGGACCTGTAATGTTTGATTCCCAAATGTGGCAGGAAGCACCGGCCGTGGCACATAATATAAAGGAACTTTCCCAGAAAAAGGAAGGCTCTCTGGTTATGGAAGCCGGCTGCGGAATTGGCAGAATTAGCACAAATCTTGCCTTAGAAGGCTATAAAGTCACAGGAATAGATATCATTCAAAGTGAACTGGATGC
>JAILKG010000151.1 GCA_024693915.1 Treponema sp.
GATTCTATACATAAAAAATTGCAACGGGGAAAGCGTGCTGCGGACAAAAAAGACTCTGTTTGTGGCTGCCGCGAAAGCGGCATATAATAGTTCCTCTGCCACAAACAGCGTCTAGCGCAATATTGCGCGTTTTTTGGACCGTGGCGCGCAGACCTTAACACTTTTTTTTGCACAGTTTATTTATAATGCGTTTGCCCTGGTGGGGATAATAGTGAAGATAAGATGGAAATTGCATTTAAATACACTTGTTGACAGTTATTTTTAATGTAACTAATATGCTCTTTAATATGATGAAAATTGTTTATCCCGTTCACAAGGGGCTTTATCTGAATCTTACAAATCGTTGTCCCTGTGCCTGTAGCTTTTGTATCAGACAGAAAAACGAAAAATTTTATACACAGGATTCCCTTTGGCTTGATCACGAACCTTCCTTTGAAGAAGTAAAGGAGGCACTTTCTAAAGAAAATCTTGATAATTACAGCGAATTTGTTTTTTGCGGTTTTGGAGAACCAACAGAAGCTCTGGACCTTCTTCTTGAAATAGCCCGCTATATAAAAAGCAAAAGTGATAAACCCATCAGAATAAATACAAACGGACTTGGAAACCTTATCAACAAAAAAGATATCACTCCTTTATTTGAAGGTTTGATTGATGCAGTTTCAATCAGTTTGAATTCCAGCGATCCTCAGGTTTATCTTGAGAGGGTAAGGCCGAAGTTTGGAAAAGAAGCACATGCTGCCATGCTGGAATTTGCTTCACAGGCTGTAAAATATGTTCCAAATATTAAGATGACAACAGTTTCTACAACAATCAGCAAAGAAGATGAAAAAAAATGTCAGGAAATATGCCATAAGCTGGGAGTTGGCTATAGAATCCGCCAGCTTATAAAGTAATAATCCGCTGGCACAAAGAAAGGGCAGTTTTATCGTGGCTTACAAGAATTACAGTTTTTCCCATTTCTGAAACTTTCTTAAAAATTTCAATTATTTCTATTGTCTGCCTTTCGCTTAGGGCGCTGGTGGGTTCGTCGGCGATGATTATTTTTGGGTCATTGATCAGGGCCCTTGCAATCAGAAGTCTCTGGTTTTCACCTCCTGAAAGTAAAGAAGGTTGCATTTGGGAAAGTTCAGAAATTCCCAGTTCTGAAAGAAGACTGGCCGCTTTTTCCATTATTTTATTTTCTGACTCACTATTCCGGCCAGACATAAATGATTTTTCTTTTCTGTGTTTAAGCCAAAATGGAAGCAGAAGGTTTTCAAATACTGTAAGATTTTCTAAGAAACTTTCTTCCTGGGATATGTAGCCAATATTTTTGTTTCTAAAAGCGCTCATTTCCCTGTCGTTAAGAAGGCAGATATTTTTTTTATCGATAAAAATACTTCCTGCATCAGGCTTTTGAAGTCCGGCAATTAAAGAAATCAGTGTGCTTTTTCCAATTCCAGATTCTCCGCTTATGCCAAGGAATGTTCCGTCAGAAATAGTCAGGCTAAAATCTTTTAGAATCTGCCTTTTTCCGCGGCTTGTTATAAAAGTTTTGTTCACTTTTTGAATTTCAATCATTTTACATCTCCGTAAAGGCCCCTTTTTGAGACTTTTACTGCCCCAGAAAGGGAAGCCAGCAGGCAGGATAGGGTTGTTAGTGTAATTGAAAGGCCTGCTAATAAAAGAATTTCTTGCGGACTCCTGCTCAAAAAAGGCAGGGAGAATTTTGTAGAGAGCAGGCTGCTAAAGGGAATTATAAAGAGGGCAGCAAGCCCTGTTCCTGTAATAGAACCTGAAGACGCCAGAATCAAGGCTTCCCGGAAAAGTATTCTTTTTAAAAGCCCTCTGTCTGCTCCCAAAACCCTAAGAATTGAAAATTCCCTGTGGCGCTCGTTTATCGTTATAGAGTAAACCAGTCCAAGAGAAAACCCGCAGATTAAAAATACCAGAGCCGCAATCAGGTGTAAAAATACTAGAATTGAAGAAAGTTTTTCTGAAAATGTTCTAAGAAACTTTTCTCCCTGAATAACCTGAACTCCTTCTATTTCATTTTTAATCTTAGAGGCAAGGCTTTCACTCTGTGTATCTTTTTCCAGCTGAACCAGAACCGTGCTTATCTTGTTATGAGTGTCTCCGTCGGAAATAAAACCGAAGCCTCTTTTTTTTGCATCCTGAAAAATTTTTTCCAGGGTAGGAAGGTCACAGAAAATTACATTGTCCATTCCGCTGCCGCTTTTTGAAAGTTTGCTAGAAATCGTGTGAGCTTGTCCAAAAAAGCATACGGTGTTTTTTTCTGCATTAATATTTGAGCCGCATAAAAGGACTTCTTTTCCTTCAGAAGGCTTCTGGCTTTGTGCTGGCAGAGCATTTATTTCTTTGCCGGATAACTTGGCTTTTTCTGACGATTCAGCCCGGTCTTTCATGCCGGACTTCTCGGACTGTTCCGTTTGGTCTTTCCAGTCGGACTGTTCAGCTTTTTCAGCTTGTTTCGTTCTGCCTGCCTTTCTATCCAGATTTCTTTTATTTCTGGCCCACTTTTGTACTACAAAATCGCTTTCCGGATCAAAGCCAATCAGCTGAACGGGAAAATCGCAGCAGCTTTCAGAAAGGCTTGTAAGGTAAAACTGGGCAGAAGCTTTTTTTACTCCCGGAAGGGAAGCTACCTTATCTAAAACGCTTCGATCCATATAAAAATATCCGGGCTGGCCGTAAAGCAGAATATTTTCCGCGCCTTTTTCATATCCCTGGGGGACAACAAGTAAATCCGCCCCCAGTCTGGAAGTTAGTCCGGAAATTCCTCCCTTTAAGCAGGAAGAAAGGAGCAGGGATGCAAAGAGAATTCCTGCGGAAAGAGCTGAAAGAAGAGAAAGACAGAAACTTCTGTAAGGCTTTTTTGAAAGATTTATAAGGGCAAGTCTTCTTTCTATCGATATTTTAAACTTCCCCTTATTCAAAAAAACTTCTCTTTTTATCTTTTCACTCATTGTTCTGCCTCTTTATGTTTTACACTGAACTTTGCAGTTTTAGAAATTTAGGTCTGAGCTTCCTCTTTTACAATTTGCAGGTATCTGCCCGCGCCTGCCTTTCATTTAGTTCTGCACTTGTCGACCCTTCTTCCACAAAATTACAGCCTGCAAAATGGAAAGCACAAAAATGAGTATTCCAAATACCAGTACAGTTGGGGCTGTAACGGCATGGCAGTGCATTTTTTCCATAGCACAGACTTTTGCAAATGTGTATGGGGCAATTCCTGATAAAAGTCCCAGAATTCCTGTAAGGCATGATAAAATAATGTTGATGTTTTTCATAATAATTCTTCCTTATTAAAAAGTGCCGTCCGGCCGGCATTCTCCAGGTAAATTTTCACATCTATGACATTCCTGCCATTTGGGACATACAAGATGTTTCAAATGTTCAGGACCTTTCAGATGTTTCAAATATCATGGCCTTTAAGACCTTTCCCGGCCGGACAAGATTCCCTTAATCAAAATTCTATTTAAGTTTTTTACGCCCGGGAACCGTTTATTTCCTTGTATGTTTTTGTTTCCTTGTCGTAGATATAGCCGTCAGGTACACCAAAAAGTTCGATGTATCCTTCTTCAATATATTTTTCTATATTGGTAGAAGCTTTTAGCAGTCCGGCTTCCTGCAACTGGCGGGCTGCTGCGCTAAAGGTTTTCTTTCCCAAAGAACGGCTTGGCTGAAAGTTCAGTTCGTCCAGAAGAGCAGCGTTAAAATCCAGGTCCCCTGCAACAAAGTTGTTTTCAATTTGAAGCTGAGCAGTAGCTCTTGGTTCTGCTTCAACATAGGCAGCGGCTTTCTGCAGGGCTCGGGTAACGGCGGCGGCTCCTTCCGGATTTTCTCTCAAAAGCTTGTGGGTCACAAACTGCTGGCAGCAGTATTCTTTGACGAACTTTTCATCGATTCCGGTATCCAGAATTTTTCTAAAACCGTAAGCAAGTTCGCTTTTGGTTGCAATAGGGTCGTGGGCGCCAATGACATCTACAGCTCCATTGTTCAAAGCGATTGCCAGGTCGCTTGAAGAATAGGCGATAAATTCAACTTCGTTATTTTCTGCGGTTACTCCGATTCCCACATCCATCAGTTTTCGCTTTAAGTTCATTACGGCGCTGTCTGCAAGTCCTGGAACACCAATCTTTTTTCCCCTTAGGTCTGCTGCAGAGTAAATATCGCTGTCTTTTCGAACATAATACTTTGTACAGCCAATGTGGATTCCTGAAGTAAAGGAAATTGGCAGGCCGTTTTCTATTGCTAAAAGCTGGGTTGCGTACAAACCGTAACCTGCATCCACCTTGCCGGAAGCAATCATTTCTCCAAGAGTTGCCCCTCCTTCAATTACCTGAACATATTCTGCCTTCTGTCCGATTTTGCCCAGTTCTTCATCAAAAAGTCCCAGTTTCATTGCCACATGAACAGGGGCGTGGCAAAGGCCTCCCGTAGAAAAGTTGATGTGTACAACTTTCTGCTTACTTTTTCCCGCTGCAGAACTTTCAGCAGAACTTTTTTTACTGCAGCCTGCAGCCAGTGTGAGTAAAAAGACAAGGGTAAAAAACAGAAGTCCGCGCCCTGCAGTTCTGCTGGAACAAGCGAAGTTTCTGGAGCCCTCATTTGTGCAGGTATATGTGCCATCATATTTGCCTGCATTTTCGACTAGATTCGCAGCATTGCTCAAGGTATACCTTTCAGCAAATTTTTCAAATTTTTTCATATTTATTTAAACCTCCAATAAATAATTTTAAAAAATATAAAATGGTGCAAAATAACTTTGTCTTGAATCCCATACCTTAGATTGCATACTCAACTTCCTGAACTTTTCCAGCGTAGTTCAAGATTTCCAGAATCTGAGTTCTGTAATTCAAGAATACGTCCTGTCCGCGGGCCCGGGGATGGCTCAGTTCAATTTTTATAATTTTTTCCACCTTAGACGGACGGGGAGTCATCACCACAACATAGTCGCTAAGGTAAACCGCTTCATCCACATCGTGGGTGACCATTACCATGGTTGTGTTGTGCTTATTTTTAAGACGAAGAATTTCATCCTGCATGGTCATACGGGTAAAAGCATCCAGCGCGCCCAATGGTTCGTCCAGCAAAAGAATTTTTGGGTGACCCACAAGTGCCCGGGCCAGACTTGCCCTCTGGTTCATTCCTCCCGAAAGCTGATGGGGATAGGATTTTTCAAATCCCTTTAGTCCCACAAGATTTATAAAATCCTCCACATCCTTTTTGTTTTCCTTGTAGATATGGCGGGCTTTAAGTCCAAAAGCAACATTTTCCCGGATTGTCAGCCAGGGAAAGAGATTAGCCTGCTGAAAAGCAAAGCCTCTGTCGCTTCCCGGTTTTGTGATTTTTACCCCATCTGCAAGAACTTCACCGCTTGTAGGTTTTTCAAGTCCGGCAATACAGCGGAGCAGGGTGGTTTTTCCGCAGCCGGAAGGGCCGATTAAAGAAACAAAAGAGCCCGCCGGAATGGTAAAATCCACTCCATTCAGGGCGATAACTTCTTCTGCCTTCCCCTGATTAAAAATCTTTGAAACTTTGCTTATTACAATTTCTCCACTCATAACCTTTCTCCTGAAAGTGCTTACCATTTAATCAGCCCTTTCTGCCAGTTCAAAACCTTTGCTCTCACCTTAAAAAGAGCAGAAATTATCAGCGTACAAAAAAGGGCAATCAGGATAAGACCTGCGTAAACTCCCGGGTACATCATCATTGCTTTCTGGTAACTGATGTACCATCCGATTCCATATTTTGCTCCGAACATTTCGGCTGTCATCAGGGCAATAAAGGCGGCACAGATTCCGTTAAAAACTCCCTGAAAAATATTGGGCAGGGCTGCTGGAACTGCTATGCGGAAGACCTGAAAAAAAGTTCCCGCTCCCAGGGTTCTTCCAACTTCAAAATAAACCCTGCTTGTGTTCTGAATACCAGATGATGTCATCAGCTGAACCGGAAACCAGACCGAAAGTGCGATTATAAAAACGCTTGCCCCAAAAGGTGTCGGAAAGGTAGTCAAAACCAGAGGAATCCAGGCGGTGGCAGGAATTGGGCCGATAAGTTTTATGTAGGGATTTACCCAGTAAAAAGCGTGCTTGCTAAAGCCAAGGCAGACACCAGTTATAAATCCGCTTAAAATTCCCCAGAAAACTCCCAGCAGCAAAAGTCTAAAGGAATACCAGATACATTTTCCCAAAAGAGCAGTCTGTTCTGCAAAAACTGCCAGGATGTTGTTGTATGAAGGAAAAAAGATTACCGGCAGCAGGGCAAATTTTGCTGTTATCAGGTTTATAAGAATGATAACTCCTGCAGCACCGGCTAAAAATGGTCCCTTAAATGAAAGGGCTGAATGCAGTTTTTTTGAAAAAAAAGAGATTCCATATAAAATTGCGCTAAGAGCAAGTAAAACATATAGAAGAAAATTGTAGTAACTGTGCTGAACCTGAGGGTGCAGGCTGCTGTCTGGAATTATATTGTTAAAAAGGAGGGCAAGCAGACTTCCCAAAAGAGGAAGAGCCGGAAAAAGCAGTTTTTTTACAGGAGATTCCCTTAGCTGGCAAGGATTTGTTGTTGAATGGCTTGTATCTGACATATTGCACCTCTTTTGTATAACCTAGTATTATACTAGGTTATACAAAAATATCGGTATTTTATCAAATACAATTTTTTTATATTAGCTATAGAAAAAAATTATATGCTGAAAGAACTGTAAAGGTATTTCCATCAGATGTTGTAAGAGGAAGAAGGGCAGAATAATCGTATCCCCAGATTGCGATATGCAGAAAATTCGACTTTTTTACTATTGTATGTTATACTTTCTTCCATGCTCACAAAAAAGACTGGCTTTGTAATTTTTTTATTGTTTTCATCCCTTTCTATTTTTGCACGTAATGTAAAAATCGGTTATTTTGAAACGCCTTCATTTATGGAAGGTGCTGCACCGGATAAGAAAAAATACGGCTATGCCTATGAGTATATAGAAATCGTTGCCAAAAAAGCTTTATGGAAGGTGGAGTTTGTTTACGGCAACTGGAATGACCTTTACGAAAAGCTTTTGAGAGGAGAAATCGATATTCTTCCCGGTGTTTCCAGAACACCTGAAAGGGAAGGATTTATCCTTTATCCTGATTATATAATGGGAAAAGAATCATATGTGGTTTTCAAAAGAAAAACTGATGCCACGGTCAATTCTACAGATGTAAATTCCATTAATTATCGTAAAGTTGGTGTTACCAAAAATACCCTGATGGACAGCTATCTTAAAAACTGGATAGGTCAGCGCCGCATTAATCCTGAAATTGTTTATTTTGAAGGAGAAGAGGATCTGAGCAACGCTCTGGCAAATGGCAAACTTTCCTGCATCTGTACCACAAACAACAATGTTCCTCTTTCCTACGGTTTTGCTCCCCTCTATATTCTGGGTTCTTCTGACTATTATCTTGCCGTATCTTCTGCAAAACCGGAAGTTTTAAGAGAGTTGAATCAGACTCTTGCCCGCATGACCAGGGATTATCCATTTTTTATAGAGACCCTGCAGGAAAAATATTTTTCATCCAGTGCCTATAATTCCCAGCTTTCCGTTAAGAGCGCAGATGCTAAAGTTCGCTTTAGAAAGGCTCTGGCCGAAAATGCCCTTCAGCTTTTTGTAGTTTCCTTTATTCTTATAATAATGCTTTCAAGCTTTATTGGAATTTACGTTTTTTCCATGTCCAGACTCAGAAAAGAGGATGCCAAGCTTCGTGCCAACCTGGAAGAAAAACTTGATATTCAAAATTCTGTAATCAATGTTTTCTTTACTGTGCACGTTATAAATCTTAAAAACTACGAATATTATTCAATAAGGTCTAATGATGTAATAGATAACTTTTGTGAAGGCGAAAAGAAAGCTGACAAAGCCATGCGCTCCATCCTTATGACTCTTACAACAGATGCATATTTAGACAATGTAATGAATTTTATAAATCTTTCAACTGTAAAAGAGCGCCTGAGGGGAAAAAATATCATTTCCACGGAATTTATTGGAAAACTCAACGGCTGGTGCCGTATTTCTTTTATTCCTCTCCATTACGATGCTCACCATGTGCCTGAAGATGTAATCTTTATGGTTCAAACAATTGAAGATGAAAAGAAAGACGAGGTTTCAATCAGGCGGCTTGCCAGAACAGACCAGCTTACCGGTATGGAAAACAAAAACGCCTACAACATTGCCCTCAAAAACTATGATAAAGTTGAGCAGAACAGCAATTGCACGGTTTTTGCCCTTGATCTGGACGGCCTTGAAAGCACAAACAGGGAAGAGGGTTTTGAAGCAGGGGATGAACAGCTGGTTGCAGTAGCTTCAATTATTAAATCCGTTTTTTCAGAAGCAAACAAAAGCTTTAGAATCGGTGGTGATGAATTCTGTGTTATTGTAAATGCCGATCCGGAAGAAATTCAGCTGATTTGTCAGCAGCTGGATCAGAAAATTTCTTTATGGCAGGGAAAGCTTTGCAGCAATATTCATATTTCTTACGGTTATGCCAGCATGTTCGAAAATTCGGAGCATACAGTTTCTTCTCTTTTGAATCTTGCCACCCGCAGAATGTATGATATGAAAAGAAAATTCTATCAGAACAAAAAAGAAGACCGCCGTCGTCAGCAGTAGGGCTTCTGTTTTTTTGCATCGCAAACGCAAATAATTCAGCAAAAAAATACCGGCAAAATCTCCAAATCTTGCCGGTAAATAAATGCTTGTATCGCAGCGGGTATGCTCGCATACTGCTCACACACTTCTGCTGTCGGCTAGTTAAGCATTGTGAGTTATTCTGCTAAAACCCCGCTCTAGTTAAATCGCAGATCCTCAATTCTCTTGGTTTTCTTTTCGCTTCTTGGTAAATCTCCAATTCCCACAACTTCTACTTCCGGAGTCATGTTGTACTTCTGCTTAAAGACATACTTGATTTCAAGGGCTGTTTCGGCTCTGTCCACGCCAGGCTCAACTTCTACAAAAATTGTCATCTTGTCCTTGCCGTCTGCGTGCTCAATTTTTGCCCGGTATTCGCTGGAAGTTCCTGGAACAGACTTGATTACATCTTCAAGAGTGCTAGGGAAGATGATATTTCCCTTTACTTTTACCATATCATCGCTTCTTCCCAAAATCTGGCTGATTCTTGGATAGCTTCTTCCGCAAGGACAGTCGCCTTTTACAAATGCTGCCAGGTCATGAGTTCTAAAGCGGAAGAGTGGTGCGCCTTCCTTAACAAGAGTTGTCAGTGTAATTTCACCGATTTCTCCATCCGGAACAGGCTTTCCGGTTGCCGGGTCAAGAATTTCAATGTAAACAAAGTCGTTAAAAATGTGCATTCCGTCAGTCTGTTCAGTACAGTTAATACCGATTCCAGGGCCGTAACATTCTGTAAGACCGTAAATGTCGTAGAGTTCAATTCCAAGAATATTCTTGATTCGGTTGCGCATTTTTTCGCCCCAGCGTTCGCTTCCGATAATTCCTTTCTTCAATTTGATATTTTTTCCCAGGCCCCGGGCTTCAACCTGTTCTGCAAGCAAAAGAGCATAAGAAGAAGTTGCGCAGATTACAGTTGCCTGCAAATCCTGCATCATCTGAAGCTGCTTTTCAGTG
>JAILKG010000155.1 GCA_024693915.1 Treponema sp.
ACACTCCCCTGAAAATTCCTGGAGGTCAGAAATATAAAAATTGTGAAAGCACTGTGGAAGGCGACTATTCCAACGCCGCCATTCTTGAAGCCTTTAACTTTCTTGGCGACGAATCAGTGGTTGGAGCAAAGGAAAATGCAAGTGGTGCGGTGACTGGAGAGTCATGCGGTGAGGCCAACGAAAAGTTCGGCGACTATTTAACTGGAAACGAAAGTGGTAAAGTAGGCGGTGCGGTGACCGGAGAGTCAGGCAGAAAACCAACCGAAAAAATAAACGAAAATGTAAAAGTTGCTGGTCTTAATCCAGAAAGTCTTCAGGGCGATAAAATCTATCGGGAATATTTCCGCAAACTACATTCTTCATATGCAAAACTGGATATAAGCGACTGTCCTGATCTGGGACCGATTCTTTTTGTTATGGCGGCGGCAAATCACGGCGGAGAATTTACCGGAACCAAGCGCCTAGCTATTAAGGAAAGCGACCGGGGTAAGGTAATGTGCCAGGAATTGCAGAAATTCGGTGTAAAAACCCTGTTTGAAGAAAACCGTATTGTAATTTATAAAAACCAGTTAAAAGTTCCGGAAGAGGCAGTTGAAGGCCATAATGACCATAGAATCGTTATGGCGCTTACAACGCTTTTGACATTGACTGGTGGGAAAATTACAGATGCTCATGCTGTAAGAAAAAGTTTCCCGGGATATTTTAATGTAATTTCTTCTTTAGGAATAAAAATCCGGGAATAGACGGCTGACGTACTTAATTATGTACTTATTCGGCAAGAAAAAAATAAGAAGGTCTGCCCTGAAAGAGTTGGCAGTAGTGCATATTGGCCTGTTTATTGGGCAAGAATAACAATAGAAGACATGCCGATGGATAGTCGGTGGTGTGCTTATTTGAAATAATTAGCCGGAAATTCGAGTTATTTACGATAAATAAAAATTGGCGTAGGCTCATGTTGCGACACAAAAAGCACTCAGCCACCGCGAAGCGGTACTGCCACTTTTTGCTGGCGCGTTCACGCCGAGAGCCAATTTTTGAGTTGAAATTATAAAACTCGAAATTTGGGCTAATTAAAACAAAAATGGAGGAAAAAAAAATGAATATGGAATTTGAACGCAGGCTTGCAATCCCTGCTGAAGTAAAAGAAATGTATCCGCTTACAGGAAAGATGGCTAAAATCGTAGATGAAAAAAGAGCAGAAATAAAAGCTGTTTTTGAAGGACGAAATAAAAAACTTCTTTTGATAATCGGACCATGTTCTGCAGATAACGAGGAAAGCGTAATTGATTATATTTCCCGCCTGATTTCAGTTCAGGAGAAGGTAAAAGACAAAATTCTTATTGTACCTCGAATTTATACAAATAAACCAAGAACAACAGGTGCAGGCTACAAGGGTATGCTTCATCAGCCGGATCCAAGTGGAAAACCTGATATGTTTAAAGGAATTATCGCTACCCGTCATATTCACATGCGGGCAGTGGAGGAAACCGGCTTTGTTTGTGCCGATGAAATGCTCTATCCGGAAAATTATCAGTATCTGGATGATGTTCTGGGCTATGTTGCAGTTGGAGCCCGTTCTGTTGAAGACCAGCAGCACAGGCTTACAGCAAGCGGAATCGAAGTTCCTGTTGGAATGAAAAATCCTACCAGTGGCGACTATTCAGTTATGATGAACGCAATTCTGGCTTCTCAGCATCCACATACATTTATTTATCGCGGTTGGGAAGTGCATTCCGAAGGAAACCCATATACACACGCGATTTTGCGTGGAAGTACCAATAAACACGGAAACAATTTGCAGAACTATCATTATGAAGATTTAATCCGTCTCTGCGATTTTTACGATGAGTGGACAGAGAAGGATAATATTATGAAAAATCCTGGAGTGATAATCGATACAAATCATGCCAACTCAAATAAGAATCCTTTTGAACAGAGCAGAATCGCTCTGGATGTTTTACATTCGGCAAAACATTCCCAGCGGGTGGCATCTCTTTTAAAAGGATTTATGATTGAGAGCTACATAGAAGACGGAGCCCAGAAAGTTGGAGAAGGAACATACGGAAAATCAATTACAGATCCGTGTTTGGGCTGGGAAAAAACTGAAAGATTGATTTTTGATATTGCGGATAAACTCTAATAGTTCAGTTTGCTTTCAGGGCTAAAAAAATGAAAAAGTGCGTGATAATTGGTGCGGCCAAAATCCAAAATTATGAAAGACTCAAAAAATATCTTTCATCGGAAGATTTTTATATTTTCTGCGATGGAGGTTTGGCTCATCAGAAATCGCTGGGAGTGCAGCCCCATCTGATAGTCGGCGATTTTGATTCCTGGACAGGGGAACTGCCTGCTGATAACGAGTCTGCAAACCAAAATCCAGCCCATGCACAAATTATCCGCCTTCCCACTGAAAAAGACGATACCGACCTTTTTTATGCTGCAAAATACGCTCTTGCCCAAGGGTTTACCGATTTTCTGATTCTTGGCGCAATTGGCCAGCGTTTTGACCATTCGCTCTGCAATATTTCCATGCTTCTTTATCTTTTCAAAAATGGAAAAAAAGCCCTTCTGGTGGACGATTTTTCAGAAATGCAGATAATCGGACAGGTCACCAGTCAGCAAGATGAAACCCGCCGGCAAGCAGGCAAAGATGCACTAAAAGATTCGTTTATAGAAAAAAAACTTCCGTGCGCAGAGCCTGCAGGGCTTCAGACGGATGACCAGAATCATTCTTCCTCTCTGAATATTCCAGGCAGAGTTCCCGATACATTCCCATTTTTTTCCCTTATGTGTGTTTCAGGCAGGGCGGACGGCGTCACGATAAAAAATGCAAAATATCCTCTTTCGGACGCCAGTGTTCAGCCTGAGTGGCAGTATGCCGTCAGTAACCAGGTGCTTCCCGGAAAAACCGCTGAAATCACAGTAAAATCTGGCCAGCTGCTTCTGATTAAAGATTTTTAGAAACTGTCAGCTTGTAAAGAAATCCTCGGCAAGAAAATGATAGGTGAGTCTCAACTCTGTATTTTCAGATAATTTTTTTTGGCGCATTTTAATTGCGGCTCTGTGGGGAGTAAAACAACTAGGAACAAATGAACATATATTCATTTGTTCAATCTTTTGTCATGTTTTAAGCCGCAATTAAAACCGGACTGTTCCAAGGCCCGCTAACGCTCGGTCTTTTTGGCGACATTTCTAGATATATTCACAGAGTCTCTTTTGTTTAATATTTTTACAAATTTGCAGCGGGTTCTGAATCCGCCAAAAATCCTTGTGCGCTCCGCGCCCAACCTTTCCATAGTCCTTGCGCGAGTTGGAGATTGACCACGAATAATTTTCACCAAAAATAAAAAAAGGTCGAAAGCTTTTACACTTTCGACCTAATATCTAGTGGAGCTGATCGGACTTGAACGCGACCCCTACAGTCGCGGACATCCTGTCCGCTCCTTGCGGGCGCCTACGCTCACTTCCGTCGCCATCCGTGGCGGCTCATCCTCCCGTTGGTCGGCGTTCGCTTCGGTAGTCGGTTCAAGTCATTTTTATTATGTCACCAAAAATAAAAAAAAGGTCGAAAGCTTTTACACTTTCGACCTAATATCTAGTGGAGCTGATCGGACTTGAACCCGCGTCAATAGGAAAGCCGTTAAAAAACGAGCCGCCAGGGTCGTTTTAGGCTTCTCCTACCAGGCGTGCAGAAAGACTGTGTCTTTCTGCCGGTTCAAGTCTTTGTAATTTTTTCACCAAAAATAAAAAAAGGCCGAACAACTAATATTGTTCGACCTAATTAATCGTGGAGCTGATCGGACTTGAACCCGCATCAATAGGAAAGCCGTTAAAAAACGAGCCGCCAGGGTCGTTTTAGGCTTCTCCTACCAGGCGTGCAGAAAGACTGTGTCTTTCTGCCGGTTCAAGTCTTTGAAATTTTTCACCAAAAATAAAAAAAGGCCGAACAAGTAATATTGTTCGACCTAATTAATTATGGAGCTGATCGGACTTGAACACGACCCCTACAGTCGCGGACATCCTGTCCGCTCCTTGCGGGCGCCTACGCTCACTTGCGCCGCCATCCTTGGCGGCTCATCCTCCCGTTGGTCGGCGTTCGCTCCGGTAGTCGGTTCAAGTCTTTGTAATTTTTTCACCAAAAATAAAAAAAGGTCGAACAACTGTAGTTATTCGACCTAATATCTAATGGAGCTGATCGGACTTGAACCGACTACCTCTACAATGCCATTGTAGCGCTCTAGCCAGGTGAGCTACAGCCCCTAAGGCGGAAACGGGAGTTCCGCCGGAAATGCAAGTTAGTTCTTTGCGCGTTCTACGAATGAACCGTCGCGTGTATCGATTACGATGCGCTCGCCGTCATTGATAAAGAGTGGAACACGAACTTCGATTCCTGTATCAAGTGTAGCAGGTTTCAAAGATTTTCCAGATGTATCACCTTTAACACCAGGTTCTGTGTAAGTGATTGTTCTTGTTACCTGAACTGGCATATCGATACCAACTGGTTTTCCTTCATAGAAAGTAAGTTTAACTTCAAGATCATCTTCTGGTGTGATGTAACCAGCATAGTCTCCAAGATTCTCTTTTGGAAGTTCAAACTGTTCGTAAGTTTCCTGATCCATGAAAACATAAGTTTCACCATCGATGTAGGAAAGCTTTGTTACATGTGATTCAAGGTCTACTTCATCAAACTTTTCGCCGGCATCAATACCAAGGTCCATTGTTGATTTTGTAACAAGGTTCTGTACACGAAGGTTTGTTACCATTCCGGCTCGACCAGAACGCTGTCCAAGCATCTTCTGAACGATAAGTGGGTTTCCTTCATACATGAAGGCTGTTCCAACTTTTAACTGTGAAGTCATTAACATAATATAAAACCTCTAAAA
>JAILKG010000178.1 GCA_024693915.1 Treponema sp.
ACTGGAAGCAAGACTGGAAATTGAACTGACCTGAGATGCCATGGTAGTGTAATTATTGTAGATTTTATAGTAAATTGCTGTTCCAAGAAAGGCTGGCTTATCAGAGTTTTCATTGGTGGTAAACTCAAAATAAGAGTTATCTGGTAAAGTCTCGTAAGTAGGAGTACTATGAGTTACTGTAGGGGCATCAATATAAATATAGGATTCAAGACCACAGGCTGAAAATAAAAAAAGACTGCAAATAAAAAAGAATCTAAAAAGATATTTTTTTATAAATGCAGTCTTCATTTTTACAACCTGTTTATTAAAATTCTTTAGTGATTAATCACATCAGAATAATTTTATTTATTTTCAAGCTTCAAAAGTTCAGTTTTTGCAAGTTTTCCCCAGGAAGAATCAGGGTCTTTGTCGTAAACTTTTTTGAAAGCTTCGCTTGCTCCATCTTTATCATCAAGAGCAAGTTTTACACGTCCCAGCTCAAAAGCAGCCCGTGAAGCAAGGAGGAAATCCTTGTCATTTGAAGCTTTTTCGTAATATTCACATGCTTTTTCTTTGTTACCTGCGTTTTCATAGCTTACAGCAGCATTGAAATATACGATTGGAGAAGTATAAGCCTTTTTTCCTTTGAGAGCGGCCTGAACATAGGACTCAGCAGCTTTTTCATAATCCTTATTAGAATAATAAATATCAGCACTGAGCATGTTAGCTCTTACACCAACTACTCCACTCTTTTTATTATATACCTGAAGAGCAGCAAGAGCAGTTTCCTTTCTCTGTGCAAGTTCTTCATCGTTCAATTCAGAAGAATTATCTGTAAGTGTATAAGAAATTGTATCTACTGCAGAAAGACCTTTTTTTGAAGCAGATGCAGTAATTCCTGTAACAAGAGCAAAAGCAGCGATTGCTACAACAACAATAATTACACAGCAAAGAAGAATCTTTTTTCTAGAATCTACATAGCCTGCAATTTTATCACTAACAGAAGCTTTTTCAAAATTTGCCATTTTTTTACACTCCTTTTTATTATAACAGAACTTATTCTGTAATATTTTTGTTTAAGATAATTTTATTTTTTTATATCCAGTTGGCCTATCAGTTTTGTCAGATAAGTTCTCTGAATATCAAGAACCACACTTGCTCTTGTCTGATTCCAGCCATTTTCTTCCATAATCTTGAAAATATATGCTTTCTTAAAACTATTAATTGCCGTTTTAAGACTTAAATCTTCCTTTTTTTCAGCAGAAATAAGATCTAAAAGCGTATTTGTCAAAGGCTCATTATCTTCATTTGCTGAAGTCAGAAACAGACTTCTGTAACTTATATTTTTATCTTCTTCAAGAAGACAGGCTCTCTGAATTACGCATTTTAGTTCAGATACATTTCCCGCCCAGCGGTATGAAAGAATTGCTTTTTCAGCACTTTCTGAAAAATTAAGATCGTTTTTACCATTTTTAGCCCGGTAAAAATGCAGATAATGTTCAGAAAGGGAAATCAAATCCTCCTTTCTTTCTCTTAAAGGAGGTATTCTAATTGTAAAAGAACTGATTCGTGCGTACAGTTCAGGATTAAAAGAAGATTTTTCAACCTCTTCTTCAAGTCCGCAAACTGTAGAAAAAATTGTCTTTATTCCCAGTTTTCTCTGAAAATTTTCTTTCAGAAAATCTAATATTTCAGCCTGAAGTTTAGAAGAAAAACTTTCAATATGTCTGAAAAACAAAAACGAACCTTCCAGCTCCAGTGCTTTTGACACATTAAAATTTTCAGGAGTAAGAACGTAGAATTTTCTACCCTGACAATTTGCAGATTCAGAATTTAAGAAAATCTGCAAGGCATATGCTGTCTTTCCTACCCCCTTCTCACCCTGAATTAATACAGGAGAAGAAGTCTGACTTAAGTTTTTTACTATACCGAATAAATCTTTTAATGCCGGACTTTCGGCTATAAAACAAGGGTTTTCTGTATCAAGTCCAAAAAAATTCTTATCTAAAAAAGATTTATACGACAAGGAAAAACTCCCCTAAACTATTCAAACAAAAATGCTTCTTTAACAAAGGCGCATTGCCTATTGAAGCAATGCGTCTTTCTAAAAAACAATTGTGTAAAATCTAAAAATTAGTTTTTCTGAATTTTCAAGGAATCGCCGATTGTAAATGCACCGTCATCGTCTCCGCTTGACTGTGACATATACTGAGAGATTTCGTCCCTCTGCTGCTTTTTCTTGAATTCACGTACACTGAAAGCAACCTGTTCTTTTTCAACCTTTACGTCTACTACGTAAACATTGATTTTGTCGCCAACATTGTATTTTTTTACAGCTTCTTCATATGGAGTATCTCTGTCTTCAACAAGATTTGCCTTGTTTACAAGACCTTCGATTCCATTTGGAGCTTTTACAAATACACCAAAGTCCTGAATTGAAGTAATTTCTCCTTCAAGAGTTGAACCCGGTTTGTATTCTTCTGCAAACTGTTTCCAAGGATCTTCTGTAAGCTGCTTGATACCAACTTTGATTTTGTGGTTTTCAGCATCACATTCAATAACAACTGCTTCAACTTCCTGATCTACAGCAAGTTCACTACCAGGATGTTTTACTTTCTTTGTCCAGCTGATATCGTCTGCATGAAGGAAAGCGTCAATTCCATCTTCAAGAGCTACAAAAGCACCTGCATTTGTGATTTTAACAACTTTTCCCTTTACTTTAGTTCCAACAGGATATTTTTCTTCGATTGTATCCCAAGGATTTTCAGTAACCTGCTTAAGACCAAGAGAAACACGACCAGCCTGAATATCATATCCAAGAATCATGCAGTCAACTTCGTCTCCTACCTTTACCATGTCAGAAGGCTTGTTGATTTTCTTTGTCCATGAGAATTCACTGATGTGTACAAGACCTTCGATTCCTTCTTCCAGTTCGATGAAAGCACCAAAGTCTGTAAGTTTTGTTACATGACCTTTTACAACATCATTTACGTGATATTTTTCTTCAAAGTGAATCCATGGATCTTCAGCAAAGTGCTTAAGAGAAAGATTGATTCTCTTTTCTGCAGGATCAAGACGAATTACTTTAAGTTCGATTTCCTGTCCCTTCTTTACAAAGTCCTTTGGACGAGCTACGTGCCCCCAGCTCATATCGTTGATATGAAGAAGTCCGTCAAAGCCACCAAGATCGATGAAAGCACCGAAACTTGTGAAGCTCTTTACAGTACCTTTTACAGTATCACCTATTTTTACAGTATCGAAGAATGCATCTCGCTTTGTATCAATCTGCTCTTCAAGATATTTTCTGCGATTTACTACAACGTTTGCTTTGTTGTCAGAATAAAGGCGTTCAATGTAGAACTGACCTTTAAGACCAATAAGGCTTTCAGGTTTTTCAACCTTCTGACTGTCTGACTGACTGATAGGAAGGAAAGCATGAATGTCACCACCAAGGTTTACATCATAACCACCCTTTACAATCTTTGTGATTGTTCCTGGAACAGCAGTTTTGTCTTTAAATGCCTGTGAAACATCTTTCCACATGCGTTTTGCATCAGCCTTTGATTTAGAAACCTCAGGACCATTGCGGCCGAATTTCTTTACCAAAAAGACCTGTACATTATCTCCCACTTTTGGGAGCTCATCTGTGAACTCTGAAACCGGGAGTCTTCCCTCTGATTTACAACCTACGTCGAGAAATACATACTCATCAGTTACCTGTACTACGATACCTTCGATGAGCTGTCCTTCTTCAGGATTTGTAAAATTGTTCAGAGACTCTTCTAATTGTGTCTGAAAGGCACCCTTTGCATTCTGGGTTTCTTCCTTTTCCACTTCCATTTCTTCCATTGTGAACCCTTGTTTATAAATTTGATTTAATATTATGCCACAAACATTTTCAATCGTCAAGTTAGAAGTATCAATATAAAAAGCATCCGGAGCCCTCTTTAATGCACCTTCTGCTTTATTTCTGTCGATTTCATCTCTCTTTCTGATAGCCTCCTTGATTTCTTCAAGAGTCATGTTGCTGACCCCCTGGTCAAAACGGCGCTGAGCCTGAACATCCAGAGATGCGTCCAGATAAAACTTGTGCTCTGCATTAGGGAAAACAACAGTAGTCATATCCCGACCTTCACATACAATATCAAGACTCTTTGTAATTTCCTGCATTCTTTCGTTTACAAGATGTCGGATTGGAACAAGTGCTGAAATCTGAGCAACATTTGCGCTTACTTTATCTTCGTGAAGACGGCTTTCAACATCCTGACCGTTCAAAATCAGATGAGATTTTTTGTATTCAAGTTTCTGTTTTTTTGAAAATTCAATTACAGCTTCTGAATTGCTTAAATCAATAGAATTTTCAAGCAGAGCAAGAGTTAATGCCCTGTAAAAAGAACCACTGTTCAAATAGGTTATACCAAGTTTTTCAGCAATAATTGAAGCGATAGTGCTTTTCCCGGTTCCCGCCGGTCCATCCATAGCAATAATCATTTTTTTCTCCTGTGTAAGGCTCGCTGGCGAGCCGGTGTTCCATAATAAGCCGTTAAAAAAATTGCGAATGCAATTTTTAGGCTATCCTTTTTTATATTTTTAAGCCCACCGAGTTTGCATTTGCAAACATGCCGTTAAAAAAATTGCGAGAGCAATTTTTAGGCTATCCTTTTTATATTTAAAGCCCACCCAGTTTGCTTTTGCAAACAAGGCATTAAAAAATTGCGAAAAGCAATTTTCAGCCGAATTTATTTTTTCTGGCCACCGGCGGCTTTCTGTCTTCCTTCTGGCCAGAATAGTCTTATTTTTTGCAAAGGTCTAAAAGGCCTTTT
>JAILKG010000185.1 GCA_024693915.1 Treponema sp.
TGTTTTTTATTGCAATTAGTAAATTGATATTCGCCCTCTGTCTTATTCTACTTAGTAAAAAGGCTTTTTATCCAGCTGAAGAATTTTTTGAGGGCGTTTAGAATTTTTCGGAAAAATGACGGGTGGCGGAGTTTTTCCAGCCTTTTATAGCCCTCCAAAAGTTCATCCTGGGTGAACTCCTTTCGCTGGTTGTTTTCTTCCAGTTCCATTTCAAGCTCTTCAATTTCATCCAGGTTGTCAAGAATTACTGCGTTTATGCTGGTCCAACCCAGTTGTTTTGCTGCCTGAAGGCGCCTTTCTCCTGCTATTAGTTCATATTTTCTGTTTAGGGTTATTGGATTTAAAAGACCGTAAGCCCTCAGACTGCTTTTGAGGGCTTCTAAATCGCCTAAATCCTGGCGGACGCGCTTTTTAATTTTAATATCCTCGATATTTACAAGCATCTGTCCATTCCTTACAAACTAAAATATATTTTATTCCATAAGATAATTGTAGTCAAAATTTATCTCTTTTTCTTCTTCCTCTTCAACGCTTTCAATTGCCTTAACGGTGTTTTCATAGCCTGGCTTCAAAAAGTCCAGATTAAGTTTTAAAGGGGAATAATCAGGTTTTTCTGTGAGATGCTGACCTGATTTATACATCTCATTTCTAAGACGGGCAATAGAAATAAATGAACTTGTATTTGAAGAATGAACTGTGCAGACAGATGTTGGCTGAGTTCCTTCAAGATACCACTGTGTTGTAAGGTGGCTCTGGCAGTTTGCAGTAGGCAGCTGACCGCTTACGGAACATACTGTAGCTTCAATTACCCCTTCAAGTGGTTTTGGGAAGTCTTTGGCTATAAGATTTGTGTGAATTTCCCTCATATAATCACCCCAGGCAAAACCTGCAAGGGTTGCACCTGTAATCTGAAGACCAAGAGACTGTCCTGGCCGGTCAAAGCCAAACCAGAAGGTTGATGTGTAATAAGGAGAATAACCGCTTGTCCATGCATCTGCCCAGTTCTGGGTGGTTCCGGTTTTTCCCGCAATTGGCATATTGTATTTTACACCCTTATCGTTGGTGTAGGTGAACTTCCACTTTTGTCGCCAGAGGGTACCTGTTCCAACAGTCTGTTCAAGAAGCTTTGTCATTACAAAAGCAGTTTCTGCAGGTATAATCTGAGCAGAACTTCCCTTTGCCTGCTGGGCTTCACGGATTTCTCGTTCAGGATTTAAGATGATGTTGCCGTTTTTGTCTTCGACAGTTCGGATTGCCATTGGTGTAACGGCTTTTCCTCCGTTTGCAAGAACTGCATAGGCTCTGGCTAGTTCTATAGGTCTTACAGAACATACTCCAAGACCGATTGGGTATCCTGGAACAAATCCTCGCTGAGAAAGTTCTTCCCGAGGAATTCCTAAGAGGCTTACGGCCCTGTTGATAGCTGCTTCAAATCCAATTCCGTCCAGTACCTTGAGGGAAGGAACGTTCATGGAAGTTGTGAGGGCAAAATAAAGGGTAACGTTACCCAGCCATTCACCCTTGAAATTCTGAGGAATATATGGCTTTCCGTCCGCGGTATGGAATACAACCGGGGTATCAGAAATTATTGTTGTAGGTGTAAATTTCCTTGAATTAATTGCTTCTGTATAGTAAAGAGGCTTAAAGGTTGAACCTGGCTGTAATTTTGCCTGTGTTGCACGAATGAACTGGTTCTCCGAATCAAACTTGGAACCACCAACAAGGGCTGTTATGTAGCCCGTTTCGTTTTCAAGGGAAATCATGGTTCCTTCAATTGTTGTTTTTTCGTTTTCTTTTTTAGTCTGGGTGTTAGCCCGGTTTACAAGACTTACCTTAAGATTGTCCAGCCCGCACATAAGTGAGAAAACATCTACAATAGGGTTGATGTCGGAAAGATAAGTTGCTTTGGAAATTGATTCAGAACGCTGGGCACTTACTTTTAAGGCAGGAAGATTAAAGAGCAGGGCAAAAAGCTCAGTCATTGGAATATAGGTGTTGTAGGCCATGTTAGACCTGGTTGAATGCTCTTCCTGATAAAGTTTGTTTGCCCTGGCAATATATTTGTCCATTGAGTCCTGGGCTGCTTTCTGGTGGGAAAGGTTTAATGTGGTATTTACTGTAAAACCTGATGTATAGATATTCTGGCTTCCGTAAATCATGTTTCCAAGCTCGCGGCGTACATATTCGCTGAACCATGGAGCCTTGTCGTCTCTTATTAAATATGCTGAAGAAGAGGTTCGGGTATAATCAAAGTTTCCCCAGAAGTCGTCAAAAGATTCGTCAGATTCTTCCTGGGTGATATAACCTGCTTTTACCATTGAGGCAAGAACATCCTTCTGTCTTTCCATAGCCCGGTTAGGATGCTCGAATGGATTGTAGAAAGCAGGGTTTGAAAGCTGAATTACAAGAATACTTGCTTCTGCAGGGGTGATTTCTGTTGCACTGTGACCAAAATAGTATTTTGAAGCCGCATTTACTCCGTAAGTACCACCGCCAAAATAAATTTTATTCAGATAAAGCTCTAAGATTTCATTTTTGGAATAGCGCCTTTCCATCTGAATTGCCCACCAGAGCTCCTTGATTTTTCGCATGATGGACATTTCTGAACGGTCGCAGTAAATGGTTCCCGCAATCTGTTGGGTGAGGGTAGAACCACCTCCCAGTGAACGACCTGTAAGCTTTCCCACAACAGCGCGAATCAGGGCTTTAAAACTGAAACCCTTGTGTGAGTAGAAAATTCTGTCTTCCCTGGTTAAAAGTGCATCCAGCATGTGCTGGGGCAGTTTGTTCAGACTTATGATTTCCCTTTTTTCGTCGGATGCAAACTCGGTGATAAGTTCACCATTTATATCCAGAAGTTTTGTTGGAAGGGCTGTATCAAGGGAAGTAAGAAATTCAGAGTTTTTTATATTTACAGTTTCTGAAATCATCCATCCTGTGGCAGCACCTATCAGAATGGAAGAAAGAAAAAGAATTGAAATCAGTATTACTGTGGATTTTTTAATTTTTCCATTATCCATAATATAGAAGAATAAAAAAATATGTCCCTTTTGTCAACGAGTAATTAAGGACTAATTCAGGCAAAAAAAAAGGCTCGGTAGCAACCGAGCCATGCCCATCAGGCAGTCAAGGGCATGGGTGGGAGGGGAAAATGCCCTTGACATTTTAAATATCGACCACATATGCAAAAATCTTTACTATTTTTAATTATTTTTTTTAAATTCTTGTATTTTGAGCACATTCATTGTATATTTTAGGTATATTATTTTATAGGAGTAAAATATGGCTTACAAAATTGATTCTGGAAAATGCGTAAATTGTGGTGCATGTGAACCTGAATGTCCTGTAGAGGCTATCTCAGAAAATGGAGATGTTCGCACAATCGATGCTGACAAATGCATCAGCTGCGGTTCATGCGCTTCTACTTGTCCTTCAGAGGCAATTTCAGAGTAATTAAACAGGGTAATCCTGGATAAGAGGGAATGTTTTCGAAGAAAACTTTCCTTAAGGGGTGACTAAAAGCTTTTTTTTGGTTTTTGGTCATCCCTTATCTTTTTGTAATCAAGAAAAATTATGCCTTTTGTTTCTTTTTTGAAAGTTTTATTAAAAGTTTTTCTCCTTCTGCTTTTATCTTTCTTTTTTGCCTTTCTTATTTCCATACCCCTTTATTTTATTTCAAACTCTTTTCCAGTCTTTTTTACAGCTAGTGCCCTCGTTCTTATTTTTGCTGCCCTGATTTACCTGATACTTTCTTCAATAAAAAAATACGGCATTTTTTCTTTTTTTAGAGTTTTTTTACCACTTTTATTTACTTCCTCAGGAATTATCTTTTCCATCAGGCTCCTGTTTTTAGAGATATACGGAAGACGGTTTTTTTCCCTTTTGATTCTTCTTATTACTGCCGGAATAAATATTCTTTTACATTTTATTTTTAAGAAAGCTAAGCAGGCAAAAAATGAAAGTCAAAAATAGTCTCTTTTTTACAATTTTGCTTTTTATTTCTTCTCTTTTGTCTGCAGATGAATATACTGTTGAAAGCGAAAATTTATCCCAAATTTTATCTTTAAGCTTTGAAGCCTATGATTCGGTTTTAATTGAGCTTGATGAGGCTGTGGAAAGAAACGATATGCTTTTTATGGCTCATAAAAAGACTAGTCCGAAATTTTATACTTATATTCCCTCTGGAAAAGATGGTGTTCTTTCTGTGAGCGCTGCAACTCAGGTTCCTGTGGATACTTTTGTTACTCTGAATTCCATTTCTTCCGCTGATACAAGTATAACAGGAAAAAAAGTTATTTTAACGGATGTAAAAGGTATTTTTGTTGCAGAAAAGCCGGTAACAGAACTGGAAATTTTTCTTTACAATACCTATAAAAGTGACTTTGAAGAATCTCAAGTTTTTAATATCGACGGAAAAAGATTTTATTTTTTTGAGGGAGAACGCTTTTCTCCTTACCACAGGCTTTATTTTCTGGATTCAAATTTTTCCCTTCCACTGGATAAAAAAATTGTCACTTCTGCTTACGGTTTAAGGGAAAGTCCTGTATACGGAACCTGGAAAAAACATAACGGGGTAGATTTTGCTGCTAATGAGGGTGATAACGTTTATTCCTGCAGAATGGGGCGTGTTTCTTTTGTAAAGGAAAATGATGAAGTTTTTGGAAATTACCTGATTGTCACTCATTCAGATTCTCTTACCAGCGTTTATGCTCATCTTTCTAAAATTTTTGTAAAAGAAGGGGACAGCGTAAAGGGAGGGCAGCGTATTGCTCTTTCCGGTTCCAGCGGAATGGTAACAGGACCTCATCTTCATTTTGAAATCCGACGAAACGGAAAGGCAATCGATCCGGAAAGAATTCTTCCAAAAAATAAGGCAAAACCTTGAAAATATATGCAGCCTGCCTGGCAAAGGAATTAAATGTTTTATCTGTAAAAAAATATCTATAAAAAAATTGTTTTATTTTATGCTAAAATGTTGTATATTATCATAATATGAGGAAGGTATATTCTTTATCCTTAAAACTCACTTTACTCATTTTAGCTGTTTTTTCTCTTTCAGCAGAAAACTTCAGGGTCAGAAAAGTACATGAAGTAAATCTGGCTGAAGAAGTTTCTTTTGAAAAAACAGTATCCATAGGGATAAATGACAGTATAGCCGTATTCCTTCCGGAAAAAGATTCTGAACAGGAAAGATATGATTACCTGGAAGGAATTGAGGTAAAAGTTTCAATTCCAAAAGCAGTTTCAGACTGGCGGGATTCAGTTGCCCTGGTTCTTTACGATTCCATTTCTCCAAAACCGGCTTCTTCTCAGATTGACTATTCTGGTACAAGAATTTTTATTCAGCCACTTCCATCAAAAATGAGCTGGATAGTTCAGATTCCTTTTTATAAAGAAACAGGTCTTAAGGACAGTTCTTACACAACAAAGGTTAATGTAATACCTGATATTCAGAAAGCTTTTACATTTTTGCGCTTTATGCCGGTAATGAAGGGTGTGCCGGAAGAAACTCTTGAAGCCAGTCTGAATGTCACAATAAAACCATGCCTGAGGAATATAGGCCGTCTTTCTTTGAATTTTGAAAGAAAGGGGGAATTTGCCTCTTCTCCTGTGGATATTTTTGTGGATGACCAGCCTGTTCAAAGCCAGTTTACAGGTAAAATTTATTCTCTTTTAGTTACGCCAGGACTTCACAATTTAAGCCTTCAGTCAAATGAATTCAGAAGTGAAGTCAGATCATGTCTTGTTGAGCAGGCAAAAAATACATTAGAAAATTTTAAGTTTAAAAGCCTAAAGCCTCTTCTTTCTGTTTCTGCTCCTGACAATGCAGAGATTTTCTTTGACGGACAGAAGCTCTCTGAAATCGGAAAGGAATTTGAGGTGAGCGAAGGAGAGCATTCCCTAAAAATTATTCTTGGAAGTTACGAAGTTATCAGAAATATAACTGCTGAAAAAGGGAAATCTTATTCCGCTAATTTAAATATCGATCTGCAAATTCTAGAGGATTAAAATGAACAAACAGACTATCGCATCTCTCATTGACCATACCATGCTTTTACCAACAGCAGGGATTAAGGATATTGTCCGCCTGTGTGCCGAAGCATCCAGATATCATTTTGCTTCTGTCTGTGTAAATCCCCTCTATGTTCCAATTGCAAAGCTTGAACTTGATGGAAAAGACGTAAAAGTTTGCACGGTTGTGGGTTTTCCATTGGGAGCAATGACTTCTCAGGCAAAAGCCTTTGAAGCTGAACATGCAATTTTAGATGGCGCTGATGAAATTGATATGGTAATGGATATTGCAGCTGCAATTGATTCAAGATTCAACAATGTAGAAACGGATATTCTTGATGTTGTTCAGGCCTGCAGAATGGCAGGAGATAAAATCGGAAAAAAAATTCTGGTAAAAGTAATTCTTGAAACCTGTTTTTTAGACGACGCTGCCGTTATTACCGCTTCTCAGTGTGCTCTTAAGGCAGGTGCTGATTTTGTAAAAACTTCCACTGGTTTTGCAAGTCCTAAAGGAGTGGACGGAAATCTTCTTCCAAACGGAGCTTCCGTTCATCATGTTTACCTTATGAGGCAGGCTGTAGGGGATAAATGCGGCGTAAAAGCTTCAGGCGGAATCCGCTCAGCCCGGACAGCCCTTTCTTTGATTCAGGCCGGTGCCAACAGAATCGGAACTTCAAGTGGAGTACAAATCGTAGAAAACTGGGATGAAAGCATAAAAATAAAAGGCTGGGATTAAGCGGCTGCAGTTAATTTAGCCTAAGTTTAATAATCAGTTTTTATAAGTGAGTTTAAGTTAAACAAAAAAACCTTCGCAAAATTGCGAAGGCTTTTTATTATTCCTGTTTACTTCTTTATAAACTTAGATTTTAGCAGGACGGATGTCTTTTACTTCGTAGTTGTAGCTGTATTCATTGATTTTGAATTTTACGCTGTCTCCTACTTTGTAATCCATGAGGGCATTTCCAAATGGAGCCATATAAGAAATAATGTGGTTGTCTGGATCTGATTCCCATGGTCCTAAGATTGTGTATTCTTCTGTTTTTCCTGAATCTACATTCAGAAGAGTTACAGTTGTTGCAAAAGAAATGATTGCAGTTGTAATTGTTGTAGGGTCGAAAACGATAGCACGGTTCAATTCTGCCTGGATTCTCTTCAAATCCTGGTTCAATTTGTGCTGGTGCTCTTTTGCAGCCTTGTATTCCTGATTTTCTTTCAAGTCTCCCTTTTCACGGGCTTCTTCAATTTCTTTTGCATTTGCAGGAATTTCAACAGTCTGAATCTGTTCAAGCTGCTTTTTCTTTTCTTCCATTTTCTGAGCAGTAACAATCATTCCCTTTGGAGCGTTTGTTTTTTCCTGTGTAGAAGTCTGGAACTTGAAATTAGAGTATTTTTCAAGAATCTTGTTTCTCATCTGAGCCTTGTAAGAAGGATCGATATCCTGAAGGTCATCGATAAGAGTGTACATTCTCTTTACAGTTTCTTCATCGTTCTCAAACATGTATTTGATAAGAGTATCGTCCTTAAAGAGAAGGGCAGTTGCATTCTTGTTAATCTTCTTGTTTTCTGTTGTGTTTACATGGTTGTTTATTTCACGGAAAGTAAGTTCAATCAGCTGGATAAGAGTGATGAGCTGCTTTTCGTAAGGAACTTTAGCATCAAGGAACCAGGTTTCTTCAGTTTCGCCTTTCATCTCCTTCTGTCCTTCTGTGAAGAAGTAGATTACTGCATTTCTGTAATCCTTTGGACTTTCGAAACATGCGTTAATCAGGCTGTAAACTTTGTCGATCTGGTTTGCATTGATAAGAATTTTTATCATGTCAGCAGAAAGAACTGTCGGGAAGAGTCGGATATATTCTTCTGTCCAGTTTGGAAGCATCTTGATAGATGTAAGGAAATCCCTCTTCAAAGAAGTATTCTTTGTATCCTTTAACAGGTTGTACATTTCTCTTGGGTCAGAAATTTTTTCGTAAATTTCAGCAAATGTACATTTTGTAGGATTTGAAAGCTGCTTGATTTTTCCGGTGATGTTCTGAACAACAAGGTAACTTGCAAGAAGCTGTTCGTTGATTTTTACTGAGAAGTCCTGATTATCCAGAGTTTTTACATATGCTGCAAAGTAATTGAACATTTCGGCAAACATTTCACTTGTCTTGTCTGTTTCATCAGAATCAACATAGCGCATAAGAGTGTCGATTCGAGCAAAGAACTGTTTCTGTGCCTTGAATTCGTTGGCGAGTTTTTCTTCCTTGCTGATTTCGTGGTCGCGGACAGTGTACATTGTGATGTCGTTAGGATTTACACCGAAATTTGCATCTGTTTCAAGAATTTTCTTGGCAGCTGTATTCCATGCAGTCCATTCGTTTACTGACAAAACTGAAGGTACAAGTTCTGCCTTGATTTTCTTAAAGTCGCAGGAGTTGTTAAAACTCTTGATGATGGTTTTAAGAGCCCATGTTTTGTCATCTTTAACCATCTGGTTAAGTTTTTCTCTTTTGTTGCTGGCTTTGATTACCCAGAAATGATCTTTAGAAAGAGGAATAAGAGCGTTGATTGCCATTTTCAATGACATTTCCTTGTTGCCGTTCTTTCCAAAGAAAATTGTAAGGTTGTCATTTTCTACCTTTCTGATGATACCTACGCCCCATGAGCGGTGGAAAACGTAACTCTTAACGTCAAATGCAATATGTTTTTCAAAGTCATTGATTGCTTCAAATACGTTTCTGAAGTATGTGGTAAGGCTAGAATCCTTGATGTATTCTTCAAGGTGGCTGTGTCCCTGGTAAAGTCCACGATAGCAGTCTGTGATTTCTTTTCTTGCCCATGTATCTGTCTGGTCGATTGTAAGGATTTCCTTAAGAAGATCGATGGCGATTTCCCATTTTTTGTTGTCCTTGTACCAGTTGTAAAGTTCCTGAAGGAGGATGGCTGTTTTGTCGCTTCCAAGAGTTTTTGAAACCTTTCGTTTTACAAGCTGGAAGAAGTCTATTTCTTCAGGAATCAGCTGTACCAGTTTAGACCAGAGTTCCTTTGTCATTGGCATGTTTCCGATATTTACATAGCGGAGAATAGCCTTTTTGTAGTATTCTTTTGCACTTTCGATGTCGCCTGTTTCTTCGTAGTGGTCAGCAAGAGCCCGTGCAATATCTGCTTCTTCAAAGTCTAGTTTTACAATCTGAATGTAAAGATCCCAGACTTTATCGCTGTTCTGGCTTCTGTAGAATTCAGCCAGTGTTCTGAGGGCGAACTTGTTGTTTGGATCCTGTTCAATTATGCTTGTACACAGGTATTCAACTACAGCTTCCTTGTGGTTGTTCTGGAAAATTTCAACAAGTGTAACAAGACTTGTGTTGTCCAGAGATTCTTCGTGAAGTGAAAGCATTCCTGAGAGATAGAGAGCAATAATGCTGTCCTTCTGGCTTGCCAGCTGTCCGGTGCAGAGTTCCTGAAGCTCACGGGTGCAGTGCTCATTCTTTGCTTTTTCAACTATTCCAGCAAGCTCAATGAATTTCTCTTTTGAGTAATTTGAGATTGCAGCACGTGTCCATGTCTCTTCCTTAAGCATATCCTCTACGGATTTGATTAATTCTTCAGCCATACTAATAACTCCTAGAAAATTAAAATCTTTCGTATTGAGAATACATTTCTACAAATCAGTTTTTTCTTGCAAAATGTCTGCTTTAACAAAGTCAGACATCTACCGGATAAAAAACTTTACTTCACGTACAGATTATAGACGTATGTATCTAATATTTTTATCTTTAACAATATCTCGTTGATTAGCTTGTCTTCCTGTGCAGACTGGCAGTAATCAATGAGCCAAAAATATAAATTCAAAAGCCGGGGAGTCTGATAAGGATTTGCCCTTGAAGGATCTCTTATTTCCATTTCAAGCGCATATATATCCTGCCTTAACCGGCTTACTTCCCTGGATTTCATTGCTCGCTTTATGTTGAACACGCCCCAGAGAACTCCATATACGGGAATCCAGGCTTTTAATTCATCGCCCTTATATCCCTTTTCTTCGGTTTTCTTTATCAGCCTTGTTATCAGCTGAGAATCAAGAAAATCCAGATCTACTTTTTCATAATCTATAAAAAATGCCTCTTTGAAGAGGGCTTTTGATGCCTTGTCGTTGCCGCACAGGGCATAACAGTCTGCAAGATCTGCTATGACAGCTGCCTGACCTTCCTTAAGCTTGTTTGCTTCTGAAAGAATCATTTTTGCGTTGTCGAATTCTCCCAGTTTTTTGTAGCAGAGACCGACTTTTCTCAAAATTTCCGCCTTAAGGCTTTCGTCTTTTTCTGCAAGAAGACTGTTAAAATTCTGCAGGGCCAGGGAAAAAACTCCCCGGCAGACTGCACTCATGGCAGGTTCGTAAACCCAGTCGTACTGTCTGTAGGTAGCCTGAAAATTTTTCCATTCAGAAAGAAGCTGTTCGCCCCTGTCAAAGGAATTTGAAATTTTCGATACGTTGACTATTATTTCCTGCCAGTACAGGCAGCATTTTCCGGTAAAAATCAACTCTTTGCTGTCCAGTTCGTAAATCAGGCTGTTGTCCAGCACCTTTTTTGCCTGGATAGGGTTCCCCGCTTCAAGGAAGGAAAGAGCTTCTTTTAATCCTGCTGCTGTGTGGTTTTCCATAGTGCGTTCTTTAATTATAACAGATTGAAAATTTTAGTCAATGGAGTTTTTGTTAAAAATGGGATAAAGTTTATACTCGCTTTAAGTGAATCTGTCAAGGCTTTTTTTACAGAAAAATTTAATTTTTTAAGATGAAAGTTGGACTCTTTTATTTTGTTGATGGGGGTTGCTGGTCTTGGACGGTAGGTAGCTCGCTTCTTTATAATTTCTTGTGTCATCTTCTTGTTCGTTTTATGTTGCGGCTTATATTTTTTTCTGCTATTATAGAAGAATGAATGATATAATGCTTGCGCCATCTTTGCTTAGCGCTGATTTTGCTGATTTGAAAAGTGCTCTTTCCCTGGTTGAAAACAACGGAGGAAAGGTTGTTCATATTGACGTAATGGATGGAATTTTTGTTCCTCAGATTTCTTACGGACAGCCTATTGTAAAATCTATCCGCCCTCTTACAAAACTACCTTTTGATGTTCATCTGATGATTGAAAAGCCGGAAAATCATGTGGAAAGCTTTGCAGAAAGCGGAGCAGACTGGATTACCTTTCATCATGAGGCCTGCATTCATTCCCACCGTTTGATACAGAAAATTCACAGTCTGGGAAAAAAGGCTGGAGTTTCCATTGTTCCTTCTACACCGGTAAGCGCAATCACAGAACTTCTTGAATATGTAGATCTGGTTCTTGTAATGACAGTAAATCCTGGTTTTGGTGGACAGGCTCTGATTCCTTCCTGTGTAAAGAAAATTACAGAACTTGCGGAAATCAGAAGCAAAAGAAATCTTGATTTTAAAATTTCCGTTGACGGCGGCGTTAATTCCCAGACACTAGGTCAGGTGGTAGAAGCCGGCGCTGATATTGTGGTTTCAGGTTCTTCTTTCTTTAAGGGTGAACTTTGTTGGGAGAAATAAAGTGAAATCAAGGCGACTTTGTAGATTTTCGGTTTTATTCTTATGTGCTGCTTTATTTTCAGCCTTTCCGCTTTCTGCTCAGGTTTCTGAACACAGTCTTGCTCAGGCATCCTTTGTTCAGGGAACAACAGCATTCAGAAAGGGTGAATGGATGAGCGCCGTTTTTATGCTCAGGAGGGCAGTCAGCTATCCGGAAAACTACAATCAGGATACCTGGTACATGCTCATCACTGCAGAGATGTATGCCGGAGAATATAAAACCGCTTTTCAGGACTGCGAAGCTTATCTAAGAAATTTTCCTGAAAGTCCTTACACTTCATATATTTCATATCATAAGGGCCGGGCTCTTTTTTGCATAGGCGAATACGAACGATCAGTTCTGCTTTTAAGTGATTTCTGTCATCTTTATCCTGACCATGAAATGTATGCAGCTGCACTTTTCTGGATAGCAGAAGCCTTTTACGCCGGCTACAATTATGATGATGCAAAAATTCTCTATTCAAGAATCGTAAATGAGTATCCTGATGAACCAAAAGCCGCTCAGGCTCAGTATAGAATTGAAACAATCGCTCAAAAAGCAAGAGAAGAAAAACTCCTTTACCTCTTAAAAGAAACCGGAGAAGAGTATCTGGCTGCCAAAGAAGAATACGAACGTCAGTTAAAACTCACAGGTTCTGAAAGTGCTGTTGATATCAGGCGAAGAATTATGGATCTTCAGCTTAAAAACTCTGAGCTTGAAAGAAAGGTGAGCGAACTTGAAAGACAGAAAGTAAATCTGGAATATGATTTAAGTGTGGAAATGCGAAAGAATTCCAGCGTAAAATTCCAGAATGCAGATATGTTAAAAACTCTTAGGGAAAAGGCTCAGGCAACTGAAGAACTTTTGAATCAGAAGGAAAGAGAGGGGGCAAGATAATGAAAATAAGCTTAAAGTGCGCAGGTCTTTGTCTTTCTTTTTTTCTTTTCTCTTCTTTAATTTTTCCAGCTCCTTCTAAAAAAAATGAGCAGGAGAAAGTCAAGGTTGTTGAAGTTGTAAGCGATGAAGGAGCTTTTCAGGCAAAAAATGTTTCAAATCAGGTTGGAAACGTAAAAATTGCCTTAAAAGGCGGAGTGGGAAGTTTTCAGTTTTATACGCTTAATCATGATAAGGTTGCCATTCCAGTTCTTTCCGGATATGACGAATCAACATCATCCTTTTTTTCAATTCAGGTTGGAAAAAAAGAATATAAACTGATAGATAATGCCGGTATAGTAATTGGAACCAGAAAGAGTCAGCGGGGTAGCCAGATTGTTTATGTAGTTCCGGGACAGGCTCGTCTTTTTGTAAAATTTGATGCTTTTAGAAGTGATCCTGAAAAACCGGAAGATATTCTGAAAGTTACTGCAATTATCAAAAACCGTTCCGGTCAGGAAGAAGTTTTTGCCCTTAAAAATGTTTTAGACACAGTTTTGGGAGAGCAAAGGGGACTTCATTTTTCTACCGCACAGGACATTGCCATAAACAACGAAATGCAGTTCAGAAAAATGGAAAAAATCCGCTGGGTAAAATCTGATTCTACAAAAGCTTCTATGCAGATTCTTCTTACAGGAGCAAATGTCACTCCTCCTGAAGTTGTTTCCCTTGCAAATAAAGATTTGCTTTCTCATTCTTCCTGGGTTCCAAATGTGGTTCGTTCCAGAAGTTTTGATTCTGTAATTTCCTATAACAATTCTGCTGTCTGCATGAACTGGGAAAGCGTTACTCTTGCTCCGGATGGTGAAAAAACTTTTATTTATTACATTGCTTTTGGAAATGACGGACAGGCTCCTCGGGGAGACCAGTTTATTCAGGAACTTGAAAGGCAGATCCGGGAACGGGGTGATGAAAAAAAATATTCAATAAAAGAATTTGAAGATCTTTATCAGAGTGCTCTTTCCTATGCACAGGTAGGGGATTATGAAAAGGCTTTTGACAAAGTAATGAAGCTCTGGCAGAATCCTGAAAACAGAAATGAGCGCCTTGAATCATTAAAGAATTACATTGAATCTCAGGTGGATGCTTCTTCTGCTGAAAAATTTGAAACTCAGATTGATACTATCACTCAGACATCTGAAGTGAACAAGGTGCCTGAAACAGAAAAAAATGATAAGTTTACTGTTTCCAGCAATAATGAGCCCCCTTCTTCTGATACACAGCTTATAAAAGATGATAAAGTTCAGTCTAAGCCTTCGGAAGAAAAGAAGGAAAAGGACGAAACTGTAGAAAAAATTGCTGAAAGTCCAAAAAATGATGACAGTCAGATTTACAGGGAAAAAAAGGAGCTTCCTCCCAGAGAAAATGCGGAAAATGTAGACTCTCCTGATTTTAATCCCGATGAACTTCCTAAAGAAAAGTTGAACTTTAATTATGTTCAGGGACTTATCGATAGAATTTATTCTCTTGAGTCTGAAGATGATCTTGATAGAACAGAGTTGATTCGTCTGAATGCGGAATTAGACGCAATAATGAAAAAGTTGAGAGAAATGTAGATGGCAAAGGATGCTATAGAAATCGCCCGCTCTTATATGCGGCACAGACAGTTTGCAAAAGCAATCGATATCCTTGAAGCTCGTTCAAGATATTATGAAGATAATGCCACTTACTTTGTTCTTTTGGGAACAGCTTATCTTTATATAGGTGATACAGGTTCTGCAACTGTCAATTATTCTTCTGCCCGTCGCTTAAGCCTTACAGATACAAACCTGCTTTTGGGTCAGGCCGCCATTTTTTTAAAGCGGGGTGATACGGACAGGGCTATAAGTTATTACATTGAAATTCTCAACAACGATCCTTCAAACAAAACGGCTCTTCGTGCCATGGAATTTATCAGGCTTCAGGGAGATTATGATACGATCTGCCGCTGGACTGATACCGGAAAAATTGAAACATTTTATCCCCCTGTTGGTTTTAATCCCTCTAAATTAGCAGGAATTATTATTCCTCTTGCTGCCTGTCTTCTGGGCTGTGTCCTTGCCCTCAGATTTTTTGATTTTAAGATGACCGGCAAAGGAAATAGAGCCGATTTGTCTTCCCTTATGCTTACTCTTGAAGACAGGGCTGCCCTTCAGGAAACAGACCTTTCTTCCGGGGCTTTTGGTTATCTTCTTTCTGCAAATGAAATTGCGGCTTCTTACGACCGGGCTCAAAGGTATTTTCAGGATTACAGGGATAATATGAGCCAGATTGAGATTAACAGGCTTTTGAATTCAAATGCATCTGTTCAGGTAAAAAGAAAGGCAAGAACACTTATGAGTTATCTGGATGTGCCTTCCTTTGATACGATAAAAGATTCTCCAAGTATAAGAGCAGTTCAAAAAGAAACTCCTCTTTATCTGGATTGCTGGGTTTCCTGGTCGGGACGCATTTCTAATGTTACCAGCATTAACGGAAATTATACTGCCGATTTTCTTGTGGGTTATGAAAATATGGAAAGGGTAGAAGGAATTGTTCGCCTCAAATTTATTTCAACCCCTGATATTGTTCTGGATAAGCCGGTTACTGTTCTGGCTCAAATTTCAACAGAAGAAGGAAAACTTTTGTTAAAGATAAGAAGCGTATATCAGTGCAGAAAAAATAATGTGATAGAAAAAGAAAATTAAAAATCGAAAAACTTTTTATAGCACATTAAAGCTTTATAAAAAAAATCTAAAGTTAAAACGATTTTTTTTACACAAAATTGGTATTTTTTGATATTTTTTTAC
>JAILKG010000062.1 GCA_024693915.1 Treponema sp.
ATTGCCATTTTTACAGCAAACATAATTCACGAAAACTCAAAAAAACCGGTAACAACAGGGCTTACCAGCAAAGAAACAACGGAACTTTTTTACAAGGGAATCCACACAATGAATACCGAATACATGCTGGCCGCTGCTAAAGGCTGTCCGGAAGCCCAGACTTATATTTCAAGGCTTCCTCAAATTTATGTAAGTGCCAACATGAAGGCTGCATTCAATTTTGAAAGCGGCATTTCTACACCAGAAAACTGGATGTTTTTTGAGCCGGAGTCCAGCAGGGCTTACTCTCATTTTATTTTTGGAATTACAAATTTCACAATCGACGGAGAAAAATCTACGCTGAACCTGAAGGTTCCCAGCAGAAAAAAACACAAAGCCCCAGTTTTAAAAGAAAATGGAGAAAGACTTAACGATTTTTCAAAAAGCCAGCACAAGGTTCACTATTTTCTTGTTCACAATGTAGACAATTATATAAAAGTAGAAGAATTCACAAGCATCGTTCACTTAAAATGGCAGAAAAAAGGCTGGCAGATTAAACTTTTGGACGAAGTTTCCTGCTCGGACTTCTATCTTCCCCAGCAAATTAGCCTGGAATACAAAGATATTTTTAACAAAGAGGAAGGAGACTTTATCAAAGCTTCTTTACTGCTGAAGGAAAAATATCCATGGCTGCCAACAGAAGACAGCCTTAAGGAAGAAAAAGAAAGACTGGACGCTGTAGGATACTTTTAGCTTTTCCCGGCAAGTCTGATTCTGTCATTCAGGCTTGTCTGTCCAAGTCTTCTTTTCTCATCAGTTTTAGAAGATTTTCACCATTAAAAGGATAAAAATATGTAATATGACATTATTTAAATTTTTGTCATATTGACCATTATTATAGTTTTTTATATTATCAAATTAAGAAAATTTTTTGGGGGCTATTCCGTGGAATACAATCTGGAAAAACAGCACGAAAAAGGAAAACTTCACGCAATTGAGAGAATTAACAAACTTTGCGATAAAAATTCCTTTGTTGAAATTTATTCAGGTGTTAAACATAACTGCACCAGTTTTGGAATGGACAAAAAACAGATTCCATACGATGGTGTAATCACAGGTTTTGGAAAAATTAACGGCAAAAAAGTCGCAGTTTTTGCGCAGGACTTTACAGTTCAGGGCGGTTCTTTAGGTCATATGCATGGAGAAAAAATCGCTGAACTTATCGACAAAGCAATTGAAGCAAGATGTCCTGTAATTGGAATCAATGATTCGGGCGGAGCAAGAATTCAGGAAGGTGTAGATTCCCTTTGTGGCTACGGTGACCTTTTCTACCAGAATGTCCGTGCATCTGGCTCAGTTCCTCAGATTTCAATAATCGCAGGCCCTTGTGCCGGTGGAGCAGTATACAGCCCTGGAATCACAGATTTTATTTTTGCTGTAGACAAAATCAGCCAGCTCTTTATCACTGGTCCAAAAGTTGTAAAATCAGTTATGTTCATGGACATTAGCGCTGAAGATTTGGGAGGAGCTTCCATTCATTCCCAGAAATCAGGCGTTGCCCATTTCCGCTGCCCTGATGAAAACGACTGTTACGAAAGAGTAAGACGTCTCCTTGACTACATTCCTCACTACTACGGTGAAGAAATTGTTCAGAACGCAAAATTTGCCTACGACGAAAAGAAAAAGACACGACACATCGAAAGCGTTCTTCCAGAAAATAACCGTCAGGGTTACGACATGAGGGATATTATCAACGATGTAACAGATGACAATTCCTTCTTTGAAACCAGCGAAGAATTCGCCAGAAACTGCGTAACTGGTTTTGCTAAAATTGAGGGAAGAACAGTTGGTATTATTGGAAACAACCCTTGTGGCTTAGGTGGCGTTCTTGATTGTGACGCTTCCGACAAAATCGCCCGCCATGTACGTTACTGTGACGCATATAACATTCCTCTTGTAAACTTTGTTGACGTTCCAGGCTTTATCCCGGGACCTCAGGAAGAACAGAAGGGTATTATCCGCCACGGAGCAAAGGTTATTTACGCTTACTCAGAAGCCTCTGTTCCAAAAGTTACACTTATCACAAGAAAAGCTTACGGTGGAGCTTACATTGCAATGTGTTCAAAACATCTTGGCGCAGACTTTGTATACGCATGGCCAACTTCTGAAATCGCTGTAATGGGAGCAGACGGAGCTGTTGGTATTCTTTATGCAAAAGAACTTGCAGATCCTTCAAAAGCTGAAGAAGTTGCACTTAAAAAAGCCCAGTACGAAAGCGAAATCATGACTCCAACAATTGCTGCAAACCGAGGTTATGTTTCTGAAGTTATTAACCCGGCAGAATCAAGAAACAGAATTGCAAGAAGTCTGGACTTCCTTTTGAACAAAAAGAGCATGGATAAGCCGTTGAAAAAACACGGAAACATTCCTCTCTAATACAAGCCATTCTTCTTTATAGGGAAAGCAGAATTTATTTGAATATTTCTTTCCCTTTTTTTGAAGAGTTGAAAATCAAATACAAAGACTTATCCTGATTGAATATCCAATAAGGATAAGTCTTTTTTATTTTAAAAATAGCCATTTTCTTCCCATATCTCTCCATCTAAATATTCAATTTTTATTACATTAAGCGACTCAAGAAAAAATGGTCCTTCACAATCAGGCAGAAGATAATCTTCAAAGTCAATGGTAAATTCTCCCCTTCCTCTTTGCCCCAGAAAGGCACTGAAAAGCTCACTTACCTCTCCAAGCTTCTTTTCATTTTCAGAGTCAGAAACATGACCAAAACAGAAAATCTCTTCCCCGCCCTTTAACACTGAATTACCATCCTGATCGCAGACAGAAAGAGCAAGGTAAAAAGAAGCCGCATCTTTGGGAGAGAAAGATGTAAAAGTAAAAGTCAAAGAAAAATCCCCTTCCTCAAAATAGTCTTTCTGAAAAATTATTTCATAAGGCAGAGAATGAAAACGCAAAGAAAGGCAGGAGGAAAGAAGCAAGGCAAAAAGACAAGAAATTGCAGAAATAAAAATATTTTTTGTATCTTTTATAAACTTACAAAAAACAATACTATCCTTCCCCTTCAATGTTTCCTCCACTTTTCTTCCCATCCATATAATTAATGTATTTTTTAAACAGAAAAATCCTAAAAAATGATATATAACTTTCTGTTATTTGCATAAACAAGGCTTTTTATGCTATATTAACCACACTTAAGTTTTAAGCTTTGATTCTATTTTCATGGAGGTGCGTATATGGATTCCAGCGGTTCGACGTGCTCGTTTAATTCATTTTACGAAACTTCCTGCAGAAAAAAGCTCCACTAATCAGCATATCTTCCTGCAGGCAAATTCTAAGGCTTACAGGATTATATTATGATAAACTATTGGCAGCAAAACGAAGAAAATAAAATTGAAAAAGTAAAACTCAGCGAGATGGACGCAACAAAGCGCACCTGGGTTGACGCCAGAATTGTAACCAGAGAAGATGTTGAACTTTTACAAAATGTGTATGACATCGACCCGGAACACATTCTTGACATTCTTGACCCTGACGAACAGTCTCGTCTTGAAGATGCTGACGACTATCTCCTTACCATTTTAAGGCTCCCGATTTTTGACCCCCAGGCTGAAACCCAGTATTTTACCTGCCCTCTGGGAATCATAATCAAAGAAAATTTTATAATCACAATCTGCTGGACAGACTGCGAAGTTTTAAAAGATTTTGCAGCCGGTCGGGTTAAAGAAATCACTTTAAACGACTTTCCAGCCTTTATTATGCGAATTTTGAGTCGGGCAGATACAACCTTTCTGCGCTATCTTAAGGCCATAAACAGACGCTCAACTGCAATTCAGAATGAACTTCAGCTCTCTATCGAAAACAAAGAAATTCTCCTTCTTTTGAGCCTTGAAAAATCCCTGGTTTTCTTTACCACATCCCTTAAGTCAAACCAGATGCTGCTGGAAAAATTCCGCAAGACAAAAATTATTAAACTTGACTTGGACGATATCGACTGGCTGGACGACGTTGAAATTGATAACAGACAGGCTATTGAAATGGCCGACACATACAGAAACGTCCTTTTGGGTATTACAGACGCCTTTGACTCTGTTATTAATAACAACCTGAACATGTACATGAAAAGGCTTTCAATTCTGAATATCATTATGATGGTTCCAACCTTCATAACAAGCTGGTACGGAATGAACGTTCCTCTACCACTGGAAAACAAGGGAAAACTTGCAGCCCTGATAATCAGCGGAATCTGTTTTGCTTCAATTTTCATTACATGGTTCTTCCTGGGAATTGCAGAACGCCGCTTCCCAAATTCTAACAAAAAAGCTAATGCAAACAAACAAATACGCCAGACAAAAGAAAAGAAAAATGATCGGCGAATGAAGTCCATCGAAAAAGCCCTGCAAGAATAATAAAAAACTTTATCTTGAGAAAAAGTCAAAATCGCGATAGAATAGATTTTATGGCTAACAATGTAAGTATCGGTGCTCTTTTAAGGCATTTTGCCACAAAGCAGGAATCAGCTCTTGTAAGTTTTAAAGACTTTCATTCCTATGTAAAACGCTATGCAGCAAAACATCTTGAAGAACAGGCATCTCTTGT
>JAILKG010000237.1 GCA_024693915.1 Treponema sp.
TGGGCGTCCACAATAGGATTAGCAGTAAAATTATCCACAGAGGAAACAAGGGAATTTTTAGAAAAATTTGCTAACATTTATTTTTATTTTACCGAAGATGTAATTGTAGTTCAATTTTATTTATTTGGAGGATGCTATGAAAAGCTATTCACTTAAAAGTTTAGGAAACAAAAACGACTACATGACAATTCTTAAAGAAACTGACGACGGCTACGTTATTAAAATCGTTCGCGACCTTGACGGCTATGAAGATGTAAAAACAGATTTTTTAAGCCGCGAACTTTTTGAAAGCTGCATCAGAACAGGATATCTTACAGAAATAACTGAAACACTTCTTCCTGAAACTGTAAAAATCGCTGTAAACGCTTAAAAGTATTTTTTAATCAGGCTCAAAGCTTCGCTGATACGTTCTTCCTTAGAAGGATTTTTTGAAAGCCAGTGAATCTGAACACCGTTTTTTTCCATAAAGCGGAACCAGGTTTCCTGTCTTTTTGCAAACTGCCTGATTGCAATAAAAAGCTCTTCTGTCATTTTTTCTTTTGATTCATACTTTCCCTGAAGATAGAGAGCAAGATAACGGTACTCAAGCCCCAGTTTTTCAAGACGGCTCCAGGAGACTCCATTTTCATGCAGGGAAGCAACTTCTTCAATCATCCCCTGCTCCATTCTTTCCTCAAGCCTCTTTTTGATGTTACTCCAGATTTCCGGTCGCTCGAGAGTCGTTCCGATAATAAGGGGTCGAACATCCGGACGGGGATACATGGTTTTCTTTAACTCCTCAGCCTTTTTTCCGTGAGTTCCGTAATAAATTTCAATTCCTCTGATAACCCTTTCCCTTTCCTCAAGGTCATTTTTTGTGTGTAAATCCGGTTTTAATTCCAGATACATTTCCGAAAGTTCTTCAAGAGATTTTTCTTCAAGGGAAGCCCTCAGTTCCTTGTCTTCAGGCACATCCACCAGATCATAATTTCTTATAACAGCATCCAGATAAAGCCCGGTTCCTCCTGTAATTACAGGAATTTTTCCACGGGCAATAATATCGTCAAAAACCCGATAAAACTGCTGCTGGTAGTGAAAAACGTTATACTCTTCATCAAGACTTGCAATATCAATCATGTGATATGGAACTGGATTTCCATCAACTGAGTATTCGCACAAATCCTTACCGGAACCAATATCAAGTCCTTTATAAGTCTGCCTTGAATCTGCAGAAACGACTTCGCCCTTCATTTCCCAGGCGATTCTTACCCCGATTGAAGTTTTTCCCACAGCAGTAGGACCAAGAACTACGATGCAATTATAATCAGACATTTTTCCCCATTAAAAAGCGCGGTAGATTTTTCCACCGCGCTTTACATTGATTTAAGCTTTAGATAGATATAGCCGGCTTTCTAAAAGCCTGTCATATCAGCTATTTGCTTTTAATATAACGACCATAGAGGTCGGTGATAAATGCAAGCCATTCAGCCTTTTCTTTTGTAAGACTTCCCTCTTCCATACGCCATGACCAGTTTGTACCTGTTGTGTTAGGAATATTCATTCTGGCTTCTGCACCAAGATCAAGAATATCCTGCATTGGAATTACTGCCATATCAGCGGAAGAAGCGATTGCACAGCGAACCAGAGCTTCTTCAAGAGAACCGTCATTAGAAGCAGCTCGAGCTTCTTTTTCAGTCATCTTTTTACCAAAAGCATATTCTGCAGCAATTTTTACAGCTGCATCAGGAGCGCTGTCCAGCCAGCCCTGCATAGTATCGTTATCATGGGTTCCTGTGTAAACAACACAAGAGTTAGGATACATATGAGGAAGGAAGGCATTTATCATACCAGTACTTCCAGCTTCGTTTGGATCAAAGGCAAACTGAAGAATTTTCATTCCAGGGAATCCAGAATCGTCTCTGAGCTTTTTAACACCTTCGGTAATAAGTCCAAGATCTTCTGCGATAATTGGAAGTTCACCAAGAGCCTTCTTGATTGCATTGAAAAGTTCGATATCAGGACCAGGGAGCCATTTTCCCTTTACGGCAGTTTCTTCACCGTAAGGAATTGCCCAGTAAGCTTCAAAACCACGGAAGTGGTCAATGCGTACAATATCCACCAGTTCTGTCATTCTGGCAGTTCTTTTTACCCACCAGGAATAATTGTCTTTTTTCATTGCAGCCCAGTCATAAAGAGGATTTCCCCAGAGCTGACCGGTTGCAGAGAAATAATCCGGCGGAACACCGGCAACGTTTAACGGAATACCCCTCTTGTCCAGCTGGAAGAATTTCTGATTTGCCCATACATCGGCAGAATCTGGAGCAACGAAAATCGGGATATCACCGATAAGCTTAATATTCTTTTTGTTTGCGTATTCCTTAAGATCGAACCACTGACTTGCAAAGAAGAACTGAACAGCTTTAATTTCTTCAATATTTTCTGTGTGTTCTGCATTCCATTTTGAAACAGCAGAAGGATCACACTTTGCAAGTTTTTCAGGCCAGAAGGCGTTCCACATCTGGGCAATTCCACTGATTCCCTGCTTTTCTGCTTCTGAATCGTAGAACTGCTTGATACTTGTAAAGTTTGCATAATTATCAAGCCAGGAAGAATTGTCATTTTTAAATGCTTCGTATTTAACTCTGTCTCCCTTAGATGCATTTTTAAGGAAGTATGAAGCGCATTTAAAAAGGACAGGCATTTTCCACCATACTACACTGCCGTAATCAACTTTTCCACTTGATTTGATATACTCTGCAGGAGCAATATCTGCTTTATCAGCCCATTTTCTCTGAACCAGATCATCCAGGTCAATCAAAAGTGGGTTTCCTGCGAAAGTAGAAAAAGATGCGTACGGAGAATCTCCGTAGCCGGTTGGACCAATTGGAAGAATCTGCCACAAAGTCTGATGAGCAGATTCAAGCCAGTCAACAAATTCGTAGGCCGCTTTTCCAAGCGTTCCTATTCCAGGTGTACCCGAAAATGATGTCGGGTGCATTAAAATTCCGCTGCTTCTTGTAAATTTCATATAAGAACTATTTTAATACTTACCCGACAAAATTACAACAATTTTATTTTTTGTAGTTTCGTTTTACCTTCATTGTTGTGGTCATTTCAAGAGGACTTTCCAGAACAGTAACCTTTGTAATGCGCTGGTAAGGCAAAAGTTTTTTATTTACCCTGTCCACAATCTCCTGAATAGCAGAAGCAAGAGCCTTTTTCGCATTTTCAGATTTTTCTTCCCTGATGATGGAAAGTTTCTTTAAAAGATCATCTGCAGGATAGATAAGGGCTTCA
>JAILKG010000272.1 GCA_024693915.1 Treponema sp.
CATTCAATTCTTCGGGAAGCCATTTGTAAAGATTCGGAACGGAAGCTCCTTCTCTAAATCCATTTTCAATAAGGAGTTCTGACATATCCTTGATGGAAAGATGCCGCTTATCATATTTTAATGCATGAATAATACATTCAATCTTTTCAGAATCTTTCTGAGACTGTCTCTTAGGTTTTTCTTCTTTTGCATGTTCTTTCAGATATTTTTTTATAAACTTTCTTATTTTTTCATTAGATGGTTTAGGGCCTTCTTCGTCTAAAAAGTTTTCCCAGTAACATTCAAATTCTTCAATAAGGATTTCTCGCTCATTATTGGAAATTTTAAGTTTATTAAGTTCTTCATCAAGAATTTCTTCAACATTTTTCATAAAAAACACCCTTTATTCTCATTTTTTGAGAACCTCATTGTATATTATAAAGCCGTATTTTAAGAAAAACAAGGGAGGTTTTTATGAAGACAGAAATGAAAGTCAGAAGAAATACTTATTCTGAGTTTATTGAATTCGAACTTCAGGATGTAGTAGCTGCAAATGTAAAACGTTATATAGCTGAGTCTGGCCTTACTGTAGATGAAATCTGTATCCGAACCAATCTTTCTGTTGCAACTATCAACCGTCTTAAAGCGGGAAAAAATCTCTCTTTTCACAGTATATGTGCTCTTGCAGAAGCATTGAATAAAGACTGGAGAGTTTTCTTTATGTAAAAGCATAATTTGGATAATTAAGAAAACTATCACAAAATGATAGTCAATCTAAATAATAATAAAATGGAGGAAATACTATGGGTAGAGACACGGTAGCAGACATGAGAAGAAGACGGCTTAGGAGGCTTAAAAAAATGAGTAACTCTTCAATTACTTATACTAAGGATGAACCTTATGCAATTTGTTTTTATCTCTATAACCTTTTTGAAGAAAAAACAAATACAAATGTAATTAATGATAATGATGAAGCCATAAAGGTTTTTCTTGAACACACAGAAAATCTGAATAAGACAGAACGCTTAAAAGCTGTCTTGAAAAAGGAAATTCATAATCTTGAAAAACAGAATAAATTAAGACGCCTCGCAACTCCTCCATCAGAAGAACTGAGTTTTGAAGATGCAGATATTCCGTATGAATATGAGCAGGATAAAAAGGTTGAAAGAAGTATGCGTCATTCTGAACGGGCAGATGAAATTATGATCGACCTTCACCGCGTGCTGTATTGTTCAGAAAAACCTGTTTTTTCTTCCATTATAAACACTGTTATTTTTGGAAAAGAAGATGACATCTCTTTAAGTTCTAGTATGAATCTTTCAAAGAAACAGAAAGAAGCTGTCTTTGATGTATCAAAAACAAGATTTCTCATTGATAATGTAAATCTTTCAGAAAATGAAGCCCGCTATATACTTCTAGAGTGCCGTCTTGATACAAATGAAGATTTACGTTGTCTTTCCCGCAGTTGTGAAAATGAACTCCGCAACAGCATTCCAGAATTGCTTGGTATTACGAAAAAAGAACTGACCTATATGCTCCGAAGTGACCAGAAATTAAAATCATTCGGTTTTATTGATGGTGAAGGTGATTATGATTCTTCTCTGAATGAATGCATTGAATCTCAGAGTATTGAACCCTATTTCAGTGATCTGTTAAAAACCTTAGACTGCAGCAATGCTTATTCCCTGGATAGTTTCTCCGTAAAGCAGGAGTCTCTGGAAATTTGCAGTGATTTATTAAATGGTAAAAACCCGGTTTCTATTCTTTTTTACGGTAAGCCGGGCAGCGGAAAAACTGAACTTGCAAAATCGCTCTGCAAGCAGACTGGAAAACAGGTTTATATTTTCAAGAATGAAGCAGAAACAAATGAAAGGTGTAATGTTTTAGGCCGCCTTGTTTGTCTTCTTTCTATGGAGCGTAAGGATTCGATTCTGATAGTTGATGAAGCAGATTCTCTGTTAAAAACTATGGATTTCAGTTTTTTTGGAATGGCCCCATCAAAAACAAAAGGTACAGTCAACAAGATGCTTGAAAACAACAGGGATAAAGTAATTTACATCATAAACCATCAGCATCAGATTGATGATTCTACTCGTCGTCGCTTTACTTTCAGCATACGTTTTGAAGCCATGCCTAAAAGTATGATGAAAAATATTGCAGAGCAGAGACTTGAAGGGTTGGATATTACCGAAAATGCCAAGACTGAATTAGTTTCGATGCTTGAAAGGTATCATCTTACCGGCCAGAGTGTAGAAAATATTGTGAAAACAATTGATGCAATGGAATGTAAGGACGAAGATACTCTCCTTAAAAAAGCGGATATCGTAATGAAGGAGAATTCACTTTTACTTAACGGAAAGAAAAAGAAAATGCGTGATAAAGTAAAAGCCGAATATGATTTACGTGTTCTCAATGCTTCTATGGATCCTAAAGAAATTGTAAATATGGTTCAGAATGCTGCCAAATATGCAGAAAAGAACAAAAATACAGAAAACGGAATACGTATGCTTTTCTATGGTTTAAGCGGAACAGGAAAGACAGAACTTGCCCGTTACATTGCAGAACAGCTTGGAAAAGAAATTATTCTCCGCCGCCCGAGTGACATTTTAAGTCCATATGTAGGTCAGGATGAACAGAATATTCGCGATGCCTTTGATCAGGCTGAGCAGAGTGATGCAATTCTTCTGTTTGATGAAGCAGACACCTTCTTCTATGACAGAAATCAAGCTCAGCGCACCTGGGAACGGTCGCTTGTAAATGAATTTCTTACCCAGATGGAAGAGTTTACAGGAATCCTTATTTGTACTACAAACCTGCGCAACATAATGGATCCTGCTATGCAGCGCCGTTTTCACATGCTTGTTGAGTTCAAGCCTATGAAGTTTGACGGAATTAAAATCATGCTCGAAAAATATTTCCCGGACTATCATCTTTCTAATAAAGAAATTGAAGAACTGGAAGATTCTGACAGTGTAACTCCAGGAGACTTCGGAGCCCTTTCAAGCCGTATCCGTTTTATGAATCAGGATGACGTAAAGTCAGAATACATTCTGGATGAACTCAAAAAACTTCAGGCAGAAAAGAAAAAGCAGTGGAAGGACGAAGGATATACCGGAGATTCTGAACACAAGATGGGATTTCGTGTGGAATAAAGTATAACTGGAGGTATTTATGGCAGATTTTGAAGAAAGACACTTGAAGATTTCATTCGATGAATTAAATACAAAGCTGAACAATTGTATTCAAAAAATATTGAAAGCATCTTTCATGGAAAACAAAGATTCAGTGAACGACTTTGAAATCTGCCTCAATGAATACAGTCAGCTTAGAAAAGATTTTCAGGAACAAGGCATCTGTTACGATGAAAATCTATGCGGGCACTTCGATAAAGAAGCAGAAGAAAATGTTCAATTAAGAAAGCTTGCCTTTGATATAATCAAAGAAAAACTTCAGTTATTGTACGAAAATCCAGAAATAAAAGCCCGTAAAAGAATTGTAGAACTCCTTTGGCAATTTAGAG
>JAILKG010000275.1 GCA_024693915.1 Treponema sp.
TCCAACTCAAAAATTGGCTCTCGGCGTGAACGCGCCAGCAAAAAGCGGCAGTACCGCTTCGCGGTGGCTGAGTGCTTTTTGTGTCGCAACATGAGCCTACGCCAATTTTTATTTATCGTAAATAACTCGAATTTCAGGCTACTTAAAAATTCCGGCTTCCACATAAAAACAAATTTAAAAAAAAACAGGCTGCCCTTTCAAAGCATAAAACTTACAAGGACAGCCCTGGTACAAAAGCCACAGATAGAAATCTCAGAGAAAAAGCTGGCACAAAAATCTAAAAGTTTAAATCTCCCACAAAAATCTCAGACAAAAGTCATTTTTTTACTTCTGCTCTTTATCCCACTCCACATCAATTCTTCTTCTTTCCAAATCCTGAATGCGGGCATAGGTAGGACAGTCAGCCCGGTGAACAGTTATTCCCCTTACCCTGGAAACATATCCCGCAATTGGGTCTGGAAAACGGGGCTGACAGCATTTTGCAAAAGTAATCAGAAAATTTGAAGAATTCCCGATTTTTACTCTTGTAGTTCCACCTTCTTCCTTTTCCGGATCAAAGCCCTCCCCCTTTTTATGAGCACGCCGGGCATTCTGAAGAGCCTGATTTTCTTTTGCCCGCAAAAGATTTTCAGCCTCAATTTTTGCCTGCATTTCGTGATCTATAAAAGTTGGATCGTTCTGGTAAAGCCAGGAATGAATTTTCTGGTGAGCCTTACCGGTCTTTACAATTTTCAGCTGGCCTTCAGTAGGATGAGCATTGGGATTTGTGATAACCTCAATTATCTGGGTATTTTTTAATGGCATTGAAAGAGGAATAATCTTTCCGTCTGCCTTAGCCCCCACAATTTTTTCACCAATTGCGCTGTGAATGGAATAGGCAAAATCAATAGCCGTAGCCCCCAGAGGAAGCTTTTTTACATCTCCCTTTGGAGTAAAAACTACAATTTCATCAGCCAAAAGCTCGTTCTTAAATTCCTTATATAGTTCTCCGTCCTGAAGATCAGAATCCTTAAGCTGGGAAATCTGGTTAAAAATTCCAAGTTTTCCTATATCCACCAGATCCCTGCTCTTTCCTTTTTTGTAAAGCCAGTGGCTTGCAAGACCGTGCTCGGCAAATTCATGCATTTCTTTTGTGCGGATTTGAATTTCCAGAGGCCTGTCCTTACACATAACAGTTGTATGCAGAGACTGGTAGCCGTTTGACTTTGGCATGGCGATATAGTCTTTAAAACGTCCTTCCAGAGGACTCCAGAGGGCATGAACAATTCCCACAAGATTGTAACAGTCGCTTTTTTTCTGGCAGATTATGCGGAGAGCAAGCAAATCGTAAAGTTCTGAAGGGTCCTTGTTTCTCTTCCTCATTTTCTGATATATCGAGTAAAAATGCTTGGCCCTGCTTGAAATTTCAACCTGAATATTCTGTTTTACAGCCTCATTTTGAATGGCCGCTACCGCTTCTTCAAGATAAGCCTTTCTTTCTTCCTGTTTCTGGGAAATCACTTCTTTTATCTGCCTGAAGGCGGCAGGATTTGTATATTTTAAACTCAAATCCTCAAATTCATTTTTGGCATTCTGCATACCAAGCCTGTCAGCAAGAGGCGCCCAGATATCAATTACTTCCTGGGCAAGGATTTTTCTTTCTGATTCTTCAAGATTTTTGATATAGCGGATTCTGTCCAGCCTGTCGGCAAGTTTTACAAAAATTACACGAACATCGTCAGCCAGGGCAAAAAGCATTTTTCTTATGGCGTCAGATTCTAAAAGAGTTCTGTTGTTGGAAGGAAGTTTCTGAATTTTTGCCGCCCCAGAAACGATTTTAAAAACCTCATCTCCAAAATCGGCCTTGAAGTCATCTTCTCCAAGACCTTTATCCAGAAGGCCGTGCAAAAAACCGGAAACAATTGTATCAGTATCAAAGGAGCTTTCCGCAAGAATATAGGAAACTCTTAAGGGGTGAATGTAGTATGGCAAACCACAGGCAGTCTTCAGGTTTAGGGAAAGTTCCACAAGCTTATTCCAGGCCTTTTGAATTTTAAAGGCAGATTCCTCTTCCTGCAGAAAAGGAAAAGTCGTAAAAAATTCCTGAATAAGGGCTTTTGTATCATAAATGTCGGAAGAAAAAACGGCTTTGGTGCTCATAAATCTGCCGGCGCAAGGAAATGCGCCTTCCCCCCTTAAAAAACTTTATTCTTTTTTTCCGGTTATCAGTTCCGAATAAGGCAAAGATTCAATCCAGTGGCAGAAAGTATGCCACTCGTCAAGACGGTGTCCTTTTCTGGTAAAATAGATGTTCTGCAAAACCTGATAGTTCAGCTGAACAGTAGCCTTCTGATTAAGGCTGGCAGGCAAAAGCTGAATCATCTGCCACCAGTCATCCTTGTTCTTGCCTTCCTTGTTAAATCTGTCCCTGGCCTTGTTCATCACCTGAATAAGATTGTCCAGGGCGGCAAGAGATTCTTCGTTCAAATGTTCTACGCTAAAATCTTCCCTTACAAATTCCTTTGACTGAACCTTGTGCATTGTGGAACAGGAATTTCTTACAGTTCCTACTTTGTAGGTATCCATTTCTGCCCACCAGTAGCGGGGAGCATTAATATCCAGGGAAACATTGATGTATCTTAAAAATTTTGCGTGACTTGGACCTGCTTTAGAAAGGCGGCACATAAGTTCAAGATCAGCCTCTCCAGCCTTAAAATCAGCCTCAGAAGAAAAGTCAGAATCAATCTTGTCCCAGCTGTTAAAAGAATTTCTCATACCGCGGATTGCAGCTTCCCAGCCAAAAACACTCACTTTATCAATTTCAATCATTTTTTACTCCACATCTTTTATATGTATCACTAAGTCTTTTTCGTTAAATCTTTTTCAAAAATAGCGCCAGCATCTCCCCCCCAAAAAAAGAGTCTCCTGGGGCGAGAGTCTTTAAAAGCAGCCTCTCATCTGTTAAAGCCTGTCAGGCTATCAGCTTTTTTCGATTTCCCCGCTGATATCATCCACCACTTCAACAGGTTCCTGCACAATAGGCCTGTTTTTCCAGGTGTAAAGAAGATAAAGACCACCGCAAACTGCCACAAAAAGACCTGCAATTCTAAGAATCACTTCTCCGATAGTCTGGGGAACCAGAAACATGATAACGGCAGCAATTATGGAAATCAAGGCTTCAAGAATATAACTTTTTCTGTCAATTTCAGTATTTCTGATTTTTCCCATGGCAAACAGCTCTAAGCCTGCGCTAAAAAGCAGATAAACTGCAAGAATATAGAGCATGATAGTCCAGATGGCGCTTACAGCCTTCATAAATTTTAAAGGCAGGAAAAAAGCCAGAAGACCGATTACAAGACTGAGCATTCCCCTCATAATCACAGTGAACTGAAAAGAAGAATCCGGAACCAGTTTTCTGGTGTACATAAGACTGAAAATTCCGTTGGTGATAGCTTCAAGGCCCAAAAGAATTACAACCGCCCTGACGCACTGCTTTGGAATAATTAAAAGAAGCAGACCGATAATGGTAATCAAAAGTCCTGCAAAAAAATTGCTTTTTTTCATACGCTCACCTCAAGTTGAAAGTATTATACAGCATTTGCGTTAAAAAAAAAAGAGACCAGATAGTCCCCGTCACATGTAAAATCTTCATACCGTTGCTTCGTTCCCGATCTGGCGGGGTTTTGAAGGATACATTGCAGGGCATCTGGTCTCAATCGGAAAGATGGGGATTCGAACCCCAGGTAGCATTGCTGCTACGCATCCCTTCCAAGGATGTACCTTAAACCACTCGGA
>JAILKG010000283.1 GCA_024693915.1 Treponema sp.
TCCTTTTAAACGACCACTTCGAGGTGTCTGCCTTCAGGTCCATCCCCCGCAGATCCTCAGGAATATACACTTTCTTCTGAGCGCTTTTAAAAACTATATAGCCTTAATTTCGAGTTTTATAATTTCAATTCAAAAATTGGCTCTCGGCGTGAACGCGCCAGCAAAAAAGCGGCTCTACCGCTTCGCGGTGGCTGAGTGTTTTTGGTGTCGCAACCTGAGCCTACGCCAATTTTTATTTTACAGTTAGATAACTCGACATTGAGGTTATATAAAAAATATCAGTTGAAACAAATTGTAGATAATGTGAACTGATGAAGTGATGGCAATATTGTCACATTTTAAGTAAGAGAATCGCAAAATAAAATGGGCTAAAAAAGCGTTTATAACGGCAAAAAATCCAAGATAGCGGTGAGAAAAAGAAAAAATAAGGGCAAAAATAAACTCAAAAAGAAGGAATAATAAAAGACCTGTAGGGCGATTTTTTGAAAAAATCTTTTCTTTTTTAAAATATTTAAAGACAGAATAAATGGATTCCGGAAGAAAAAATCTGTACAAAAATTCTTCACTGAAGCCCTGACAAATAAAACTTAAAATAATAAAAAGCCATTCTTTTCCTTCTGGTTTTATGCTTTCAGAAAGGGAAGGAAGCTTTACTTTATCTGCAAGAAACTGAAGAAGAGCTGACAAAAGTAAAAGAAGCCCAAGAGTCATCAAAAAAGAAAATGCTTTTGTAAAGTGATTACTTTTTTTTTCTGCTCTTGATAATGTATGAAGCTTTCTGGCTAGATTCAGAAATAGTATTAGCTTCTGAAGAAAATTCCTGATATTCATGGCAATTCTTATCTTCCAGATGTTCCGGAAGAAAGAACAATTTTTTTCGGAACATGTATAAAAATAAAAAAAGTAATGAATTAACCAGGCTTTGAAGAGGAAATGAAATATCTGTAAAGAGAACTTTCGTGCTGTCAAAATTTACCAGCAGGGGAGGAATTAAAAAAAATATATATACCAGAAGGCTTAAAAAAAGGCTTGCGGCAAATCTAAGTCTATTCATTTGGAAAGTATTGTGCTATTATATTTGAAAGTGAGTTTAAAGTTAATATGTATATATTGTTTGCCCTGTTAATTCTTACAGCTATTGCAGTAGTCTCTTCCTGGATTTATGTAAAAAACAAGGAAAAAATACAGTTCTTTATAGAAGGAATGGATCAAGGATTTCATACCTGGGAAATTTCAACTTTATGGCAGGTAGCACAGGTCTGCGATTTACAGGAAGCATCATCACTTTTCTGGAACTTGAATTCACTTACAAAGTGCATTGCACAGATAAAAACACATTCAGAATCTTCCGGAGCTTCTAATTCCGGAAAAATGAAAAATCTTCTTACAAAACTTTATGATTACCGCACAAAAATTGAAAAAGATGCGGATAAAAAGAGGGGACTGGAATCAACCCGGTCACTTACAGCTGGTCAAAAATTAAGAATCATTCTTCCCGGAAAGGGCGTTTTTTCTTCTGAAATTACAAACAATGGCCGTGATATTACAATTCTTCTTCCAACCCAAAAAGGACAGATTACTGTTGAAGGAAAAGCCTGGCTAAATCAGACTGTAAATGTTTATTTATGGCGAAACGGGGATGCCCGCTATGTTTTTGACACAACTGTATTAAGCGAAGGACTTTTTCTGGGGCATCCATCCCTCCATCTTCAGCATACAGCAAATTTAATCAGAACTCAGAAAAGAAATGCAGTCAGGGCAAAATGTCATATTAATGCCGAACTCTACATTTTGAAAGAGGATGACAAAGACTACGGAAAGGTAGAAACAAAACCTGGCTATAAATGTATCATTGAAGATATTTCTTCAAACGGTGCTCTCATTCGCATTGGAGGAAAAGGAGTACCAGATGTACGACTAAGGCTTCAATTCCAGCTTGATTCAAGGCTTGTGATTATGTTTGGAATTGTAAGAACTGTTGAATTCAATGAAGAAATTTCTCAGTCACGTCTTCATTTTGAATGCATCCACATTGAAAACGATATGAAAAATATCATTTTAAGCTATGTTTACAATATTCTTCCTCAGAGTGAGAAAGAAATTTATGAAGCTATGACCTATACCGATGAAGATGAAAAGAAAGACTCTTCATTTGACAGCGCCCATCTTTCAGAAAAGATTACAAGTGAAGTTACTGACGGGGTAAAGGTGTATTCTGCAGAAGATGAACAGTTATCTGAAAATCAAGATGCAGATAAACTTAATACAACTGACGATATACTGGATTCTTCTTCTTTTGAAAATAAAGAGCTGGAAGCTGAAATCGGGGATATGGATACAGTATTCTAGAAAATAGAGAGGAAAAATTGAAAAAGTTAGTTTCTTTATTGTTTTGCATTTTATTTATTTCTACATTCTTTTCCTTTGCTGAAGGTTCTATGAACCAGAAAAAATTTGTAAGCGGAAATATACAGGATAAAACACAGTGCGTAAGATCTGCTTCTGGTTCAGAAGCAATTTTACTTTCAAAACTGGCCCTGGACTTTGCAATTTCAAGCAAGGAAGTTCTTGGAAATGACAGAGATCTGGATGCTTTAGCAATTGCGGGCATTCTTTCAGTTCCTGCTGATTACCTTAATTCCAGTCAGGAAAATGAAAGCAAGGAAATTTACGACCGTTTTTATAAAATCTATAATCTTTTTGACGAAACCAATGTAAAAATCGCCGTACTAAACCGGCTTACAGTTTTCAAAACTCAGGATACAAGATTCCCTGAACTTTTGAACGATTATCTTAAAAAGACTTTTGTTTCCCCAGAAAAGGATCCTCTTTCAAAAGCTGTTATTTCTACCTTAGGATATATTGGAAATAAGGATTCTTTTGTAATTCTCTATCTTCTTTACAGCGATAGTGTTTGGGAGGCTCACAAAGAAGAACTAAAAAAATCTGTAACATTGCTTCTTGAAAAGTCTATTCCACAGGCAGTTTCCATCATACAGACAGGAAGCGTAAAGGAATGTCAGAATATCTATGAATTAACTGTAAAAAATGAAAAATTTTCCAATAAAATTTATGCAGAAATAGCAGAAAACGTACTGTCTCGTACTATAACTATATATGAGAACTCTTTGAATGAAGAAGGTCTTGTAGAGCTTCAGTACAATGCATTTTCTCTTCTTGCCAGATTACAGTGGACAAGAAGTGCAAGAATTGCCATGAAATATTTTTCTATGGCAAAAGAGCAGTATGAAAAAGGAAAACTTTCTGAAAGCCAGTATTGTGAAGTGATTAAAAATCTTCCGGTAATAGATCCTGTTGATTCTGTTAGCGCTTACTGTGCCTGTATAAATGAATTTAATCAGACTGCAGAAAAAGCCATTTCTGATTCATCTGTAAAACTTCCTTCAGACAAAGTGCTTCTCGCATTTATTTCAGCATTGGGAGCTATAGGTGACAAAAATGCTTTTGACACACTTCTTGCAGTTACATACTACTCTTATCCTGAACAGGTTATTACCAAGGCTCGCGATGCTCTTGCGAGCTTGAAATGGTAAGAGTTTTCCAAAAGAAACATAAAAACAATTTTTTACTTTCTCTAAAAGGAATTATAAAAGAACCTGTAATTCTTTCTGCTGTAATTGTCTCTATTATGGTCTATTCAGGATTATTTTCAGTAAAAGAAAAAGAAGATTTAAAGAGCCTTTGTCAGTTTGAAAAAATAAGTGTGATAGAAGGAAGGGTTTCTTCAAATCCTGTAAAAAATCAAAAAAATAATTCCTACAGTTTTCTTCTTAAGGTAAACAGGATTTCTTCAGGGAATATGGACCTGAAGAAAGGAGGAAAAGTAGCCCAAAGGGTAGCAAGGGAGAAAAAAATGGCAGAAGCAAACTCCCTGACTTTGGAGAATGGACTGGAAGAAATAATGTTACAGATTTTTTAAGTTCTTCTTTGTGA
>JAILKG010000299.1 GCA_024693915.1 Treponema sp.
AATTCTGATTTCACCATTTGTACCGCTTCGGAGGAAAGTTTTTTGGGCTATAAGCTTTTGCCCACCACCCGCATAGCAGGTGGTTTATTGTAAAAATATTCCGCTTCGCTCCATATTTTCACGGGCTCACGAGCCCTAAAAATAAAGCCCGAAAGCAGCAGGCTGCCTCCGGGCTCTTCCAAAAAAATATTTATTTTTTTTAGTTTACGATGTCGCCATCATCAAAAGGATCTCCACATTCTGGACAGAACTTAGGAGGTTTTGTTCCCTTTGCAGGTTCCCAGCCGCACTTATCGCACTTGTACTGAGGAATTCCTGCAGGCTTTTTAGCTCCACATTCCTGGCAGAATTTTCCCTTGTTTTTTGCGCCACAGCTGCAGGTCCAGAAACCTTCATCAGCCGGCTTTGGCTTACCGCATTCAGGACAGAATTTTCCGCTTGCAGTAGCACCGCAGGAACATTTCCATGAACCTGCAGATGTGGCAGAATTGCCTGCAGAAGCGCCGGCAGCATCTCCTCCAGCTTGCGCATTAGCCTGATTCTGTGCACCCATTGCATAAAGATTCTGAGCATTCATTCCGCCGGCGGCGCCAGCCATATTCATACCCATAAATGCCATTGCTGCTCCACCAGCACCCTGGTTGTTTGCAGCAGCCTGCATTGCAGCACCCTGTGCTCCAACAAGATAAGCAGCTCCAAGAGTTGGATCTCTGAATGCCGCATTTCTCTGAAGCTCTTTGAGCATTTTCTCGTCTTCTTCTGTTGCACTGATAGATGAAACACCTACCCTTACAATTTCAATTCCACGATATTCCTGCCACTGTTCAGAAAGAACTTCCTTCAAAGCCTGAGCAAGTTCCATTGTGTGACCAGGAACCTGAGAATAACGAACACCCTGTGCACTGATTTTTGCAAATGCAGGCTGAAGAGCAGTCAGGAATTCACTCTTTAACTGACCTTCAATTTCTTCACGAGTGTATTCAGCGTTTACGTTTCCACAAACGTTTTTATAGAACAAAAGCGGATCAGAAAGTTTCCAGCTGTATTCACCAAAACAGCGTACAGAAACATCGATATCGATTCCAGCTCTTTCATCAACAACGCGGAATGGAACAGGCTGAGGAGTTCCATACTTGTTGCCGATCATTTCCTTCATATTGAGATAGTAAACTCTCTGATCCTTTGGAGCTTCTCCACCAAAAGTAAAACGCTTTCCAAAGTTCTTAAAGCTGTCTACCAGACCTTTTCCAAAGTTTCCGGCAAAAATAGAAGGTTCTGTTGAAGCATCATATTTGAATTCACCTGCTTCTGCACAAACATCAACTACTTTTCCCTGCTCAACAATAATCATACACTGTCCTTCAGCAACAGCAATGATTGAGCCCTGTGTGATGATATTGTCATCACCTTTTGTATTGCTCGAACGGCCGGAAACTTTTTTCTTTCCCCGAACGGCAATCACATTTGCAGGAAGAGCATCGCAATAGAAGTACTCTTTCCACTGGTCTGCAAGAACTCCACCTGCAGCACCACCAAGCGCCTTTAATAAGCCCATAGTATCCTCCACTATTTTGTTTTCAATTTTTGTATTTTAAAAGCAAACTTAAAAAACTAAAAAGTTTTAAAAGTTACTTTTTTTTCAGCATTTTTTTCAAAAATTTAAGCCTTTTTTATTATAATCAGGGTCACATCATCCTTTTGGGCGGCACGGCCCTGAAAGAGCCTTACTTCCTCAGAAATAAAATTTACCTGATCTTTTGGTTTTAGGGTAACATATTTTTTTACGCATTCCATAAAACGCTGGCGGCCAAATTCTTCTCCCTCAGAATTAACGGCATCGATTATACCATCTGAATAAAAAATCATCTCATCACCGTGACTAAAATCAAAAGTTTCCACCTGATATTTTGTAGGAAAATCCTTTAACCCTATAACTCCGTATCTTTCCTCCGGAGATTCTATAAAAAGCTCCATATTATCATCCTTGCGGGTATACACCAGAGGAAGAGGATGACCGGCATTCACAAATTCCAGCCTGTTATCCTTCACCCTGGAAAGAATTCCGGTAAGATAATTTTCTACATTTCCCTTTGCTTCTATAATGCGGTCATTTATTTCGTGCAAAACCTGATCAAGACTTTCTTCTGAATTGCTGTAAAATTCATCTTCGATAATATTTTTTGCAAGCATGGTTAAAAGTCCGGAAGATATTCCGTGTCCGGAAACGTCAAAAATTCCCAGTCCATCAAGAATATTTTCTCTTTTATAAAAAGCAAAAAGGTCTCCGGAAACACCAGCCATTGCCTTGTTGTAATAGCCCAATTCCCATCCGTATATATTAGAAACATCGCAGGTGTAAAAATTCTTCTGAATGTCAGCAGCAATAGCAATTTCTCTGGAAAGGTTGGCATTCAAAGCAGCCATTTTTTCACGCTGCATAAATTGTTCTTTTGTATTTGCCCATTTGTAAACAACCAGAATGTGAAGAATGACAAAATAGACCAGAATATTAGAAGCACAAACAAGGCCAATCTGTTCTATTTCAATTATAAAAGTTGCAATTATAAAAGGCAGATGAATTAAATCAAAAAGATTTGGATAAATATGAAAGAAAAGACCGGTTAGAATTCCTTCGCATGCAAGAAGAACAAAGCCGTTGTAGTGGCTAAAAATCTCCCCATCAGGCCAGAAATTCATGATAAAAGCCAGCTGCATTCCAATCATTCCCAGATAAAGTGGAAGACTTTTTATCCTATAATCTACAGTATCTTTTTTCTGAAGAAGAATTCTGGTCCAGATAAAGACAATAAAAGTTGTTGCAAAAGAAATTCCGTAATAAGTAAAATGTGCTGCTTTTCCAGAAAAATCTCCATCAGCCCTCACCACAGCAGTCACAATGTTAATCAGGCCCAGAATCCAAAGAATTAATGAAACAAGAGAAATGTGATTTAGATTTTCATCTGAAATTTCTTCCAGAAAGCGGTCAGGCATATAGTAAAAACTGGAATGCCTTTTTATCAGCTCGGAAAGACTAAAACCCATTCAGCGAATTTCTCCCAAAATAAATTTATATAATTATACTGAAGAATGGCTTTTTTTCAAACAAAATATGGCAGCAGACTCAGAGCTTCCCCATTATAAATGCATTAGCAAATAAATAGAATATTTGCGGCTTATTTCAGATATACCATCAGCAGCATAATATCTGAATTTCTGATTCCGCTTATGCGCTCAGCCTGGCCCAGTGTTTCAGGACGCACTTTTTCCAGCTTATTGCGGCTTTCTGCACTCAAAGAAGGAATTGCCCCGTAATCAAAATCTTTTGGAATGCGAACATTTTCCATTTTGTGGAGCTTTTCAACCCTCTTATCCTGCTTTTCAATATAATATTTGTACTTAAAATCAATTTTGGCCATTTCCCAGGCTTCTTCCGGATAACCTGGATTTTCCATATTTGGCTTTTTCAAAAGCTGAGCTACAATTTCATCCAGCTGGGCATATTTTGCTTCAACTTTTTCAAACTGAGCTTTAGTTTTTAAGCCGGCTTCAAAGCCATAGCGGCTCAGGCGTCTGTCTGCTGTATCGTGGCGAAGCTTAAGACGGTATTCCGCTCTGGCCGTAAACATGCGGTAAGGCTCTTTTGTTCCCAGGGTTACAAGGTCATCTATCAAAACGCCGATATAAGCCTCGTCTCTTCCCAAAACCAAAGGATTAAAATCTGGAATTTTTTCAAAATTATTAAAACCAGCTTGATTCTGAGATGTTTTTTCAAATTCATTCAGACGGCTGGTAATGTTTGCGCTGATTTTTGCAGCATCTTCCAGCTCTACCTGACTCATCTTTGCCTTATACATAAGACAGCCCGCTTCTGCACTCACCGGAACTCCGTTCAAATCCTCCGGTATTTTCTGGCGGGAACCACAAATTTCTCCACAGAGTTCTTTGTGAGCTCTAGAGTAAAGGCCGGCGTTAATTCCCGCAACAAGTCCCTGACCGGCTGCTTCTTCGTAGCCGGAAGTTCCGTTTATCTGACCGGCGTTAAAAAGCCCTGCTACTCTTTTTGTTTCTAGACTTCTATATAATTGAGTCGGCTCAACATAATCGTACTCAACAGCATAACCAGGGCGGCTCTGAACGGCATTTTCAAAACCCTTCATGGTGTGCAAAAAAGCATCCTGCACGCATTCCGGCAGACTGGAAGAAAGTCCGTTCAAATACATTTCGTCAGTCTCAAGACCTTCCGGTTCAACAAAAATCTGGTGGCGCTCCCTTTCTGCAAAACGCATTACCTTGTCTTCAATTGAAGGACAGTAACGAGGTCCAACACCGCTGATTTTTCCGCTGTACAAAGGCGAACGGCCTATATTTTTTCTGATGATTTCGTGAGTTTCAGGGTTTGTGTAGGCAACATAACATGGAACCAGAGGCCGCTCCACTTTTTCAGTATCAAAGCTAAAAGGAATTACCTCTGAATCCCCGTCGTTCAATTCAAGCTTTGAAAAATCGATTGTGCGGCGTAAAATTCTAGGAGGAGTACCTGTTTTTAAGCGGCCTGTAGTAAAACCAAGGCGATGAAGGCTTTCTGTAAGTCCAAAAGCCGCAGCTTCCCCAACGCGTCCGCAAGGAGCATCGTATTCACCGATAAATATTCGCCCGCCAAGGAAGGTTCCTGTGGTAAGAACAACAGCCCTGCAGGGAATTATCCTTCCCCTTTCGGTTACAATTCCGATACACCACTTCCGCCGGATTCAGATACACAGGCAGAGAGAGGAAGTATTCCTGGAGAATTCCGTGGCTCTGAAAATCTGAAGACAGAAGCCGCAAAGAGCGGAATGAGGCAGAAGGTAACCGGAATTGTAACCGAAAGGGGAAGGATAATTCCCTGCAGGGCTGTTGTTCTTACCACAGGAACCTTCCTTGGCGGGCGAATATTTATCGGTGAATACGATGCTCCTTGCGGACGCGTTGGG
>JAILKG010000316.1 GCA_024693915.1 Treponema sp.
TAAAGGACCGGTCAAAGAATCCGGGATATTCACGCTTTACCCAGCAGTTGTTCATTAGCCAACTTTCCATTCTGATAGCGTCCCTGTATACGTCCATGAGCATCGCGAAGGAGAATCTGCATACCTTTCTCACCTCGCAACTCTAAAGAACCAACAGTATACTGCAACTTTGTTTACAATATGGACGGATTCAAAAGATTTGGCGAAGGACAGGACAACCTTGCACTTGACAGAGCAAACGTTTCAAGCCGCTGGGACAAAGGTTCAACCGGAGACGGAACTCTTAATGCAGTTAATTACTTTGACGGAAAAGCAGCCGTTCGCGCAGGTATCCGCTGGGAAATCTAAGTTTAAGAAAACTCTTTCTTAAATAAAAAATGGGGAAGCCTTAAACAGGCTCCCCTTAATGGAGGACTTTATGAAAAAGAATATTTCTAGATTTTTAATGGGCGCTGTAGCAGGTCTTGCATCACTGGTTCTTGCAGCTTGTTCAGGTGATCTTCACCAGCCATTGGAAAGACCAGTTGTTCCTGGCTCAACAGGAGCATATACACCAAGTCTTGAAGATGCCAATGAAGTTTCAATCTTCTTTAAGACAACAGAAGATAGAGATTACTTCTTCTGGGCATGGAATTCTGTAGGCGGCGGAGAATTGTTTACCGTTGCAGGAACCTGGCCTGGAGACGCTTTTGTTCTTAAAGGAACAGACAGCGATGGTAAATATATTTACAAATACACAATTACAACAACAACAGAGCTTCCTGACAACTTCATCATTTCTTATGATGGCGGCGGATCAAAAGTTTACGACGGTGCAGCATTCGTAAAGAATGGTCTTTTTGTAGAAGGCAGCGAAGAAGCAGAAGTAATCACAGCAATTGCTGCTCCTGCTCCAGAAACTCCTGCAGGAAACGACGGAAATGAAGGTGAAGGCAGCGAAGGCGGAAACAATACTCCTGCTGCTCCTGTAGAAATCACACTTGATTCAACATTTGTTGCAAAAGGTGACTTTGGTGAAGATATTGCAATTGCAGAAGATGGTGAAGGAACTGGTGTATTTGCATTCACATTGAACTACAGAACAACTATGACAGCATGGGGTGGAAGTAACGGAAACCTTAATCTTAAATTAAACTCTGGTGATACATGGTATGGAGTTGCTAAAGTAAATGCAGAAGCTTCTACTTCTTTGCCAGAAGGCGTAAGCATTTCCGGAACTGATAACATTATCATCGGACCTCTTACAGATCTTACAACATATAAGATTTCCTTCAAGCTTACAGATGACAAAACCGCACTTGTAATTTCAGTTGCCGCAACAGGAACTTTTGATGCTCCAGCAGGTCCTACAGACTATGCCTCAATTGAAGCTGCAGAAACAGCAGGGGAACTTCCAAATGCTGACTTCACTCTTGATGAAACAACAGGCGGCTTGTTCACAGTAACAGGCGTTCCGGGCTGGTATGGAGATGCAAACGCTGCAATCTGGGGTGTAATCAAAACTGATGATAATTCTCAGTACTGGAAGCGACTTAAGTATGTAAAAAATGACGGTGCCCTTTATTTTACAACAAACCTTAATGTTGTAAGCATCAAAATCCGCAGATACAATCCGTCTGATTTGACAGACATGTGGAACTCTTCCGGCGGAGCTTTGACAATCACAAATAATACTGCAGTTTATCCAGCTCAGTAATTATAATTTTCCCTTTTCAGGGCTAACATGATATCAGGCTGCAGATTGCTTATTACCCGCAATCTGCAGCCTTTTTTATTCAGGCGGTTACGGTTACCAATCGGTCTTCCGTGGCCCGCCAGAGGCTTGGTCAGGGCTGCTTCTTAAAAGAAGCAGCCCTGACTGCTTTCAGCACCACTCCAGCCCGGCGCCAGGCTTTTCCTTCAAAAAAAACTTTTCTCCCTCTCATGCAGGCCTCTTTCTTTTTAGTTTTTACCCACCACTTAAAATTTAATTCATTTTCTTCTATAATAATGCTATGACCTTATCATTAAAAAAATATATCGGCACTTCCTCATTTTACAAAAGGGCCCTTTCCATTGCAGTTCCTGTTATGCTGCAGCAGTTCATTCAGAATCTTGTTTCCCTTATCGATAATTTTATGGTTTCCGGACTTGGAGACATAAAAATGAGCGGCGTAAATGTCGCGGGTCAGATTTTCTTTATTTTCCTTGTGCTAACAAATACCCTCTGTTCATCAGGGGGAATTTTTATGAGCCAGTACAATGGCTCCAAAGACAGAGAAGGTATGCAGCAGGTTTTTCGCTTTAAGCTTCTTGTAAACGGAATTATCGGAGTAGCTTTTGCAGTCCTCTGTTTTCTTGCTCCCCGAGGGCTTTTCTGGCTGATGGTTACCAAAAATGTGGATGCTTCTGCAATTCTTGACCAGAGCCAGATTTATTCCAGAGCAGTTTCCCTTTCCTTTGTTTTTATGGTTTTTTCCCAGAGTATTGCAACCAGCCTTAGGGAAATTGCCGTGGTGCGCCCGCCTCTTATCATTTCTGTGGCGGCCACCCTGGTAAATACATTTTTTAACTGGGTATTAATTTACGGACATCTGGGCGCACCCCGTCTGGAAGTTGCAGGAGCAGGGTATGCTACTGTAATTGCCCGTGCCGTAGAGCTTGTGGCTTTTACTGTTTATCTGATAATAAAGCGGCCGGACTTTCTTTTTAAGATTACCCGCCTTTTTGTAATACGAATAAACCTTTTTGGCAGAATGTTCGTAAAAGCGGCCGCCATCCTCTATTCAGAAATTTTCTGGGCCTTAAGCGAAACCATTTCCAACGCCCTCTACAATACCCGGGGAGGGGCAGATGTTGTAAGCGGCATGTCGGCAGGTTTTGCTATTGCAAACCTGATTTTTATCAGCATTGGCGGCGTTATGACAAGCACAAGTGTTATCATGGGAACAGAGCTGGGGGCTGGAAATATTGAGGAATGTAAAAAATATAAGAACTGGATTTTAAGCGGCTCAATTATTTTTGGCTTTGTCTTTACTGTTCTGGGTCTTTTGTCCACCCTGCTAATTCCTCCTGTTTTCAGGAATCTTTCATTGCAGGCTCAGCGCTACGCCTTTTTTCTTGTGGTAACGGCTTCCCTTTATCTTCCATTATGGAGTCTTTTAAATGCCCAGTACGCCATCAGCCGTTCCGGAGGAGATACAAAAATGGGTGTAATCTGTGATACTGTTGGTAACGTTCTTTTCCTTCTGGGAATGGTTCTTCTAACCTTTCTTACGCCTCTTGGACCGGTGGTTATGTATGCAATCGTAAAATTGAGCGACGTTCCAAAGTCAATTCTTGCACATTTCTGGCTTAAAAAAGAAAAGTGGCTTGTAAATCTTACAAAATAGCTGGCAAGTGGACAGAAAAGAATTGCCGTGACTATGCCTGCAAATGCCGGTAAAAAAAATAGCTGGCCTGAAAGCCTTACAGAATTATTTTTCCGGCGGAAAGATTTTTTATGGCCTCAAAAAAAGCTTTCTTTTTTTCTGATATGATTTTTCCGCTAATTTTAACTTTATCTGAAAATTCTTCGTTTATATCTATTACTTCAAAATCTTCCAGGCATTTTTTAATACTTTTATGAAGACCATAATCTACTGAAAAGGAAAAATCCGTTTTTTCCACATATTCCTGCAAAAGATTATCTTTTTCTGCGTTTTCCAGAACGCCTTTTGCAGCATCTCCATAGGCTTTTACAAGTCCTCCGGTTCCCAGCAGAGTTCCCCCAAACCAGCGGGTTACGGTTAAAACAAGGTTTGTGCAGTCACGGCCCTTTATCACATCTAAAACAGGCCGGCCGGCAGTTCCTCCAGGTTCTCCGTCGTCGCTCATTCCCATGACTTCCCCTTTTAAGCCCAGCATAAATGCGTGTACTACATGGGTGGAATCAAAGTACTTGTTTTTCTGGGCTTTCACAATTGCCCTGGCCTGGTCCTGTTTTTCGCAGGGAAAAAGCTCGGCCAGAAAGCGGGAATTTTTTATGTTTATCTCAAAAGAGGCGTAGTCGGAAAGAATTTTCATAAGACTATTGTAATGGTTCATAAGCTTTTTTTCTAGAATGCCTGGTAGCAATGCCAGGTTGACCAGGGTAAAGGCATTTTAATTTTCAAATATAAAAAAATAATTTTATATAACGCCAAAAAATCGGGTCCCAGCGACGACAAAAATCAGGGAACCTTCCCCCTGGGGTCCCGTCCCTAATTTTCGTCTGCGTCCCAATTTTTTGGCTTTACCTGCCCAGTTTTTTCAAATGTAGAAAAATAATGCCTTTGCCTCGGGCTGTTTGTGGCTGCCGCGTGAGCGGCATTTAATAGTTCCTCTGCCACAAACAGCGTCTAGCAGGCTAGCCTGCGTTTTTTGGATCCTGGTCCGCAGACGTTTCTTCTTCAATTTTATATAGTTTCCTAAATGCCTTTGCCCCTGTACTTTTCATTTAAGAATTGTTGGGGGGGCCTTGCGGGGGCGGGGTGGTGTCGTGATTTATAGCAGGAAGACTTTACCTGTCTTTTGGACAAAAAAAAGCCCCCGCAGAGGGGGTAGCGTAAGCCACCGCAGAGGGGGTAGCGGACAAGACCGGAAGGGCAGTATCAAAGGATAGCCTAAAATCTTCTTTCGAAGATTTTTTAACGGCTTTCCATTCATCAGAGGCTGCCAGCAGCCTCACTCAGGAGGAGACTGCCCCCTCCTTTTATATTTTTCTAGTGGGCTGACATTTAGTCAAATAAAAATCCGCCGGCCTAAAAACCAGCGGATTATCTGATTAGTCAAAATATCCTTTTGCCTTCAAAAGTTC
>JAILKG010000318.1 GCA_024693915.1 Treponema sp.
ACAATGGCAAACGGAGAAAGCATAAGAAGACGCAGAGAGTGCATTTCCTGCGGCTACCGCTTTACAAGTTACGAAAGAGTTGAAGAAAAGCCCTTCATGGTTGTAAAAAGGGACGGCCGACGCCAGCCTTTTGACCATTTAAAGCTTGCAAAAGGAATCGAGCGGGCTTTAGAAAAAAGATCCATAACTACTACTTCAATTGACAATCTGGTAAACGAAATAGAAGACGATGCAATTATGCTGGGAAAGTCCGCCAGGGAAATTACAACTTCTGAGCTTGGAGAACTGGTCCTGGAACACCTCTACAAACTGGATAAAGTTGCCTACATCAGATTTGCCTCAGCCTACAAGCATTTTGAAACCCTTGAAGAATTCATAACAGAAGTAAAAAACGCTGAATCAGAAAAAAAAGGAAATTAAAAAATGAACGAGACCCCTGTATTCCCTGAATGGAAAAGTTTTTTAGGCTCCAGTAAAGATGAAGAAACAAAAAATTTCATAAAATCTGTAGTTAAACGCTCCGGCGAAATTGCTCCCTACGACAGAAAAAAGATAGAAACCGCAATCGGAAAGGCTATAATTGCCGTTGAAGTTCATCCCGACCCGGAAAAAGCGGAAAGGCTCACCGACTCTGTAGAAGAAAGTCTCAGAATCAAAATGGCGGGAAGCAGGGCTCATTCCATCCCTGCCATTGAAGAAATTCAGGATATAGTTGAATCAGTTCTTATTGAAAGCCGGGAAGTTGAAGTTGCAAAAGCCTATATTCTCTACAGGGCAAAGCACGAAGCAATGAGGGACACAAAAAAACTCATGCTGGATATCAATAAAACAATGGACGGATACCTGGCCCAGAGCGACTGGCGTGTAAATGAAAACGCAAACGTAAATTTCAGCCTTGGAGGACTTATTCTCCACAATTCGGGAACAATTACAGCAAATTACTGGCTGAACAACATATACACAAAAGAAATCGCCGACGCCCACAAAAGCGCCGCCTTTCACATCCACGATCTTTCCATGTTTTCAGGCTACTGTGCCGGCTGGTCATTAAGGCAGCTGATTCAGGAGGGCTTAGGGGGAGTTCCGGATAAAATCACATCAAAACCTGCAAGCCACCTTTCAACCCTTGTAAACCAGATGGTAAATTTCTTAGGAATTCTCCAGAACGAATGGGCTGGAGCCCAGGCTTTCAGCTCCTTTGACACCTACCTTGCTCCCTTTGTAAAAAAAGACAATCTTTCTGTAAAAGAAGTTCAGCAGTGCATTCAGAGCTATGTATTCGGAATAAATACACCAAGCCGTTGGGGAAGCCAGGCACCATTTACCAATATCACTCTGGACTGGGTTTGCCCTGAGGATCTTAAAAATAAAAAAGCCATTGTTGGCGGAAAAGAACAGGATTTTACCTATGGCGACTGCCAGAAGGAAATGGACTTAATCAACAAAGTTTTCATCGAAACAATGCTAAAAGGAGACGCCAACGGCAGAGGCTTCGGCTACCCTATTCCAACCTATAATATCACCAAAGATTTTGACTGGAACAGCGAGAATGCCCGGCTGCTTTTTGAAATGACAGGTCAGTACGGAACTCCTTACTTTCAGAATTTCATAAACTCTGACTTAAACCCAAGCGACGTACGCTCAATGTGCTGCCGCCTTAGACTGGATAAAAGAGAACTTAAAAAACGAGGGGGAGGTCTTTTTGGCAGCGACGAGTTTACAGGAAGCCTTGGTGTTGTAACCATAAATCTTCCTCAAATTGGCTACCTTGCAAAAACAAAAAAAGATTTCTATGCCCGTTTAGACTACCTTATGGATCTTGCAAAGGAAAGCCTCTCCATAAAGAGAAAAGTCATTCAGAAACTCTACGACGGAGGACTTTTCCCTTACACAAGGCGCTATTTAAAAACCCTTAACAACCACTTTAACACAATCGGACTTTGCGGTATGAATGAATGCTGTCTGAATTTCCTTAAGGTTTCCATCGCAGATCCTGAAGGAAAGAAATTCACGGAAGAAGTTCTTGACCACATGAGGGAAAAAATGCAGGAATACCAGGAAGAAACAGGAGAGCTCTTTAACCTTGAAGCAACACCTGCAGAAAGCACTTCCTACCGCCTGGCACGCCACGACAAGGAACAGTTCCCTGATATAATTGCCAGCGGAACAAGGGATCCTTATTACACAAATTCCACTCAGCTTCCTGTTGATTATACAACAGATATATTTGAAGCTCTGGATCATCAGGAAAGCCTTCAGACAAGATACACAGGCGGAACAGTTTTCCATACTTTTGTAGGAGAGCAGATAAAAGACTGGAAAACCACCCGGGATCTGGTAAAAAAAGTTTTTGAAAACTATAAAATTCCTTACCTCACCATTTCTCCGGTATATTCCATCTGTCCGATTCACGGTTATATAGCCGGGGAGCATTTTGAATGTCCAAAGTGCAAGGAAGAAAGACGAAAAGAACTTGAAGCAAAGTTAAAAGTTCTTGAAGAAGAAAAAAATAAAATTATTTCTAAAAATAATTGACATAAGAGTCGCTTTAAATCTAAATTCAGATTAAGTAAAAAGTTTTTTGGGAGGAAAATTAAAAATGAAAAGAGACGAAAAAGAGCGCAGCCTTGAAGAAATTCAAAGGGAAATCGAAATCGTTAAAAATGAACTTAAAGACCTTCACGGAAGCGAAACTGAAGTTTACGCAAGAATCGTGGGCTACTACCGGGCAGTAAAAAACTGGAACAAAGGAAAAAAAGACGAATTTGAGCTGAGAAAAACTTTTCAGATTGAAAATTCTGATCTTTCTTCCAGCACAAATAACAAAGCAAAAACAGAATGTCTGGAAAACAAAGAAAATAAAGAAGAAGTCACCCTTAAAAACTCCGATACAAACTCCTCACTTTTTACTTCAGATAAGG
>JAILKG010000020.1 GCA_024693915.1 Treponema sp.
TATAAATTACAATACGGTTTTCTTCAAACAGGGTTTTTACACCGAATTTCTGTAATTCCTGGCACATTACCTTACCCCGGTCACTTTCCTTAATAGCTAGGCGCTTGGTTCCGGTAAATTCTCCGCCGTGATTTGCCGCCGCCATAACAAAAAGAATCGGTCCCAGATCAGGACAGTCGCTTATATCCAGTTTTGCATATGAAAAATGTAGTTTGCGGAAATATTCCCGATAGATTTTATCGCCCTGAAGACTTTCTGGATTAAGTCCGCCAACATGTACCTTTCCGCTTGAATCGTCACATACCTTTCCGATTGAAGTATCACTTACATCTACACCAAGAAAGTTAAAGGCTTCAAGAAAGGCGGCGTTGGAATAGTCGCCTTCCACAGTGCTTTCACAATTTTTATATTTCTGACCTCCAGGAATTTTCAGGGTATTTTCATTTATCCACATGGCCTTAACGCCAAATAGAGCCTGCACCTGAAGTGTCATATCGATATAGGGTTTACTTTCAACGCCGCCGGTCAATTCAATTGTACTGTCCTCTTTTAGAAGTGGAAGAACAAAAAGAAGTGCTGTTATAAACTGGCTGGAAATATTTCCAGGAACCTTAAAATCTGCGCTTTTCAGCTGGCCGGAAATTCTGATTCCTTCCTGTGTCTGCAAAAATTCCAGTTTTTCTTCTTCGGCAATTTTTTTGTAAACATCCTGAGGGCGGGTCATCAGAACCTGACTGCCCTTAAAAAGAGCAGGAATCCCAAAATAATATACAATGGGAATAAAAAATCTTAATGTACTTCCGCTTTCGTTGCAGTTCAGAACAAGGGGCTCTGAAGACTTGTAATCACAAGATGTCAGGTCCGCAGCCGCCCCGGAAGGTTCCTGCACCCCCGGAATCCCGGAAATAATCACATTTCCATCAGAGAATTCATATTCTGCGCCCAGTTCTTTCAGACAGCCAAGAGTTGCCTTGATATCTTCCGACAAATCTATGTTATGAATTACGCTTTTTCCTTCAGCCAGAGCCGCACAAATCAAGTGTCTGTGTGCCATACTTTTTGACGGAGGACAGAGCACGCTTCCCTTTGCTGTTGATTTTTCGATTATCATTTTGATGCCTCCTTTGCAGCTGCATTTTCAAGCAAAAAATCCAGAGCTTCCAGATAACCCTTTATTCCATGCCCTGTAATGGTCTTTACGGCGGCATTTCGAATATAGCTCACCTGTCTAAAATCTTCCCTTTCTTCAACTTTTGAAATATGAACTTCCACAAGAGGAATTTTTACAGCTTTTGCGGCATCCAGAATGGCAATACTTGTGTGAGTGTAAGCACCAGGGTTTATCACAATTCCGTCAAATTTGCCAAGACATTTTTGAATTTCACTTACCAGGTCCCCTTCATAATTTGACTGATAGCATTTCACAAAAATTTTATGCTCCCTGGCATATTTTTTTACAGATTGAATAAGACTTTTATAATTATCCGACCCGTAAATTCCCGGCTCCCGTATTCCCAGCATATTGATATTAGGACCGTTTATCACTTTTATTTTTAGTTTTTTACTCATTTTTATCTCCCGCTTTTAAGCCGCCTGATTCATACCCTTTCTCAGTTCTTTACATCAATTTTCACACTTTGTCTCTTGTAAAGACAAAAGTCCAGTTTCCTTCAGTATCTGGTTTACGGTAGAATTTACATTTTCATTGCTTCTTATATGCAAATCCGCTGCAGACAAGTAAACCGGGTAACGAAGCTTGAATACTTCCATCAATTTTTCCCTGGAATCAGAAAGAGGCCTGTCGCTTGTTGGCTTGATATTTTCAATTTTTCTGTCCAGAAATATCAGAATGCCATTTTTTTTGAGAGAAGCAACATTTTCTTCCCTCAACACTGCTCCGCCACCAGTTGCAATTATACAACCTGTCAGCCCCTGCAATTTTTTGCATTCTTCACTTTCTATATCACGGAATGCACTTTCTCCCAGTTCTTTTATCAGTTCAGAAGGAGCTTTTCCATGATTTTTTTCTATTTCCTTATCTGTATCCAGAAAATCTCTTCCCAATTTTTTTGCTAGAATTTTCCCAACAGTAGATTTTCCAGAACCCGGCATTCCTATCAAAACGATATTCTGCTTTTGTCCCTGTATCTTTTTAAATATCATTTCTGCTTTTTTTTCTTCCAGTTTTTTATCAAAGAAAAATTCTGATGCTGCAACTGCCTGCTGAACAAGCATAAAAAGCCCGCCCTTTGCAGCTACCTTTATTTTTTGAGCAGAAAGCACCAGGTTTGTTCTTAGCGGATTGTAGATTACGTCTACCACTCCTTCCAGTTTTGTAAATGGCTCCAGATTTATAGGACAAGCATCCATTTTTGGAAACATACCGGCGGGCGTTGTATTTATGATTACAAAAGCATCTGAATGGAGACTGGCAGCTTCTTCATAAGTTACCACGGCTGCTGAATCTAAAAGATTTTGTCCCGAAGATTTTTTTTCTGAAGATATTTTATCATCAGGCAAAGACTTTGAATCAGAATGCTGAACAGAAGAATGCTCTGCACTTCGGCTTACAAAAATTATTGGATTTGCTTCCAGTGCACTTGCAGCCGCAAAAGCAGTTTTACTGGTACCTCCTGTTCCAAGAATTAGAACTTTCTTTCCCTTTGGTTTTATTTTTGCAGAAAGAATAAGGCGCTTTAGCCCGATAAAATCCGTGTTGTAACCAAAAAGCTTTCCGTCTCTGTTTACGACTGTATTTACTGCACCTATCTGCAAAGCAGCCGGGTCTACATAATCCAAAAGGGGAATTACTGCCTGCTTGTAAGGAATAGTTACGTTAATGCCTTTAAAATTTCGCTCTTTTATAAAGGCCTCAAGTTCTTCTTTTGGGATTTCCTTCAACTCATAGCTGTAGTCACCAATTTCTGCATGTATTTCTTTAGAATAACTGTGTCCAAGTTTTTCACCAATTAATCCGTATTCCAAATCTGCCCCCAAGAATTTTGTAATTTTCTATATTTTCCAGAATAAAATCAGGCTGACTTTTTCTGAAACCAGTCCGACTTTCTGATAGCGCCAGAATGACTTCAATATAGCAGCCATTTGGTCGCCCCGGACTTTGCTTCATAAAAAAGCCCATTACCCCACTGCGCCAGTATTCCATCATAGAAGTGTCCTTATGGTCGCCGCCGCCTTTTCATCAGGGTAAGGCCATTATTCCGTCAAAACTAATCCCTTTTGTTTCCAAAATAGTCTGTTCCAAAACGGCCGCTAAGCACATCGTATAAAACAAGTGCGGTCACGCTGTCCACAACAACTCTGGCCCTGTGAATTATTGCCGGATCGTGGCGGCCTTCTATTACCAGTTTTGCGTTTTCTCCAGCCTTCATGTCAATTGTGTCCTGTTCCTTATAAATTGAAGGAGTAGGCTTTACCGCACATCTGAAAAGCACCGGCATTCCGTTTGAAATACCGCCGTTAATTCCTCCGTTGTTGTTTGTTTTTGTTACAACCCGGTCTCCTTCCATTCTAAATGCATCGTTAAACTGACTTCCCAAAGAAGAAACCATGTCAAAACCTGAACCAAACTGAATGCCCTTTACTGCAGGCACGCTGTACAAAGCATAGGAAAGCTGGCTTTCCAGTGTTCCAAACCATGGTTCGCCCACTCCAGCAGGAAGTCCGGCAATGGCGGTTTCCAGAACACCACCTACGCTGTCTCCCTGGGAAGCAACTTTTTCCGCATATTTCATCATTTCATCAGCTTTCTGCGAGTCCAGAACCGCAAAAGTTTTTGAATTAAGTTCTTTCAGTTCCCCAAGAAGACCTTCAGCTTCCGAATCTCCAGGCTTCCATTCGGAAAAATCCCTGTCTTCAATTCCACCCAGATTTTTGATATGGCTTCCAATCCTAATTCCTTTTTCAGCAAGTTCTGGTATCACTATAGCAGCTGCAGCAACAAGAGCAGCCGTAACTCTTCCGCTAAAATGCCCGCCGCCACGATAATCCTGAAAACCGTGATATTTCTCATTGGCCGTATAATCAGCATGCCCCGGACGAGCCAGCATGGCTGTTTTTTCATAATCTTTGCTGTGCTGAACAGTATTAGGAATCAAAATACAAAGGGGAGTTCCAGTAGTTTTTCCATTAAAAACACCACTGGCAAGAATGAACTCGTCTTTTTCAACACGGGCAGTAGAAATTCTTCCGCTTGGTCTGCGCAAACTCAACTGCTGCCTGATAAAATCTTCGTTCACAGGAATTCCAGGAGCAAGTCCATCAAGAACAGCCCCTATATATGGTCCGTGACTTTCTCCAAAAAGAGTCACTGTAAGATTATTTCCAAGTACATTCTTCATTTTTAACCCCTCAAGTGGTTTTATATTTTTGCCACAGCCTTTTTCAGACCCGCAATTTTCAGTCTGATATATCAGCTGTTATATCAGTCCAGCACCTGCTGCATCCTCTGGCCAATTTCTTCCAGAGTCATATCCTTAAGCTCAAAAGTTCCAGCTTCATTTACAAGAACGCAGGAAATTGTACTTCCACTTCCTTTTTTATCGTGGGAAACACATTCCAAAGCTTTTTTGTAATTCACCCGGCAGGAAACCGGCAGTTTAAGCTTTTTCAAAATCGGAAGAAGTTCCCCTCTAACCTCTTCTGAACTCATACAGAGCATTCCAAGAGCAACGCATTCACCATGGTAAAGTCTGCCCCTGCTGCAAAGTTCAATTCCATGACCAATTGTATGCCCAAAATTCAAAACTTTTCTAAGTCCTGCTTCCTTCTCGTCCTTCTCAACAACGTCCGCCTTAAGCTGAACAGAGCGGGCAATTACTTCCTGCAAAAAATCATCGTCAGTAGAAAGGCCTGCCTTTTCCACATCAAATTTCCTAAAAACTTCAAAAAAATCTTTATCAAAGGTAAGTGCCATTTTCACCGCTTCTGCAAGCCCATTTGAAATCTGGCGTTCAGGAAGAGAATGCAAAAGTTCTACATCGATTAATACTTTTTTTGGCTGCCAGAAAGCCCCGATTATATTTTTTACTCCCCAAAAATTTACTGCAGTTTTTCCACCAACAGATGAATCCACGCAGGAAAGAACAGTTGTAGGTATATTGTAAAAATCAATTCCCCGCATATAAGATGCGGCTGTAAACCCTGCAAGGTCTCCTACAATTCCACCTCCAACAGCAACTACGCAATCCTTGCGGGTAAAACCTTTTTCCAGCATCAGGGCAAAAAGTTTTTCCATTGTCCGCAAATTCTTATGGTTTTCCCCGCTTTTTATAACAGAAATCCAGGATTTTTCACATTTTTTGGAAATTCTTTTTGCATATTCAAAAGGAACACCGTCATCAGTAACAATAAGAACCTTTCGCTTCAACTTCAGTTCTTTTTCTGCACTGTTAAAAATTCCTTTTTCAATCACAACATCATATGAACGTTCACCAAGTTTTACTGGAATTATCATTTCTTTCTCCCTTTATTTCAAATTTCCGCCCAAAGTATACGAGCCAAGAACCTTCAAAAGCTGGCATTTTTCAGAAATTTTTCCCAGCATTTCCTGAGAGCGTTCCGAAGAAAGCTTGCCCTCTGCCTCAACATAAAAATAATACTCCCACTGAGAATCCTTCAGCGGACGGCTGCGCACAACCCTCATATTGTATCCGTAATCTCCAATAATATTTAAAACCTTCACCAGAGAACCGGATTCATTTTTTACAACAAACATCATTATAAAAGTGCTGAAATCTTCGCGATTTATTATTTCCTCTTTTACTTTTGAAAAAACCGCAAAACGGGTTGTATTGTTTGAATTTTCATTTATATTGGCAGCCAAAACTGTCAGTCCATAGAGTTCTGCTGTTTCTGCACTGGCAATTGCCGCAAAAGATTTATCCTTCCACTCAGAAACCATTTTGGCAGCCCTGGCCGTATTTTCCGCATTCTGACTTTCTAAACCGTGCTCTTTTATAAAAGAAGCGCACTGGTTCAAAGCGTGGGGATGGCTTATAACTTTTTTAACATCCTCAATAGTTGCGCCCGGCACGCCCACCAGATTCTGTAAAACGGGAAGAGAATAAATTCCGTTCACATAAAGATTTCCCGTAAACATCAGGTCTGAAACCTGGCCAACTTCACCGGCAAAAGAGTTTTCAATTGGAAGAACGGCCACATCGCATTCACCGTTTTCTACAGATTTATAGGCAGATTCAAAATCCGCATATGAAATAAGCACTCCATCCGGGAAAATTTTCTTGGCAGCGATATTTGCAAAAGCACCTTCAATTCCGCTGTAGGCAATTTTTGCCCCTTCCAAAAGCTTGTGCTGGTATTTTTTAGAAATATCCATCAAATCCTGAATAAACTGAACATAATATGGCTGAAGATCAATATTTTTAATGTACTGAGTACAGCGCTCAATCACCTGCTGCTCTCTTGAGGAATCAAAAACCTGCATGCCGTTCTTTTTTTTATAATTTGCAACCTGAACCACAAGATTCATACGCTTTTCAAAAAGTTCCGCCATTTTCTGATCAATTTCATTAATTCCCGACCTGGCCTGTTCAAGTTCTGTCATATTTCCTCCGCTACCACATGGATGTCAGCTATTTTATCTTTTGGCAAAAAAAAACGGCTCTATTCGATAAAGAATAGAACCGTTTTATATAAAACCCATTTGTCTACGCTTTATCGTGAATTTCCCAAAGAATTAAAGGAAAAAGCAAAAAACGAGAAAAATGAATAAAAATAAAATTTTCCACTTAAAAATGTCATATTTATACAAAATATTAATAATTATTAGTGTGAGTGTCAAGATAATTTATAATTGACATTATCTGGGGGCGAACCCCTCCTCCTACGCCCCTTCCAGAGCCCGCCTAAGGCTCGGTCTTTTTGCCCGGCCGTCCACTCCGCCTCTCATTTTGGTTTCCCTGCTGGCCTTGAAAAGCCCGCCCCATCCGCAAGTACCACTTAGCCATAATCCGCCGGCCCCACATTTTGCTCCCCCTCCAGCCCAAAGCTCTGCTTTTCATAGCACGACCGCTTCGACCGAAAAACCAGACAGTCCGCTCCGGGCAAAAATCCTTTTTTCGCGCTTTGCGCTCAAAAACTCCTCCAGGGGCGCGCCTTTAAAATTTCTTGCTAAAAAATTTCTTTTCAAAAAAAATAATATTTTTTTTAATTCCCTATTGACAAAGTAGGTTTTTACTTTTAATATCCTAGTCAGTTACTAGGTAATATTAATTACCAGTTTTCTAGAGTCTGTTCTTGCGCAGCATCTAAGAAAAAACGGACTTTATTTCCAACATTAAAGAGGTCTAATTATGGCTATTTATTTTGAAAAACTTGTGAGGGAAAACTTCAGATTTGGAATCATGTAAGGTTTTAGATTCCCAATCTACAAGAAATAAAATTAAAGAGAGAGAAAAAGGAAGCATAGCTTCAATAAACCAAATAAAAACATTAAAAGAGGAAAATAATTATGGCAGATAAAAAACTTCATTTCGAAACATTACAGTTACACGTTGGACAGGAAGAGGCAGACCCAACAACAGACAGCCGCGCTGTTCCAATTTATCAGACAACTTCTTATGTATTCCACAACTCTCAGCATGCCGCTGACAGATTTGGACTTAGGGACGCAGGAAACATCTACGGCCGCCTTACCAATTCTACACAGGATGTTCTTGAAAAAAGAATCGCTGCTCTAGAAGGCGGTGTTGCCGCTCTTGCAGTAGCATCCGGTGCAGCTGCAATCACCTACACAATTCAGGCACTTGCCCAGAAAGGTGACCACATCGTTGCTCAGAAAACAATTTACGGCGGTTCATACAACCTTCTGGCTCACACTTTAAGCCTTTTTGGTGTAGAAACTACTTTTGTAGACGCTCACAACCTTAAAGAAGTAGAAGCCGCTATCAGACCTAACACAAAGGCTCTCTACCTGGAAACACTGGGAAATCCAAACAGCGATATTCCTGATCTAGATGCCCTTTCAGATATTGCCCACAAACACGGACTTCCTGTAGTCGTAGACAACACTTTTGGAACTCCATATCTTATCCGCCCATTTGAACACGGAGCTGATATCGTTGTTCATTCTGCAACAAAGTTCATTGGCGGACACGGAACAACTCTTGGCGGTATCATCGTTGACAGCGGCAAGTTCGACTGGAAAAAGAGCGGAAAATACGCTCCAATCGCAGAACCAAACCCAAGCTACCACGGAATTTCATTCGCAGACGCGGTTGGACCTGCAGCATTCGTTACATTTATCCGGGCAATTCTTCTTCGCGATGAAGGTGCCGCAATCAGCCCATTCAACGCTTTCCTTCTGCTTCAGGGAACAGAAACTCTTTCTCTGCGCTTAGACCGCCATGTAGAAAATACAAAGAAGGTTGTGGACTTCCTTAAAAACCATCCAAAGGTTTCAAAGGTAAACCATCCTTCTCTTGCTGACCATCCAGACCACGCTCTTTATCAGAAATATTTCCCTAATGGCGGAGCATCTATTTTCACTTTTGAAATCAAAGGCGGAAAAGAAGCTGCATGGAAATTCATCGACAACCTTAAAATCTTCAGCCTGCTTGCAAATGTTGCCGATGTAAAATCTCTGGTAATTCATCCTGCCAGCACAACACACAGCCAGCTTACAGACGCAGAACTCGCCGATCAGGGAATCAGCCAGAGCACAATCCGCCTTAGCATCGGAACAGAGCACTATCAGGACATCATCGATGATTTGTCACAGGCTTTTGATAATATTTAAGCTTTCAAGTCAACAATTTAAAAAAGTAAAAGTGTAAAAATTTATCACCTATTATGGGGCTGTCTAAAAAGTATAACTTATTGGACAGCCCCTTTTTTCAATCTTTTCCTGTACAATAATCCCTGTACCAGTCCGATATTTACAATATAAGTATTAAGAGATTTATAATATAATTCCGCAAAAGTTAGATTGTAAACCTTTTAAATATTAGTGGTTTACAATTCTTATTATTTTTATTAAACTCCAATTATTATGAAAAACAAAATCTTACTTCGTTCAGCTTTTGTCGCTCTTTTTGCTGCGATTATTTCTTTAACCTCATTTTTCCGTATTCCTCTTGGACCAGTTCCTATCGTTTTCCAGAACATCATGTGCGTTTTTTCTGGAATTGTTTTTGGAGGACTTTACGCCGGAGCTCCAACAGCTCTTTTTCTTGCAGCCGGTCTAATCGGGCTTCCTGTTTATTCAGGAGGTAGCGGTGGAATCGGTATCTGGGCAGGTCCAACAGGCGGTTTTTTGCTTGGTTACCTTCTTGCCGCAGTCATTGCAGGCCTCATCGCCGGTAAACCGGATATTTCCGAAAAAAAGCCTTCAAAAGTAACTATCATAAGAATCTCCATCGCTTTCCTCTGCGGAGCTGCTCTTATCTATGTTCCAGGTCTTTTATGGTTTGCTCACTGGGCTCTAACAAATTCAAAAGTTCAGGAAGGAAAAAGCCTTATTTCCTATACTCTAAGCGCCTGTATGCTTCCATTTATACCTGGAGACCTGATTAAAATTGCAATTTTCATTCCAATTTCATTAAAAATGCGCCCTCTACTGGCCCAGTACTTGCAGAGCGATAAAAAAAATGGTCTGGAAAATAAACCGGAAGCACCTTCCCCTGCCTCATCAGATTCAGACAATAATTTATAAAATCCAGCTGCCTAAAATACGCGATGATAGAAATTAAAAACATCTGTAAATCTTTTAATACTTTCTCCGGCACCGTTAATGCCCTCAAAAATGTCAGCCTTTCAATTTCTAAAGGAAACTGCATTGTAATTGGGGGCGAAAACGGCTCCGGAAAAAGCCTGCTTGTTTCCATACTTGCAGGCCTGGAAGAAGCTGATTCTGGCCAGATTCTTTTTTCCGATGATTTTTTTCCGAATTCTTCCAAAGATAACCTGTCTGAAGCAAGTTTACCTGTAAATCACAAAAAAAGAGTAAAAGCCGAAAAAAAGAATGATTCTCCAAACAAAAATCCCTCTTCCTGCGTTGGTCTTGTTTTTCAGGAGGCAGAAACCCAAATTTTAGGTGAAACACCTGCAGAAGACATCGCTTTTGGTCCAAAAAATTTAGGCTTCTCCAAGGAAGAAATCGAGAAAGCCGTTCAAAATGCCCTTAAAAAGTCCGGTCTTGAAAATAAAGCGGATTTTCCAGCAAGATTTCTGTCCGGCGGAGAAAAAAGGCGTCTGGCTATTGCTTGCATGCTGGCTATGGAAAAACCTGTAATTGTTCTGGACGAGCCATACGCAAACCTTGATTACAGCGGCGTAAAACAGGTAAATCAGCTTATAAAAGAATTAAAAAGCGGCGGAAAAACAATTTTAATCCTCACCCACGAAATTGAAAAATGTCTGGCCCTTGCTGACCGATTTGTAGTTTTATTCCGTGGTGAAAAAGTTTTTGACGGAAGTCCTGATCAAGCCTTAAAGGAAAGCCTGGAAAAATGGAATATCCATAATCCACTCCTTGCCTATAAAAGTCTGGAAGATTTAGTATGGTAAAAAAAGATTCTACTGCTAATAATTCCACGGACAATTGTGCCAACAAATACACAAACACATCCGCAAATAGTTACACCCAAGATAGGACCAACATATGCTCGAAAAGCTCCGCAAATAGTCTGAGCAATAATCATAGCACTTGTCTGAACAAAAAAAACAGGTCGGCCAGCTCCGAGTCAAAAAAAAGCACTTCCGGCAGGCAGGCAAAAAAAAATCTCAATAACAATAAGGAAATCTATTTTTTTTCTTATCATCCGGGTTCATCTTTTTTGCACAGAATTCCAGCAGCCGCAAAGCTGATTTTTATTCCTTTTTTTAGCACAGCAATTTTTTTTCTGCCTGCACAAATTAATCTCTGCTTAGTAGTTTTTCAGATTTTTATTGCTCTGACAGCAGGAATTTCTATAAAAGAACAGCTTAAAGATTTAAAACCCATCTTTCTTTACGTCATTATTATGGAAATTTTCCAGTTATTTATCTTTGTTAATCAAAATATTCCCCTTTTTACAAATTTTGCAGAAAAACAAGAACTGGATTTTTCAAATTTCCTGCAGAAAGCAAAAATCGATTTTTCATACTTTCTGCAAGGTCAAAAAAATTTACTTCTCCTTTTTTCCAGATTGTTTGCATTAATTCAGTGTTCTTCCCTGCTTTACAAAACTTCTTCATCCCTTCAAATTCGTGGCGGAATTGAAAAAATTGAAAGCACAATAAGAAAATTTCCTGGTCTAAAAAAACAAAACCGATTTTCTGACAGCCTCTTCATGTTCATCAACTTTATACCAATGCTTTCTCGTATTTTTTCTGATTTACAAAAAGCATGGCTTTCAAGAGGTGGGAAAAAAAATCTAAAAATGTATGCCACCCTCTTTCCTGTTCTCTTTTCCCTTGGAATGAAAAAAGCCTGGTCTCTTACACGGGCCATTCAAATTAGAAGCATTCAAAACTTTGATGAATAAAGTCTCATTTCTTTTGCAAAATCACTGAACAATAAAAAAAGGCGCTGGGGCAAAGAGTCATTCATAAATTTAACCAACAACGTCTCTTCTATTCTGCAAAATCATTGAACAATCCAAAAACGGAGCAGTAATCGCGCCCCATTCATAACTTTAACCAATACTGACTTCATCGCCGGAGAGAGCAGTTCGTTTTGCTGTCCTTACACATTCCCCGAACCAATGCTGACTTCACCAGACGAAAGGCTTTTTCTACTGCCATCCTCAAGCTCAACCAGAAGCGAGGCGTTTTGATCTATTCCGAGCACTATTGCCTTATAAGTTTCTTTTTCTACACCAGATACAGCGCCCGCCACAGGATGTACAAAAATTTCCCTTCCAATTAAACAAGAAGCCTCCTGGTATTCGACCATCAAATTCTGCAGATTTTTTTTACAGTCAGCAACTTCACTACAAAAGCCTTCTTCTAAAACTGCGCCAGATAAAGTTTCACCGAAAGCTGCCGTCGTAGAACTTTCCCCAACTGAATCTTTTTCTTCCCAAATACTTTCCATAATAGAAAAAAACTCCACTGCAATCAGAGCAGCAAGTTTACTTCTGCAAAGAGAAACAGCTGGCGAATTTATGCAATCATTCTGCTTATCCGGGACAGGCTTTTCAAAACATTCTGCCTTATTCTGCAAGTCCCGCAAATTCTCAGCCTTCTGCATGTCCTCAATATTCTGCAAGTCCCGCAAATCATCAGCCTTCTGTAAGTTCCCTTTTTCCTGGTCAAACAGGTATTCCTCAAGGCTGGTCATCACTCTTCTAACCTCTTCAGGAATTCCCTCTCCAAAATTAGAATAGACGTTCAAACCAATTCCCACAACGGCTGCTTCAATTAGTCCACTTTCAAAATTTGTTATTCCTTCCGCAAGAATGCCGCAAAGTTTTCTTCCATTATAAAAAATATCATTAATCCATTTTATCTGAACGTTCAGATTATAAAGTTTATTAATGGCTCTTTTTACCGCCAGAGCCGCCAGAGCCGTCACCAGAGCAGGATTTTTTATTCCACCCCGAGGAGCATAAATCATGGAAATATAAACACCATTTTTTTCAGGGGAATAAAAAGTTCGTCCAAGCCGACCTCTTCCAGCCGTCTGTTTTTCTGCAATACAAATTGAGTTTGAAAGATTTTTTCCGGCTTCAGTAAGATTTCCTTCGCTATCCCTCAAATTTCCTGCTTCAGAAAGAAATCTTTTTGCATAAGAATTTGTGGAATCAATTTCTTCAAAAACCTGAATTTTGGAATGTAAAAGCTTTTCAGCAGTTTTCCTGATATTTTCCTTTTCGCCATTATCACCACTGGCAAAAAATTGTAAATCTGAGCGGACAGTTTCCTCAGAAAGAATATCAAGCGCATTCAAAAGCCTGTAACCACCGTTCGTGGTTCCTTCAATCTCAAGGCCATTTTCCCTCAAAGAATTTACAGCCTTCCAGACTGCTGCCCGGCTTACTCCGCATTCACAAGCCAGAAATTCACCGGAAACATTTTTTCCTGCATTTTCCAGTAAAATTGTTCGAATTTTATCTTTTGTCTTCATTTTTAAATATCTGTTAAATTCTATCTCAGAACTGAGTTTACCTTGTTCACAAATTCAGTTCTGTCCGTATTTTTCAAAATATAACCCTGAGGTTTATGAGCCAGCGCTTCCTTCACCTTGTTCATATCTGAAACTCCAGTCAAAAAGACCACCGGAATTTCGGCACAATAAGGAATCTGCCGAATTTTTTCCAGAGTCTGAATTCCGTTCATTTCAGGCATTTCATAATCCAGCAGAATCAAGTCAGGCAATTTTGTTTCCAGAAATGTAAGACATTCCTGGCCGCTTTTTGTTACCGAAACTTTGTAAAAAATTTTCAGCCAGTTCATCATATTTCTAAGACAAACCGGGTCGTCATCCACAAGCAAAATATGTTTTTTCCGCGCCGCGTTTGACATATCAAGATGTTCCCTGCCCACAAAATTTTCAACGATATAAGTAAAATTATCCACAAATTTGGTAATGGAAATTGGAATATCAATTCCGTGCACAAGAGGATTATTCATGGAATCCATCATTTCCCGACAGTGGTCATGCTCTCCAAGAAGGCAAAAGTGCACATCCTTTGTGTATTTTACAAGCCGCCGCAATTCCACCGAAGAAGCTCCGCGAATTTCATCAATCCAGGCAATAATCAGACGAATTGTATTTTTCTGCATTATTTTAGCGATTTGGTCACCGTCAAAATCCGAATCAATAACAGAGAAATTCGTGCTGATGTAGTTTTTAATAGATTTGTCGTAATAGTCATTATCCGAAAGAAAAATCATATCAAACATAAATTGTATTATAATTTAAATTTCAAAATTAAGGTAGATTTTTTTCTTGCCCCTTTTACCAGCCCGTTACCACGCTTTGTCCGCTACACATGGTTTGCTCACCCCGCCTTCCACAATTTTCTTAACTCATCATCAAAACCACGCATCCATCAGTCCTCATAGCAATCCCTGCTTTTTCTGGGCGCAGCCCTACTTCCCACTCGCCTTCCGGTGCTCGCCAAAGGCTCGGTCTGCTGCCGGCTCCAAACCCTGCAAAAGCTAAAAACACCTTTTACCCCCGCCCTCCTCAACCTTTTCAACCGGCATCAGCCTGCTTCGCGCCAGGGCGCTCGCACACCTCCACGCTGGGCGCTGTTTTTCTTCCCACTTCCCAAAAGCTTTTTTCACCCATAATTTCAATTCTTTCAAAAAAATACTTATAAAAGACTTTTATCAATGCACAAAAGCAAAAATAGCGTTATAATGTTGGAATAACTTTCATGGTAGGTTTATAGGAAAAGTAAACAAAACTATGCAGAAATCTGATGAAAATATCGAAAAATATGACGTCATCGTCGTTGGCGCCGGCAACGGTGGACTGGCCGCAGCAACCCTGGCCAGCAAAAACGGCTTAAAAACCCTTCTTTTTGAAAAACATAATCTTCCTGGCGGAGCCGTTACCAGCTTTCGCCGCGGCCGCTTTGAATTTGAACCTTCTCTTCACGAAATTTGCGAAGTTGGCTCCGAAGAAAAACCAGGACATACCCGTGAACTCTTTGACCAGCTGGGCTCAGACGCAGTTTTTGTACACGAAAATTCCTGCTATAGGGCAATCAGCACAGATCCCGCAGAACCTTTCGATGTAAAACTTCCCTGCGGAATCGATGAATTTTGCGCAGAACTGGAAAAACAGGAGCCGGGTTGCGGAGAAAAGGTAAAACTCTTCCTGAATATCGAAAAAAAAGCCATGGATATGGCAGAAAAACTGGATAAAAAACAAATTTCTGCCAAAGATATACCAGACATTTTAAACGTTCTGCGAATGGTTTCCTATTCTGCAGATAAAATTATGGACCAGCTTAAAATTCCTAAGAAAATTCAGCATATGATAAGTCCCTACTGGACTTATGTAGGAGAACCTACTTCAACATTAAGCGCTTTTATGCTGGGTCTTATGGATTACTGCTACATCACAGACGGAGCCGGTCTTCCATCATGTTTTTCCCACGAACTTTCACTTTCTCTGGATAAGGCAATCCGCAAAAATGGCGGTAAAATTTTCTACAATTCCCCGGTAACAAAAATTCTTGTAAAAAAACTCAAGGCCTACGGAGTTGTTGCCAACGGAAAAACCTACTATGCAGACCACATAATCTGTAACTGCTTCCCAAATGACGTTTTCAGTCACATGATTGAGTCAAAAGACATTCCAATCATCGAAATAAAAAGAGCAAATGCCAGAAAAATCGCCCTTTCATTTGTAAATGTTCATCTGGGGCTAAACCGTACTGCCCAGCAGCTGGGTGTAAAGGATTACACTTCCTTTATTTTCCAAAAAAGCGACACCACCGAGCAGTACAAAATTTGCCACAACTTAGGCGGCGAAGGCTGGATTATCGCAAACAACCTGAATGTAGTTATTCCTGACTGCAGTCCGGAAGGTACCTGTCACATGAGCATTACCAGCGCAGTCTACGGGGATGAATGGGGCAAAATAGAGCCAAAAGAATATAAAAAAACTAAGCTTAAAATTGCCGAAAAAATGATTGATTACTACGAAAAATCCACTGGAATCATCATCAGACCATACATCGAAGAAATTGAAGTGGCAACGCCTGTTACCTACAGCCGTTATCTGGGAACTCCAAACGGAACTCCTTACGGCTACCAGACTTCAAACTGGGACGGTATTTTTCTGCGAACTATGCGCAAGCAAAAAGAAAAATCCATCCACCACCTGTATTTTGTAGGCGCCCATACAGAGGGTTCTTTAGGCTATAATCAAACTTATAAATCGGGACGGGTTGCAGTAGAGGAGGTACTTCATGAAAAAAATAAAAATAGATAAAAATTACCTCAAAAAACTGAACCCTATGAAGTTCTTTTCTATCGTTCAGGAACGAGTAAAAAGATTCAAAAAGGGAGCAATTACACCTCTGCCTCTGGAATATCCGGTAAATACTTTGGCAAGAAAACTTCATCCTTCTAAACAGCATGTTTTCATCTCAAAAATTGAAGAACACATCCAGGGATGTAAAACTTTCACTTTTGAAGCTGATAAGGAAAATGGAACAGAAGAACTGGCCTATTTTTCTGCAGGTCAGTACATCACAATTTTTCTAGACATAAATGGCCTTAAAATTACCAGAGCCTATTCCCTTTCTTCTGCTCCATGCAACAGCATTTCAAACAGAAGTGGAAAAATTGGTTTTTACCAGATTACTGTAAAAGCCGTTAATGGCGGTCTTGTTTCAACATATATCCTGGAAAACTGGAAAGTTGGATCAAAAATCACAATTTCTGCGCCAGAAGGAAACTTTGACTACAATTATTTGCGGGATGCCCCTACAGTAGTTGGAATAGCGGGAGGCAGCGGAATCACTCCATTTTTAAGCATGGCAAAATCCATTGCAGCCGGCGATGAAGATTTCAACCTGATTCTCCTTTACGGTAACCGGGACAAAAAATCAATTCTTTTCAAAGAAGATTTTGACAGACTTGCCCATGAAACTCAAAAAATCAAGGTTGTTTACGTTTTAAGCAATGAAGAAGAATCTGCTTCAGAAGAATCAAAGAATCAGGATTCAACTGATGTACAAATCCACAGCGCAAAAAAAGAATGCCAGTACGAATACGGTTTTATAACGGCTGAGCTGGTAAAAAAGTACACCAGCCATCTTGCTAAAAATTCAAAAGATAATCTTTCTGATGTTTCTGAAAATACACTGACCAATAACAAAGTCGCTGGCTCAGAATGTCCTCCTTCAGAAAATCCATATTCAATTTTCCTTTGCGGTCCACAATCAATGTACAATTTTATGGATGGTGAGTTAAAAAAACTGAACATTGAAAAAAAATACATCCGCCACGAAATGTTCGGAGAAATTCACAGCGCAAAAAGTCAGGAAGGTTACCCTGGATTTCCACTGCAAGAAACAGAAGAAAATCTATCGGAAAAAGGGCCTGCTGATACAATAGAAAAGCAGACTACTTATACAATAGAAAACCAGACTGCTTCAACAAAGGAGCCGGCCACTAACAAAAAACCTGAAAACCTAGCGCAGACTGTTTCAGCTTGCCCGGAAGTTACAATCACTGTACACATCTGCGACCAGACTTTCACTTTAAAAGGCAATGCCGATGATACAATTCTTCAAATTCTGGAGAAGGGTGGGGTAGCAGTCCCAAACCGCTGCCGAAGCGGAGAATGCGGCTGGTGCCACAGCTACTTAAAAAGCGGAAAGGTTTTTGTTCCACAAAAACTGGATTACAGGCGAAAAGCCGACTTAAAATACGGATTTATTCATCCATGCTGTACTTTTGCTCTTAGCAACCTGGAGCTGGATATTCCGCCGGCAAAATAGAAATAAGAATAAGAGGTAAAATATGATAGTTTCCACACGAGGTAGATACGCATTAAGAGTTCTGGTAGATATGGCAGAACATTCCCAGCCAGACCCAAACAGTAGTGCCAACCAGCCATTTCACAGCGAGCGCATTCCATTAAAAGAAATTGCTGAAAGACAGGAAATTTCCCAAAAGTATGTTGAATCAATAATGACTTTGCTTTCAAAAAATAATCTTGTAGATGCAGCCCACGGAAAAGGCGGCGGCTATAAATTAAACCGTCCTGCCAAAGACTACAAAATTGGCGATATTCTTAGAATCACAGAAGGAACTCTGGCACCGGTAGCCTGTCTGGAAAAAAATGCAGAAGAATGCAAACGAAAACCAATTTGCCGCACTTTAAAACTCTGGTCTAAGTTGGACGAATTAATTGAAGGCTATCTGGATAGCGTAACCTTGGCCGACCTGATGACCAAAGAATAAAACAGTAAGTAACTTTTAAAATATTAAGCTAATTGCATTTTTAACAATACAAGCCGTTAAATAAAAAGCCCGGATTTAAGCTTTGAGTGTGAATACACCTCCTCCAAATCCGGGCTTTTTTAATCAAAAATTAAATGCCAGCCACTTTTTTGAATTGTCTTTTATTTTTCAAACAATTCAAAACAGGGCGAAAAAGTAAAATCCGCCTTAAAACTACTCCTGAGAAGTAATCTCTTTGTAATAGTTTGTAAGATCCTTGCGTTTTTCCTTAGTAAAGGCAATGGCAGTGCGCGGATGCTGGTTCAAAAGACCTGTCATCAGGTACTGTGTATCGTAACCCCAAACAACTCCAGCTTCTTTAAGAGGAACCATATGGTTCTCAATAAACTGAATTGCAGGATAAATCTGGTACTTTGGATTGTGCAGGAAGCCTAAAAGAGATTCCATAGCGCAGTTTCCGGCACCTCGACCCATGCACATATAAGTTGCATCCAGGTAGTCAACGCCGTCACCAACACATTCGATTGTGTTTGCAAAAGCAAGCCTCTGGTTATCATGGGCGTGAATACCAAGCTTTTTATTGTATTTTGCAGCAAAATTTCCGAACAAGTCACAAATTCGCGCCATTTCTTCAGGATAAATTGAACCGTAACTGTCTACGATATACAAAATTCCAACAGGAGTTTGACCAAGTAAATCCAGGGCAGCTTTGATGTCGCTTTCCTGACCGGTTGAAAGAGCCATAATATTACAGCTGGTTTCATATCCTTTTCGTGTGCAGTCTTCAATTACATCGATTGCTGTTGGAATTTCTTTAAGATAAGTAGCAACCCGTACCAGATCAATCGGGCTGTCTTTTTTTTCGATAATGTCTTTCTTGTAGTTACAGCGTCCAACATCAGCCATAACAGCAATTTTCATATCAGTATTATTTTCACCAACGATACTGCGGATATAGTCATCGTCACAAAATTTACATGGACCAAATTTATCAACGTCAAAAAGCTCTTTGTCAGCCTTATAACCGAATTCCATAATATCAACGCCGGCTTTAAGGTTTGTTTCATAAAGTGCCTTTGCAAAATCTTTTGGGAAAAAGAAATCATTTACAAGCCCACCGTCACGGAGGGTTGCATCCACTACTTTTACTTCCGGACGATATCCGATTAACTTTGCTATATCTTTCATAAAAACCCCGTGCATCCACCCTAAATGCACGGAGACATTATAGTAATTTCTATAGATAGTATCAATTACAATATTAAATTATTTTCTATTTTCAAATTCAAAGCTTTTCAGGAAGTTTTTTGCCCTTTCTGTTTTAGGATTTGTCCAGAACTCTTCAGGACTGCTGATTTCAACAATTTCACCACCATCCATAAAGACAATTTTGTCTGCAACAGCGCGGGCAAACTGCATTTGATGGGTTACAATCAGCATGGTTTTTCCATCATTAGCAAGATTCATCATAACATCAAGAACTTCACGTACCATTTCAGGGTCAAGAGCAGCTGTAACTTCATCAAAAAGCATTACTTCCGGATGCAGGCAGAGCATTCGAACAATGGCAACTCTCTGTTTCTGTCCGCCACTCAGCTGGCGTGGATATGCATTCTTTTTATCGGCAAGTCCAACTCTTTCAAGCCATTTTTCAGCTTCCTGCTGAACTTCCTCCATATTCAAGTTCAATTCATGAGCGTGTTTTGGCCCCAGAAGCAGGTTTTTCATAACAGTAAGGTGAGGAAAAAGGTCGTAACTCTGAAAAACCATTCCGATTTTCTGACGGATAAGGTGCATATCTTTTTTGCGGTTAGAAATCACTTCACCGTCCAGAAGAATTTCTCCATCCTGAATGTTTTCAAGTCCATTTATACAACGGAGTAGGGTAGACTTTCCACATCCCGATGGCCCAAGAATAACAATTACGTCGCCTTTTTCTACATTCAGTGAAATCCCTTTCAGTATTTCATTTCCATCGTAGGATTTTTTTATATTTTTTATTTCAAGTACAGGCATCTCAATTCTCCTAGAGTTTCTGCTTCTTTTCTATAAATCTTGCTGCCAGGCTCAAAATCCAGCAGACAAAAAAATACATCATAAAAATCACAAAATAAACTGCAATACTTGCAGTCGGCACAGTCAGACGATTGGCTTCAATTATCTGCTGCCCGATTTTTACCACTTCAATTACGCCAACAAAAACTACAAGAGAAGTGGTTTTTATCATTCGTGTTATTAAATTCATACTCAGGGGAATCAAAAGGCGCAGAGTCTGTGGAATCACGATGTACAAAAAAATCTGCCGCTCAGTAAGACCTATAGCCCGGCCGCTTTCATACTGATGTTTTGGAACGCTTTCCAAAGCTCCCCGTACAAGGTCACCCATTTCTGCTGTTCCCCAAAGAGTAAAAACAAGTATACTTGCCGCTTCTCCGCTTAAACTGATATTGAACATTCTGGTAAGTCCATAGTAGGCCACAAAAAGAAGAACCATCTGGGGCATAATGCGCATAAACTCAAGGTAAATACGACAGATAATCTGCACCGGTCGTTTTTTTACCGTCATCAGCATTCCAAAAAGAAAGCCCAGAATAATAGAAAATGCCACAGAAACAAGAGCTATCCAGACAGTTGTCCAAAGCCCGCCTAAAAGTCTAAGGGTATTGGTTCCCATTCCAAGAACACCAAAAGCACGGGAAACTGCCTGAAAAAAGGAAATTTCACCAGAAGCAGAAGATGCAGAAATCCCGGCAGATGCTGAAAGCTGGTTACCTACAGCCGAGGCAAAAGAGGTAAATTTTCCTGCTAAATTTGCCGGGCTGGTAAAAAGTGCTGAAAACTTTGCAAGTTCACCTGCCAAGCCTGTAAAAGCTTGCGAATTAGCGACCAAACTGAGCATAACGAAGCCTCCTTTCAGCGAAATTTGCTATCAATGAAATTGGCAAAAGCAGAATAAAATATGAAAGGCAGAGCAGGGTAAGGGCTTCATCTGTTTTGTAGTAAAGACCGATTAAATCCTTGGCCACAAACATCAGGTCGGCAAGTGCTACTGCACTAAAAACCGAGGTTTCCTTTATTAGAAACATAATATTTGCACAAAAGCCCGGGATTGATACAGACACAGCCTGTGGAAGAATTACGTACTGAGTAATCTGCCTGCGGGTAAGGCCAATGCACTGGGCGCTTTCAATCTGAACTTTGGAAACAGATTCCAGAGCAGAGCGGAAGGTTTCTTCCATGTAGGAGCCGCCCAGAAAGGTAAGACCGATAATTGCGCACTGAACAGATGTCAGTTTTACTCCCATTCTTGGAAATGCAAAATACAAAAAGAAAAGCTGTATCAGAAGTGGTGTATTTCTGGAAATTTCAATATAAACACTTGTAATCTGGCGTAAAACCGGCACTTTAAAATATTTTATAAGAGCACAGACCAGTCCAAGAATCAGTGAAAATATAATTCCAATTAATGCAAGCCGAAGAGTAAGCCCTCCAGCCTGAACATACATAGGAATTACTTTTTTTATAAATTCAAAATCCATAATTTACCTTTTTTTTCGAATTGGCTTAATGCTCCAGTTTGAAATACTCTGCCAAAGCAGTTAAACAGAGCGGACAAACAAAGTAAACAATGCAGACAAAAAGCCCTCTATGCTAACATCAGCTTCTTGTATGCTTCACCCAAAAAAAGTGGGCGGAGTCACCAGTCTTTAGCTTAATACCATCTTATCGTTTACTTCGCCGCTTATACTGAACTTTGCCAGCAAATCTTCCACGGTAAGTTTTTTCTTTTCTTCACCCCGAACATCGTATACAACGCGACCATCCATCATCATAATAAGGCGGTTTCCGTAGCGGATAGCGTCTTTCATATTGTGGGTTACCATAAAAGTTGTAAGATTGTCTTTCTTAACAAGCTCCTCTGTAATTTCAAGAACTTTTTTTGCAGTTTTAGGATCAAGGGCCGCTGTATGCTCATCAAGAAGAAGGAGTTTTGGCTTTTGAAGGGTTGCCATCAGCAGAGTAAGAGCCTGTCTTTGTCCACCAGACAAAAGTCCAACTTTTGCAGTCATTCTGTTTTCTAGGCCCAAATCCAGGAGAGAAAGACGCTCCCTGTAAAAAGCTCTCTCTTCATTTTTTATGTACCAGCCCAGGCCGCGTTTTTTTCCACGGCGCATAGCCATTGCAAGATTTTCTTCAATAGCCATATTTGCAGCTGTTCCCAGCATTGGATCCTGAAAAACACGGCCCAGATATTTAGCCCTCACGTATTCCGGTTTCCCAGTTAAATTCATATCGTCCAGAATTATGGAACCGGTATCAGTAAAGTGAACACCGGCAATTATGTTCAGCAAAGTTGATTTTCCGGCTCCGTTTCCACCGATTACCGTAACAAAATCTCCATCTTCAAGCTGTAAATCCACGCCCTTGATAGCGCGCTTTTCGGTAATTGTTCCCGGATTAAAAGTCTTTGTAATATTTGTAAGTCTTAGCATTTTTTTTCCTGCTTAAGCATCCCAAAATATTTTGTTGGAATAGCTCTTATTCTTTCTATTTATAAAGATTTTGCCAGAATCCACTGGATGATTCTCCGGCAATCCAAAAAGCGCCAGATTATCAGACCTGGGTAACTTTTCCCTCTGGCAAACGTTCGCAAAGCCCACAAAAGCTGCAAGCCTGCAAAAGCTGATAGGCCCATAGCCTATTCAGATTAAATAAAAATTTCTCTACTGCTCTTCGCTGATTCCATGCTTAAAATTGTCATCAGCGTGCCTGGTTTCCCTTTCATTTTCCGGAGCTTTTGTAGCATTTCGCCTCATATCAATTTTTCGCTTAAATACCGGAACAGAAAGAGCAATTGCAACTATCAGCGCTGTCAAAAGCTTTAAGTCTGTAGATCTTAAGCCCAGCTGAAGAACCACTGCAATAACAATTCTGTAGATTACCGAACCAAATACAACCGAAACAAGCGTGTACCAGAGCCCAAAATGGTTTCCAAAAATCACTTCACCAATAATTATGCTTGCAAGACCAATTACGATAGTACCTGTTCCCATTCCTACATCAGCATAACCCTGACTCTGGGCAACAAGAGCACCAGAAATTGCAACAAAACCGTTGGAAATCATCAAGCCAACGATTTTAGTTGTATCAGTATTAACGCCCATTGCCCGAACCATACATTCGTTGCTTCCAGTTGCCCTGATTGCGCTGCCGTATTCAGTACCAAAAAACCAGTAGAGCAGGGCAATCACCAGAGCAATTATAAAAATTCCGATAATCAGCGAGCTCATTGTCATTGAAAGCTTATTGTGAAATAAATCCCGCAAAAGAGACATCATGGTAGGGCTTCCCAAAAGAGGTGTATTTGCCCGACCCATAATTCTGATATTTATTGAATACAACGCAATCTGCGTCAAAATACTTGCCAAAAGAATATTAATTTTGAGCTTGGTGTTCATAAAACCAGTAACAAGCCCGCAGCAGGTTCCCATAAAAAAAACAAAAAGAAGAGTAAACCAGGGATTCATTCCCTTAATGATAAGAACAGCGGAAACTGCACCACCTGCAGCAAAACTTCCGTCAACTGTCATATCCGCTACATTTAAAATTCTAAAAGTTAGATAAACTCCCAAAGTCATCAGTCCCCAGAGAACACCCTGAGAAACTGCACCAACCATTGCATTTACAACCGGCATTTAAATACCCCAAAAAAAATTACAGTGCAAACCACTTTTTAATCGCTGGCATACAAATCTGTAAAAGGCCAGCCGGCAAAGATTGTTCCTGCAAAACTAAGCAGAAGCAATCTCCACCAGACATCAAGTAGTTTGCACTTTTTTTTAAATTTTATAAAAATTAAAGTGAATCAGGAATTGTAATTCCCAGTTTTTCAGCGATTTCTTCATTAATTGCAAGTTCGCACTTGTCAGGATCCATATACTGAATTGGCATATCAGCAGGCTTTGCTTCGCCTCTCAAAATCTTTGCTGCCATTGCACCAGTCTGCTTTCCAAGTTCATAGTAGTTAATTCCATAAGTTGCAAGACCGCCTGCTTCAACCATTCCCTGTTCACCAACAATTGTAGGAATCTTGTTTTCAGTTGCTACCTGGCTTACAAGACTCATACCTGCAGCGATCATGTTATCAGTTGGAGTATAAATTACATCAACTTTTCCGCACAGGCTCTGTGTTACCTGCTGAATTTCGTTTGAATTTGAAACAGTTCCGTCAATATATTTAAGACCAAGCTTATCGCAAGCTGCCTTTGCCAGTGCAATCTGGAAGTAGCTGTTCTGTTCATTTGAGCTGTAAAGCATACCAACAGTTGTTGCGTTAGGGCAGATTTTTCTAAGAAGGTCAATCTGTTTTTCACAAGGAGTAAGGTCAGAAGTGCCGCTTACGTTTGTTCCTGGATTTGTATTTTTAAGAACAAGTTTTGCAGATTCTGGATCAGTTACAGAAGATACAAGAATTGGAATATCTTTTGTAAGGTTAGCAACAGCCTGAGCTGCAGGAGTTGCGATTGCAAAAATCAATTTACTTTTGCTGTTAATAAGTTTTTCTGCAATTGTTACACAGTTAGCCTGTTCACCCTGTGCATTCTGATAATCAATCTTGATGTTTTCGCCGTTTACAAAGCCTTCTTCAGCAAGACCGTCAACAAAACCCTTATAGTTTGCATCCAGAGCTGCATGTTCAACCAGCTGAATTACACCAATTCTAACAGCTTTTCCAGAAGCCTTTTTTGAAACCGCAGTTTCTCCTGCTTTTCCAGCACGCTTACAGCCGGCAAGACTGAATATTGCAGCTGCACAAAGCATTAAAATTGCTACTTTTTTCATTTTCTATCCTCCTAAAATGAAAATAACTTTGCTATTATAGAACAAAATCAAAGTTAATTATAGTAGGACTTCCACACGTGGGTATATGAGTCCTTTAATGCCTGCTTTCTGAAGGGGACTGGAGCCAGAATATCCCTAAATATTTGTAGCCACAGCTGAATAACCATCTTAAAAATTTATAATTAAAAACTCTGGGCGGAGTGGGGCTGTCCAATAAGTTTAGTGACTGCGGTCATTGAGCCTGTCGCCCGCT
>JAILKG010000031.1 GCA_024693915.1 Treponema sp.
AAGTTTGCGGTGGTTGAGGTTCTCGTCCGAAGGCGCGAAGCAACCACCATATATAGTGTAAATGGTCATTACTTCGCTTCGCTCCGTGCGCAAGCGGGCGACAGGCTCAATGACCGCAGTCACTAAACTTATTAGACAGCCCCGGGACATGGCCAAGACCAGTTATAGTTTTAGACCAGATAATTGGCCATTTCCTAGAACTGATACTTCACACCAATCTGAGCAAAGCTGTTGTGCTGCCAGCCGTCAAATTCGCTTTCACTGTCCTGGCAGAGAATAAGAAGTCCGCTCAGGTTCAGGGCAAAGTCGTCCTTTACCATAAAGGTTACTCCAGGCATCAAAAGCAGGTCTCCCCTTTCAATTCCCCAGATTCCCTTAAAATCAAGTTTGATTTTTTCATGGTTCCAGCTGTCTGTAATATCAATGATAATTTTATTGTTTGTGTAGCAGTCATTTGGATCTGCGTCTACATCAATTGCCTTAAGGGCGCTGTCATTTATTTCATTTCCGTTTAGAATAACTTTTCCCTGTGTCTGGGCATTAAAATTGATATTGTGAACAGGAAGATCAAGATCAAAACCTGCAACCCAGGCCAGGCTGTTGTTGTGAACGGCAGGATCATCACCGGCAAAGTCTTCTGTCATATTGTAGGCAAACTCCATGCGGCTGTTAAGACGGCCAAAAAGAACACTTGCTGCCTCAAGACCAAAAACCTGAAGACGGTCATAAGAAATAAAGCGGTCATCATCACTTACATTCTGACCTGCCAGAACTTTATCAAGATAGGAATCAATTTTTCTTGCATCCACAGAAGGCTGCTTGTTGTGGCCGTTATAGTAGCTCAAGCCAAGGTCTACAGAAGCCAGTGTGAAAGTTGTCCTGAAACCAAACTGACCGTACTTAAGCTGATACAAATCATGATAGATTGAATCCGGATTGTTTGAAAATGCAGAAGCATTATTCAAGGCAAGAGTATAGGCACTTTCTGAAGCAGTTACGGCTGCCTGGCAGGCTTCAAGATTTTCAAAACCAGCCTCTTTAAGAGCTGCTTCATATTCTTTAGATGCAGTCTGGCTGGCTACAGTAGCGCTTACAAGAGCAAGAGAAGCCTGATTCAATCCACTTGTTGCCTGTGTGTAGAGGGCTTCAAATTCTTCCTGACTTGCAAGATTTGCTCCTGTCTGTTTGTTGTAAACCTCATATTCCGAAGCTGGCAAAGAAGAAGCCGCAGCCTTAATGGCATTCAATCCGTCAACCTTTGACTTTACATCATCGTATGTGCCCTGGGCAGTCTGCAAAGTGGCAGAGGCAGCCTGAGCATCAGCAGAAATTCCCTTAAGAACAGAATATGCAATTTTTGCAGTATCCTTGTTTGTAATGGCAGTCTTAAGCTTTTCCATTACAGCAGCTTCTACATTTGCAGTAAGAGCAGCACTTGCCTTTGGAGTCCAGAAGCCATTCCCAAGTCTGTCAGCTGTCATAAAAGGAGTGTAAACCGCTTCAAATTTCACATTATTGTTGGTGCTATAAGAAGCGCGGAACATTGGCTCTGCAATCCGGCGGTCAATGTAGTCTGGAATAATGTAGTCTGTGTAATCATTGGCGTTAAAGTTATCCAGAACGTGGACTTTGTCCCCTTTTCCCCAGACAATCTTCATTTTACCTGCTTCAAGCTGAAGGTTTCCAATATAGGCTCTGGCAGTGAATTCATCCAGAATGTCCTGATAGTAACCTTCAGAAAGGCTGAATTTGTCGAACTTTAACTTCATTTCTACATCAGAAAAAGTATTTGAAAAACCAATATTTATTCTTCCTGTTGGGAATACAGCAAGGGCTCTTCCGCCGATATCATCCCATTCAAGATTTTCACTCTTGTTCCTCTCCCCTGCCTTGTGATCTACATAAGCGCGGGCATTCATTTCAACAAGACCGCCAAGGTCAACTTTAGCTTCCTCAGAAGAGCCAAATGCAGCTGAATCACCAAAACCTGCAGAATCCCCAAAGTCGCCAAAATCATCAAAGTCATCTGCATAAGCTGATGTGAAGAGACTTAAACCAAAAGCAAAAAGACAAATTTTTTTTGTAAGTTTCATAATCTATCCTCAAAAATATATTTTGCTGAAATCTGAAAAACTTTCATAAAATCAGCTTTAGTTACAAATTAAAATCAGAAAGCCCGGAAAAATCTGGCACTCACATTATCTGACATTCAGATTATCCGATTATTCGTTTAATTTCTTAAACACTTAAACTATTAAAAATATAACAAGAGGCATTCAAAAAGTCAATAAAAAAATATGAAAAAAAATAGAGAAGAAAGAAAATGAGGATTTTTGATTAACAGAAAATTAAGAGTAAGAGTAAAAAACTATTTTCCGCTTTCAAGCCAGGCCTGGGTAAAATAGTGGTCAGAAATTTCTTTATCATACACAAATTTATCAAAAATCAAGCGACTGGCTCTGCCTGTAAGCCTGTTTTCTATCCTGACTTCTTTTTTTAGCCAGTAGTTTTTACCAGTCTCCCCTTTTACCCGCTGGTGCTTAATAACTGTTTTAAGCTTTATAAGATTATCATTTTTATCGTAATACTCTTCAATAAGTGGAAGATAAGAAATTTTATCGATATATTTAACCAGATATGAGTATTCAAGATTCTTTTTTTGTCTTGGAGTAACCTTGATTTTCCAGAGATTTTCTTCTTTTGTACCTATGCAGATATTTACGTTTTTATCCAGCAGTTCGTAACTGTCATCTCCAAAATATTTGAAGGAAAAATCGTTAAAAGAAAATTCAGAACCCACAAAGGATTTAGAGCGCTCAGAATTTGCCACCCGGCGTATAGATTTTAATGAAGGAAGATAAATCCATTTTTCATCCTCCTGACCATTTTTTCCAGCCTGAAGAATTCTTGTGTCTTTTACAGCTGACGGAGAACGAAAATCAAAAACAAGATGGCGGAGGTTTTCTTTTTTGTCGCCATAGATATTTACAAGACGGTGCTCGCTTACATTTCCAGATTTATCCAGCAGATCAAGAAAAAGACTTCCGCTTATGTAGTCCGGCAGATCCAGAGCCAGAGATTTTTTCATTATATCATCCGCAGACTGTGAAAATAAAGAAGAAGATAAAAAAATAAGGCCGGCAAAAAAAAGC
>JAILKG010000058.1 GCA_024693915.1 Treponema sp.
AAAAATTCCACAGATTGTGAGAAAAAAAGCCCGTATGAAGAAAAAACTGTGGAAGAATCTGCAGTTTTTTCTTCATACGGGCTTTTTTTCTCACAATCTGTGGAATTTTTAAGATAATTAAGGTTTAAAAGACTTTCTACATAAAGTTTATCATATTCCTGACAGAGTTTTTTTTCGTCAAATAGAGAAAAACCGTATTTTTTTGAGAGTCTTTCGTGTAGGCGGCTTATTGGGAACAAAATTACATGAGTATTTGCGCTTAAGGCTTCGTAAGAGGTAAAACCATAGTGGGTTAAAACCAAATCATAGAGATATAAACTTTCTTTTAATTCAGGATATGGTTCAAGAAGTCTGATAAGCCCCTTGTCAGAAAGTTCTTTCATCAGGAGATTTTGATAAATTTCTTCTTTTCTTTTTGCCGGAAGAATAACGGAAACATCCAGACCGCTTTTTGAAAAGTATTCAGCAGTTTTTTCAGTCCATTTTCCCAGATCTTCACCGCCAAAAGAGATTAAAACATTTTTTATTTCAGAGGGCTTTCCCTTTTTTTTATTTTTTGCCCCTTCCATAAATTTAGGTTCTAGAAAATTTGCATCTCTTTCCAGGCCTTCAGAAGGAATAATATCCAAAAGATAGTCTGAAAATTCGTGAAAGGCAGAACCTTCATCGATAGAAAGCACCTTGCCCCTGTTTTTTAAAAGTTCCATAAAACTTTTTGGGCATGAAAACATATCAGTAACTATCAGGGAATATTCATTTTCCTCAGGGAAGGAAAGCACTATCTGATATTCCTTAAAAGAAGGGTTTTTCTTCATGAAGTCTTTTACAAAAGAGTTGATTTCATCTATTTCGCTTTCAGAAAAATTTTCTGTGTTTGTATTTGCCCAGCCTGCATTCCCGCAGTTTTCTTTTCCACCAGCATCTTTTAGAAGAACTTCTTTCTGACAAGCATCTTTTACCCGCCCTTCACTTTCCTGATTGTGAAGATAGCTTAAATATACAAATCCATTAATCTCATTTGCAAGCTTTAAGCAGCGTCTTAAATGACCGGTTCCCTGGCCTTTTTTTATGGAAGGAATGAATAAAACTGTATCAGTTACGCTTTTATCCTTTTCTGCACTGACAATTTCTTCTGTTGTATAAGGCTCTGAAGGGAATACTCCATCAGAAAGTCTTTTTACAACGCTTACAGCCCTTCTGTAATCCTGAGGAGTGTCAATTGTTGTCCTTAAATCAGGATAATAAAATCTTGAAGGAGCCTTTGTAAAAAGGGATACGAAGGTGTTCTTGTGATTATAAAGGCTTGGCCCCACATGTTCGTGATCAAAAGGATCTTTTGTCAAAGTTCTTGCAAGCAAAAGCGAATCAGCCCTGAATATTTCAACCCCGGAACCATGAGGAAGGCCTGTCATTGTCATATAATCAACTTTTGAGATTTTTGACTTTTTTTCAAATTCCTGGCACAAAAGTTCTGCTGCTTCGTAAAACAAAAAAGGATTATCAGCAGTTGCCCTTAAAACTGTCTTACAGCCAATTTTTTCAATCAAAAGGCAGTAGCGCTCAAGTACATCTTCCAAAGGACCTTTAAAAAGCTGGTAGCCCATTTTTGTTACTATTGGCAAAAGGGTATCGTAGCTTTCTTCATCAGTTGCAACATAATAGTATTCTGCATTCACTTTTTTCATTGAAGCCAGAGTCCATTCAAGAACAGTCCGGCCGCCAAGGTCTTTTACGGCTTTTCCCGGCAGCCTTGTTGATGAGAGACGACACTGAATTATTACTGCAAGTCCTTTTGGATTATAAGTCATTTTGACACCACCCAGTTTTCTATCAGGGATTTTGCATCTGTCTTGAATCTGTATTTATTCAGGCCAACCCAACGGCGAGCCTGCTTAAACTGAGAAATTGTTTCCAGAAAACCGCTTGTTGAATGAAGGGCGTATCTGAAAAATGACAGATTAGAAACATATCCGTGATCTTCTTTAAATTTTGGAAGAAGATTTTTAATATAGAACTTTATGTAGGAAAGGCTTCTGGTTGAATCCAGGATTGGAGCATCTCCGGAATAAGAAATTTTAAATGAAGGGAAAATCTTAATCTCTTCTCCCCAAAGCCAGGCCCGCATGGAAAGGTCAGCGTTCTGCCAGTAGCCAGATTCAATGGAATAGTCATATCCACCAAGGAGAATGAACTTTTCCCGATTGTAAAGGCCGCAATAGTCGTATGGAAAAATAGTTGATAATCCCTCTGTAACATAGCTTGCCTGGGTCAGACAAAAACGTCCCTTTATAGCTTCCGGCATAATGTTTACAAGAACAGGTGAACCTGACGATTCAAAAAGTCGGGGAACAATGCAGTAAGTTTTATCCTTTGTAAGATTTTCTGCAAGATTTTCAGTCAAAATATTCTGAGGTATGTGCATGGTATCCCTTAAAACCAGAAAATATGGAGAGGAAATTTCTGACATACACATATTTATCAGCTGACCGTCATTAGCAGGTGAAAGAGGAACCAGAAATTTTACAGAGGGATAACGGCGGGATAAATCTTCCAGGTTATAGCTGTCTGGAGCAGGTTCCACAGAGATAATAGATCTGAAACCGCTTCTTATCAGGTTATCCAAAGCTTGCAGTCTTAAATG
>JAILKG010000096.1 GCA_024693915.1 Treponema sp.
TAACGTCGTCAATATAATCAAGGGCAAGAGAGAGAGAGTCCGGAAGATTTATTGAAATGTCAGAACTTTCCCCATCTGAAGAAATATTCCTCTGAGACTGACTGGTAAAATCTTGGTCTTCAAAGTATTTCCTTCCATTAATACATTCTGAAAGAAGTCTGAAAATCCAGGGTTTTTGAACCGCTGCCCGTCCTATCATTACTCCGTAACAATCAGGGCATACTGCAAGAGCTTTTTCAAGGCTTTCTTTATCAGAAATATCTCCATTCAGGACAATTTGAACATTGTGATTTTTATAGCGGTCACACAAAGCCTGAACATAGGCATACCTTGGCTTATCCCTGTATTTTTCTTTTTTTGTTCTTGGATGCAGGGCCAGGCGCTCCACCCCATTTTTTACCAGCATGTCGCAAAAAGAAAAAAAGCCTTCATCAGTAAAATCATCATCACCAAGCCGGAGTTTAACACTTAACTTTTTATGAAAGGAAGGATTTTTCACAACAGCGGACACTTCCCTTACCAGTTCTTCCGTCAAAGATCTTTCTTTTAACATCCAGGCAATGCCAGCCCCGCTTCTTACAATTTCCGGAGCACAGCAGCCCATATTAAGATCTACTGAAAGACCCGGCAGGGCTGCAACAATTTCAGAAGCACGAACCATGGAGGACACATCTTTTCCGGTAAGCTGCCAGACCATTTTTTCAGGTTCAGGAGCAGGAACTATATAGTATTTTTCAAAGGGCCCCATATTTAAAAGAGAGGGAGCATTTATCATTTCATTGTAATATTCATCACAGCCACCGAATTTTTCTATCATAATGCGAAAAGCAGGATGACTTATAGTTGCCATAGGGGCGCAGATTAATTTCATTTCAGAACAGTATACAATCTTTTTTATCCTTGCCAATACCCCTGCAAATTAAATTGACATCATTGAAATATAGGAGTATTTTAAAGTTATGTTTGATAGAAGAAAATATAAAAAATATGCACGAATGCAGTTAAAAAATCGCTGGACTATTCCAGTTCTCATCAGTCTGATAATTTTCCTGATTCTTTCAATTATGAATCTACCAGAATTGAAAGGCATGTTTCAGGACTTAAAAAATGCAAAAATTCTATACAGCTCAACGGAAAATGGTTTAAGAGCCCTTAGTATGGGATTAAGTCAGCCGGAAAGCTCCATAGGAATACTGGATTCCATTGTCAGCTGGCTTGCAATAATTGTTGAGTTTGTACTACTTTTTGCCATGACAAATGTTCATATAAAAATGACTCATGGTCCGGAAGCAGTTTCTATTGAAGATTTTACAGATGGACTTTCCCTCTGGGTAAAAGCTGTTATCTGCGGGTTCTGGAAAAGCATCTGGATTCTGATCTGGTCAATATTGTTTTTAATACCAGGACTTGTTAAATGCTATTCCTACTCTCAAATGGAATATCTTTTACTGGAATACCCTGAGCTTTCTGTTACTAAATCCATGAAAATCAGCCAGATTATTACACGTGGACACAAGGCAGACCTTTTTATTCAGGATCTGTCCTTTTTAGGCTGGGGCATTCTTTCTGCCCTCTCTTGTGGAATCGGCTACCTCTGGCTTCTTCCTTATATTTCACTTACAAGAATCAATGCTTACCACGCCCTATTAAAGGAAGCTGTAAGCCAGGGACTTATAAATCCTTCAGATTTAAAAGACTGATATTTTTTAACGGAGAAGAAAATGAAAAGAAATACAAAACACGGAATTATAGTTTTCATTATTATCGCTTTAATTGCTCTATTTTCAGCAGTTACAAGCTTTATTCCGGGTAAAAAGAATAAAAATCATACAGAAAACTCAAATCCGGAAATGCAGTTTATTTTCAACAATAAAAAAAAGGATGGATATATTGCCGCCCTTAAAATTCAGGGTATAATCCAGGAAGCAAACATTTCATACAATCAGGAATGGCTTTTAGAAACTATAAAAAGCTTAAAGGAAGACAAAAGAAATATCGGTCTGGCTTTATTTATTGACTCTCCCGGAGGAGCAGTTTACCAGGCGGACGAAGCATATCTTGCCCTTCAGGACTATAAAACCAGCGGAAAACCTGTATGGGCATACCAGGGAAGTCTTGCAGCCAGCGGAGGCTACTACATATCCTGTGCCGCAGACAAAATTTTTGCAAACAGAAACACCCTTACCGGCTCAATCGGCGTAATTACCGGAAGTTCTTATGATTTAACCGGCCTGTTTGATAAAATTGGAATTAAATCTGAAACAATCCATGCAGGAAAAAACAAGAACATGTTTAACATGAACGAACCTGTAACTGAAGAACAGAGAGAAATCATGCAGAGTTTAGCAGATGAATGCTATGAACAGTTCACAGGAATAGTTGCAATGAGCCGAAACATACCTGTCATCGAAGTAAAAAAACTTGCAGACGGCCGTATTTATTCGGCAGGACAGGCCTTAAAAAATGGGCTTATAGACGGAATTGATTCCTGGGATGGAATGATTAAACAGATGAAGGACATGTGTTTTAACGGTAAGGAAAAAGAACTTATCTGGTACACTTATGAATACAATCCTGCTTTATGGGAATCTCTTGTGGGTGTTTTCTTTGGAAAGGGAGAAAAGAAAGCTCTGTCCGATGCTTTTTCCCACATTAATATAAGATACCCTGCCTACCTTTACGAATAGTCTGATAAAACTTCTTTTATAAGAGACCAGGAAAAACCGTTTTTCAGCATTTTTTGAACTATTTTTTCTTTTTCAAGAGGCTGACTTGAGTTTTTGCTGGTCCTTTTTATTTTTTCATAACAGGAAAGAGCAAGTTCATACTCCGAATTATCGGTAAAAAACTCATCCAGGGCAGTATTGGCGTCAATTTTTGAAATTCCCCGGGATAAAAGTTCTGCTAAAAGTCTTGTTCGTCCTTCAAAATGATTTATTTTTCTTGAATTGAGCCAGGAAAGAGAAAAGCGAGTATCATTCAGATAATTTTTGCCTTCAAGATAATCAAGAGCTTTTTCTATATGTTTTTTTTCATAGCCCTTTTTTAAAAGCTTTTGAGTCAAAGCAAAACGACACTGCTCTGCCCGACTCAAATATTCTTCAGCCTTACGCTGTACGGCAAAAGAAAGTCCTGCATCAAGGATTTCATCTTCTTTTTCATCCAAAAACTCTACAGCTTCCTGTATTTCTTCTGGAGAAACAAGAGATAGATATGCAGTATGAATAAAAAAAGCAGATCCCATGTCGGAAGAGATTTTGAACACTTCCGATGAAATCTGCTCTCTGGTATAAATAACCATGTATATTCCAGAAACTAACGTTTTGAGAACTGGAATCTGCGGCGTGCACCCTTCTGACCGTACTTCTTTCGTTCAACCATACGAGAGTCACGAGTAAGGAAGCCGTTAGATTTAAGTGATGTTCTGCAGTCTGGATCAATCTGAAGAAGAGCTCTTGAGATTCCGTGAGCACATGCATCAGACTGTCCGTTCATTCCGCCACCAGTTACATTGATAACGATATCAAATTTAGAATCGTTTGAAGTAACAAGGAGAGGCTGAACAAGAGCCTTCACCTGATCTTCAGTTGCAAAATATTCTTTTGCATCTTTTCCGTTTACAACGATCTTGCCAGAACCTTCACGTACGAAAACGCGGGCTACGGCTGTCTTTCTTCTTCCTGTTCCGATAGCAATATTCTTTACCATACTTCGTCGTCTCCTCTATTAAAGTTCAACAGCCTTTGGATTCTGAGCTGTGTGAGGGTGCTCTGCACCAGCGTAAACTTTTACGTTGTCCAAAAGAGCACGTCCAAGGCGTCCATGTGGGAGCATACCTTTTACTGCAAGACGAATTGGGTCTTCAGGATGGCGCTCAAGGAGCTTTTCAAATGTATAATGCTTAAGTCCACCAACAAAACCAGAATACTGGTAGTAAACTTTCTTCTGTTCCTTTCCACCAGTTACAGCTACTTTGTCTGCATTGATAATTACTACGTAATCACCCATAGCCTGGTTAGGTGTGTAAGTTGCCTTTTCTTTACCACGAACAATTGCAGCAGCTTTAGCAGCTACACGTCCAAGAGATTTTCCAGCAGCGTCGATAACGTACCATTCGCGCTTCTGATCTTTTTCATTTACGAAAATAGTTTTCATGTATATACCTTAAAATTATAAAGTTTATGCTTTCACTGCATTTGCATCCTGCAAGTGTCGGCTAAAGAAATTCTGATGAGCAGTCAAGAATTCCTTTTTTTATATACGGGGACTAATAATATACAATTTTTTGAAAATTCATTCAATAGTAAGAGGAATTATTTTTCCTGAGAAGAAGCTTCTTTTTCTTCCCTTTTTGCCTCATTCTTATCTTTGATGTCTGCAGCACCAATAAATAGAAGAATAAGACCAAAAAATGCACTTACAACTGGTGCACAGCCTTTTAAAAACAAAATTACATCCTGGCCCCAGGCAAGAGGTCCCATAGGAAGAACTGCAAAAACGCAGAATGCAACAAGAAGAATTCCAAGTAAAAGTAAAAACATAGTGATACTCCAAAAATATTAACAAAAAATCATCTTTTTTTATAATAGTTATAAAGTTATAACCAAATTAATAAAAAAATCGATATTCTTTTTACTATCTTAATACAGTAAAGAAGTCAAGACAAGTAAAAAAATAAAAAAAATCTCTTTGAAATGTATTGACAATAGTCCATATTAACATCATTTTTATAAGAATATACATTATAAATATTATATGCCCGCAGACTTTTGCAGGGAAATTTTGTTACCAGTGAGGTTTGTTTGTGAACGGAAGCCAGGTTACAATTGATCATGTTTCTAAGCGTTTCGGTGATTTCGTTGCCTTAGACGACATTAATTTTACTATTAAACCGGGAGAATTCTTTTCACTCCTGGGTCCTTCAGGTTGTGGAAAAACCACACTTCTCCGAATTATTGCGGGATTTGAATTTCCTGATGAGGGAGAAATTCTTCTGGATGACAAGGACGTTGTTCCCCTTCAGGCAAATAAGCGACCGACAAACACAGTATTTCAGACTTACGCGCTTTTTCCCCACATGTCTGTATATGACAACATCGCATTTCCTCTTAAACTTAGAAAAGTAAACAAGTCCGAAATAGACGAAAAAGTTCGCCACTATGTACACCTTGTTCAGCTGGATGAACACATTCACAAAAAGCCAAACCAGCTTTCCGGCGGACAGAAGCAGCGCGTTGCAATTGCAAGAGCCCTGATAAATGAACCAAAAGTACTTCTGCTGGACGAACCACTCTCTGCCCTGGATGCAAAACTCCGCTCCAGTCTTTTGATTGACCTTGATAATCTCCACGATAAAATTGGAATCACCTTTATCTATGTAACTCATGACCAGAGCGAAGCCCTTGCCGTAAGCGACAGAATTGCCGTAATGAACAAGGGACATGTTCTTCAGGTAGGAACACCTTTTGAAATTTACGAAAGCCCTGCTACCCAGTTTGTTGCCCAGTTCATAGGTGAAACAAACCTTTTTGAAAGCACCGTTGTAAAATGCGAAGAATACAAGGTTGAAGGAAAGAAAGATATTGAACACATGGTTACCCTGAATGTTCCTGCCCTTGGAATGCAGGCTCACCTTACAGGAGAGACTCAGGCTACTATGGAAGAAGACAAAAATATTCTTGTAACTGATTATGAGCACACAGACGAAGGACAGAAGGTTGCATTCACTGTTCGCCCTGAAAAAATCAAAATCACTCTTGAAGAACCGGATGTAAAAGGAAGAAAAGACATCAATGTGTTCAAGGGAATAGTTGAAGAACCAATTTACACAGGCTTCCAGTCAAAATTCTATGTTCGCCTTGACAACGGAACAATCGTAAAGGTTTTCAAGCAGCACACCAATTATTTTGACGACGGTCCTGAAATCGGCTGGAAGGATACAGTCTACATTTCCTGGTCTGCAGAAGACGGTTATATTGTTGAAGACATCAACAAGTAAAGGGGAGCGCTATTTTGAAAAAAGAAATGAATGAAAACAGCAGCGCAGAAGAAATTAAAATCGCTGAAGCAGCTGATTCAAGAGAAAATTTTTCAAAGACTGGTGAAAAAGCCGGATTTGAGGCAAATAAGTCTTCTCATTCCATAAAGAAGAAAAATCCGGGACCTTTTTATGCCTGGCCAATGGGTATATGGTTTTCACTTTTCTTTGTAGTTCCACTTGCAATCATCGTTGCCTACTCTTTTATGAAAAGGGATATGTTCGGTGGAGTAATAAAAACCTTCTCCTTTGATGCTTATAAGGCAATGTTCGCCCGTGACCCGATAAGCGGACACTTTATATACCTGCCGGTTCTTTTCAGAACCTTCTGGATGACTCTGATTGCAACTCTTGTTTCAATTTTGATTGCCCTTCCCTGCGGATACGCAATCGCAAGAAGCAAGCACCAGACTCTACTCCTGATTCTTGTAATTGTTCCTTTTCTTACAAATTCTCTTATCCGTATTTTTGCCTGGATGACAATTCTTGGTGAAAACGGACTTATGAATAAACTTGCAGAACTGCTTTTCAATATAGGAAACTTTTTTGCAAGAGGAAAAAACGGAACTTTTGCGGCCCACAAGTTTATGTTCACAAAGGGAGCTGTAATTCTTGTAAGCATTTACATGTATCTTCCATATGCAATTCTTCCTGTATTTACTTCAGTTGACCGCTTTGATTTTACCCTCCTTGAAGCAGCAAGGGATCTGGGGGCTACAAAATCGGGAGCAATTTTCAGAATTATGATTCCTGGAATTAAAAGCGGAATCATCAGTTCCATTATTTTTACCTTCATTCCGATTTTTGGAAACTACACCGTTCCACAGCTTGTGGGAAGTACGGAAAGCTATATGCTTGGAAACATCATCATGGATCAGATTACAAAAGCAAGAAACCTGCCTCTTGCAAGTGCCTTCAGCGTAATTCTTACCATTGTAAGTATGGCTGCAATTCTCTTTATGCTTTCAAGCGATAAAAAAGAAGAAAAATTGAACAAATCTGACATAAAAGGAGCAAAATAATGGACTTTTTGTTTTCTCTAATAATGTCTCTCCTGAGGAAAAATCCACAGGCTAAGATTGAATCCAACAAACACGCAAAGAGGGGCTGGAAAAAAAGAGCAAGAGTTTTCAGTTTTTCAAATACTGTTCTCTTTCTTTCCCTGCTCTTTTTATTTTTGCCTCTTCTTGTAATTATTTTTTATTCTTTTAATGCCTCGGAAAGTTCAAAATTTACAGGCTTTTCCCTGGTCTGGTATGAAGAGCTTTTCCTTAAATCCGGCGCCCTCTGGCAGAGCCTTTTGTATTCTGCTATTGTGGCATTTTCCAGCGCTATAATTGCAACAGTTCTTGGAAGTCTGGCCGCAATTGGAATCAGCTGGAATAAATTCTTTGGAAAAGGCTATATCCGCTCGATTTCCTTTTTGCCAATGGTTCTTCCGGAAGTTATCATGGGTATTTCACTTTTGATTTTCTTAAGCGGAATTCACATGAATTTGGGGCTGGGAACAATAATTATTGCTCACACAACCTTCTGTCTTCCTTTTGTTTATCTTATGGTAAACGCCAGAGTTGATGAATTTGACTATTCAATTATTGAAGCCAGCTACGATCTGGGAGCTTCTGAAAGACAGACTCTGATAAAAGTAATTCTTCCTGCCATTATGCCTGGAATTATTTCCGGCTTTATGATGAGTATTACAATGTCTATTGAAGACTTTGTTATCACTAGCCTTGTAAATGGAAACGTAGTAACCCTTCCAATTTACGTTTACAACATGATCCGCCATGGAGTGAGTCCAGTAATTAACGCTCTTTCCTTTGTTCTTATAATAATGATCAGCCTTATGGCAATCGCACTGAGAAAAGGATTAAAGAGTTTTGCTCAGGCTCATTAAATAATTTTTATGGGAGATGAAAAATGAAAAAGATCTTTTCATTTGCGGCAAAAGCAATTCTTGCCGCTTCAGCACTGGTTCTGCTCGCTTCCTGCGAACAGAAGGAAAAATTAAACCTTTTTACATGGACCTACTACACACCTAAAGCTGTAGTTCAGGCTTTTGAAAAGGAATTCAACTGTAAGGTTATCGTTACAGAATACGATTCAAACGAAACAATGTTTAACAAGCTGATTAACGGCGGAGCAAAGAGTTTTGATATCGTTGTTCCAAGCCAGGACTATGTTTCAATCCTTATTGCTAAAGACATGCTTCAGCCAATTAATCAGGAAAAATTCACAAACAGGGATAAAATCAACCCTAACCTTCTTGATAAAATTTCTTATGACCCTGAAATGACTTATGCAGTTCCATATTATTACGGAGCTGCAGGAATATGTGTAAACAAAAAGAAGGTTCCTGGCGGAAATTACGAAAGAAGCTGGAACATTTTTGCTGACTCTCAGTTCAAAGGCCACGCAAGCATGATGGACGATTACCGTGAAGTTTTTGGAGATGCTTTGAAACACCTGGGATATTCTGTTGCAACTACAAATGACAGCGAACTTGACGAAGCAGTAAACCTTATCAAAACAAACTGGCTTCCAAATATTGTAAAATTCGATGCTGAAGGTTTTGGAAAAGACTTTGCTCGTGGAGACCTCTGGCTCTGTCAGGGATATGCAGAATGTGTTTATGGTGAAGTTCCAGAAAACGAATGGGCAGACACAATCGACTTCTTTATTCCGGAGAAGGGAGGACCTTCATACCTTGACAGCATGTGTATCCTTAAGAATTCAAAGAAGGTTGACCTGGCTAGTGAATTTATTAACTTTATTCACAGACCTGAAAATTACGCTCAGTTCCTGGATATTTTCCAGTTCCCATGTTATGTAAACCCTGAAGCAGAACAGTACATGAAGACAAGTCCTATGTACCCTGCAAGCGCAATGGACAACTGTGAATTAAAAGATGATATTGGCGAATATCTTGCAAACTACTACGACAAGTGGGAAAAACTCCGCCTTCAGTCTAACTAATTTTTTAACTTTAAAGGCTTTTTAGTCTTACATAATTTTACAGAGCTCTGAAAGAACTTTTAAATTGATTAAGTTTCTTTCAGGGCTTTTTTTTATTTTCCGGCCCACCTTGTTTCTTTCCCACCCGTCTTTTATATTTCCAGACCCATCTTATTTTTTTCTAAAGATAATTATTAAATATGCCGATAATAGAATAGGGATTCTTTACTCCTTAAGGGAGAGTTTTGCAACTTCATTTAAAAAACAGGAAAAATTTTGACAAACCGAATAACTGCAAATACAATTTACAACATGGAAGAAATAGATTTCATGTCGATTTTTAATGCCTTTGACAGCCCTATCCTTGTAGCAAAACCTTTAAAGGCAGAAAACAGAACCAGAGATTTTGAACTGGTATTTTACAACGACACTTTTATAAAACAGATAAATCACGCACTGGCTGATTGCCGCTATTACCACGAAATAAAGCAGTTTCTTTCTCCGGATGTACCATGGCTGGATTTAGCTGATAAAGCCCTGAACAATATTCCAGTAGAACCTGTTTCATATTATTCAGAACTTTCTGATGCCTGGTTTAGAATTTCCATGAGGGGAACAAAAGACGGACTCCTGGTAATCAACCTTGATAACATCTCAAAAGAAAAGGAACAGGATACTAAGCTGATAGAAACGGCTTATCACGATATACTTACAGGCCTCTACAACCGTAATAAGTTTAACGAGGATTTTTCACTTTATTTAGACCAGGCTTCTTTCTGCGGAACAAAAATCGCCCTTCTTCTTATAGACCTTGATAACATGAAGAATATTAACGATTTTAAGGGTCATTCTCAGGGAGATAAGCTTTTAAAACATGCAGCTGAAATTTTAAAGCAGTTTAATCCAAAATCAATTATTCCATATAGATTCGGGGGAGATGAGTTTCTTGTTGTAATAAACAATCAGTCTTCTCTGGACAGCATTGCAAATATCACTGATACAATTCTTGAAAGTTTCTTCCTTGAACAGATTGACATTTCCGGTGGTATTTCAATTTATCCGGACAATACTGAAAGTCCTGAAGATCTTCTGCGCTTTACCGATATTGCCATGCATTACGCAAAAAAGGACGGAAAAAAACAGTTCAAGTTCTTTGAACCGGAAATGCAGAGAATTTTTATTCAAAAGCTGAACATGCAGTCAAAAATGACAGACGCAATTATGTCCAGCGATTTTTACCTTGAATATCAGCCTCAGTTTGATATTAAAACCGGAGATTTGCGGGGTTTTGAAGCACTGATACGCTGGAGGGACAAGGACGTAGGTGTAATAGGCCCTGCAACCTTTATTCCAATGGCGGAAGAAACAGGTTTAATTCTTCCAATCGGTACCTGGGTTTTGAACACAGCTTTTTCTACCCTAAAAAGATGGCAGACAGATTACAATTTTGAAGGAATTATTTCCGTAAACATCTCCCCTATTCAGCTTAAACAGCCTACTTTCATTCAGGATATAAAGGACCTGCTTGCTAAATATGAACTTGCCCCTGACAAAATTGAAATTGAAATTACAGAAGGCATTATGATTGATAACATGAATGATGCCATAACCAAAATGAACACTCTGAAGGAAATGGGCTTTAGAATTTCCCTTGACGATTTTGGTACAGGTTATTCTTCATTAAGCTACCTTCGGATGCTTCCTTTAAATACCCTTAAAATTGATAAATCTTTTATCAACGGAATTACAATGTCTGATGGAATCCAGGCAAATATTACAAATTCAATAATTGCCATGGTTTCAAAAATGGGACTTGAAACAATTGCAGAAGGCGTAGAAAAACCTGAACAGCTTCAGATTTTAAAAGATTTTAACTGCCACATTGTACAGGGCTTTTTAAGGGGAAAACCAATGAGTGTAGATTCCTGTCAGCGCTATCTGGCAGGTGATAAATCGGCTCTTATAAACCTTGAAAAGTAAATTTTTCACTTTTTGAAAAATCTTTTAAAATAAAAAAAACGGGTTGGAAGAAAAAACACCAGCCCGTTTTCATTTTCTGCTAAAGTAAAGCAGTCCTTATTTATCCATAAGGGTAATTTCTACACGACGGTTTCTTTTTCTTCCGCTTTCCGTAAGATTTGAATCAACTGGTTCACTAGCCCCTTTTCCAAGAGTAAAAATACAGTTTGGATTTCTTACATCCAGTTCCGAAAGAAATTCTGCAACTGAAACTGCACGATCTTCAGAAATTTTAATCTGATTTTTTTTGCTTCCCCTGTCTGCGCAGTGACCTGTAATCAAAAGATCATTGTCAAACTGCTTTAAAATCTGGGCAATTTTCTTAAGTTTTATTTTTTCACTTTCCATCAAGCGGGAAGAATCCGGTTCAAACTGAATATTTTCAATGGAGATTGTAAGTCCCTTATCACTTTTTTTAACATCAATATCCTGAATTCCAGAATCACCTACAAAATCCTTGATTTTCTGAATATTTTCTTCTGTGGAAACCCTGTGAAATTCCTGAACTTCAGCATGGGCAATTCCAGTAAAGGAAATTGTATCCCCGTAAAAAGTTTCAATTACAATTCTGAAATCTTCACTGTAGTGGTCAATCATGCCTTTTTCGTTATCCCACCAGATTTTCTGAGATGAATGTCCCATAGTCACTGCAGGATAATTCAAATCATCTCCACTTAGTGCATTGGAGGGAACTGGGCTTTCAAAATAGAGATTGTATTTTACTTCAATCAGTGAAAAATATTTCTGGTCTTTTTCGCTGTACTCCTGCCCTGCATAACGGTACTGGGCATTAAAAGGGACCTTAAAAGGCTTATCAATTCCAAAAGTTATCCTCATATCATGGGCTTCATGGCCTTCGCTGGTCCAGGTCTGTCCAATTTTTACTGCTTCTTCCGGAAAAATCGGAACATCACGAACTGTTGGCATAAAATAAATATCATCAATATCGTATTTTCCAAGAGGAGTTCTTGTAAAAATACTTTCGTATTCCTGTCCCCAGACATAATTTTTTCCGTAGGAACCTGTAGAACTTTCAGAAGTCATAAAAACAGCCTGACAGGTTCCATCTCCAGCCTTATTAACATCTGTTACAACGGAAGAAATTCTGTTTAAAATTGTTGCCTTATGATTAAACTTTCCGTTTACATATACATTTTCTTCAACAGTAGAAAGAATACGGGATTGATCGTCTTTATTGAATTTGAAACGGAAGGTCATTTGACCGCCATCATCCCCTTCCTGAGAGAAAGCATAGCTTAAAAAAGCCAGTGCAGAAAGAAAAATAATTTTTTTAAAATATTTTTTCATGTTCATAATTCCCTTTACATTATCGGAAGACTCTGATAATTTCTATTCATGATTTTTGAAAACTTGTCCTTAAACTTAAGTTCAAGGGAAGCCCTTGCTATAATAATTCTTGTCCTCATCATCACTTCTATTATTTCTTTTTTGATGGGAAAACTGGTATATAGAGTAAACAACCAGAAGCAGTTAAAGGAAACAAGAAATGATGCAATAAAAAGAAGTCGGGCCGTTTTAGGTGGGCAGATGGCTGAACAGATTGCCCCTTTTTTGCCTGGATTTCCCTGCAATGCGGCAGATGTGCGTTTTGTCGGAAAACCGGTGGACTTTGTTGCCTTTCCCGGAATGGCTGAAGGTAAAAACATTGAAGAAATTCTTTTGATTGAAGTAAAAACCGGCTCCTCAAAGCTTTCTGAAAGAGAAAAAGAAATTCGTGAACTTTGCAAAAGAGGAAAAGTTCGCTATGTTGAATACTATTTTTCTGCCGATAAATAAAATATGGATATAAAAGAAGCTCTTCCAGTTATTAAAACTGTCCTCATAAATCCTTATGTAATAGGAACAGCTGTCTGTGTAATTTTATACATGAACTTTTGTTCTTTTGTGGCAAATTACAGAAAGAAGCCGCCAAAACCAAAGAAAGTAAAATCAAGTCCTCCGCCGGCACCAAAAGCTGAAGCGCCAAAAGAAGGAGAACAGACTTCAGAAGCTCACGAAGAATAGAAAAAACGGTCATTTTCAGCTATATGACAGGCTAAAAGTCTTCTTTTTTCTTACAAGTTCTACCCTATTTTTCCATGGAAAAGAAGCAAGTCTTATTTTATTCATTTTAAATAGTTCGTCTCTTGCTGAAACATAGTCTGCATGACTCCAGATATTAATTCCCAGATATGGAAGGGTAAGTTCCTTCATCCTCTTTAAGAAAGCTTCCTCAAGTTTTTCTTCCGTATAAAATCGGTCTCCTTTTTTTACAAGATCAAGCAATTCCAGAAAATCACAAGTAAGACTTTGGCCTGGCATAGGAAGAAGGGCTTTTTCAGAGTTCAGAGAATCACAGATATCACAGCCTGAACAGACGGCTTCCTCCCCTCCAAGAGCGTCCAGAAGTTTTTGCCGCCTGCAGCTTGAAGAAAGGGCAAAGTCCATTACCGCCCTAAAGCGACTTTTTTTTTCAAAATGAGAAACTTTTTCTTCATCTTTTGAATTCCATAGAAGAATTGCATTTGCAACATTTCTGTCACGTCCGCCCCGCCCTGCTTCCTGAATGTAGCTTTCAGCCGTCAAAGGAGCATCTACATGAACTACTGTTCTGATATCGCTTTTATCCACACCCATTCCAAATGCGCAGGTTGCACATAAGACGGCATCTTTTTTGTCAAAAAACCATTTTTCTACCCGGGTCTTTTCTTCTTTTTCAAGACCGGCATGATAAAAACGGCTGACCTGATCTCCATATGCCATGTTTATATAGCGGCACATGTCTTCAGCGTGTTTTCTTGTTGCACAAAAAAGAATCATAGGCCTTTCTTCAGTTTTAGAAAGAAAAAGGGCTGCTTTTTCCTTAGAAGCGGCTTTATACACATAATAATGAATATTGGGCCGGTCTGATTCACTTCTTACGATGTGGGCATCACCTTCAAAAAGCACCTGGTTTACATTTTCAAGAACTTCAGGACTGGCAGTGGCCGTAAAGGCCGTAACAAGAGGAACATCCAGTTTTTTTATTATTTTTCCCAGCTCAAGATAGCTTTTTCTGAAACTTGATCCCCATTCCCAGACAGTATGGGCTTCATCAATTGCAATATGACTTATATTACATTGAGAAAGTTTTTCTAATAGACTTTCATTATCCAGAACTTCCGGATTTGCTATAATTATCCTGTAATTATCCTCTCTTAATTTTCGAAAATTTTCATCTCTTTCTTCTTGACTTTGTCCTCCACGAAATACTACGCTTTTTAAGCTGCCTTCATTCATCCGCCTTTCCTGATCACTCATAAGAGCAAGAAGGGGATAAATTATAAGAGTTGGACCCGGAAGTAAAAGGGCTGGAACCTGAAAGCAAAGGGATTTTCCTGCTCCTGTAGGAAGAAGAACTATCTGATGGCGGGCTATATCTTCCAGGCTTTCATTATTCTGCCTGAACTTTTCTTTTTTTTGAGACTCCACAGCATAAAAGGCATCCATAATATTTGCCACAACAAGGCGCTGCCAGGGAAACATATATTTGATTTTAAATGCTTTTTCGCATGCAATAGCGGCCTGGTCATCACAGAAAATCTGATCCGCATCTATTTTTAAGCCTTCTATCTGATCGATAAAAGCCTGCTCTGCTTCCTTGTCATTTATATTTTCTTTCATATAAAGTTATAGTTGCTTTTGTAATAGAAAATAACCAAATTTGTAAAAAAAAATTAAAGCAAAGGCAATAAATGCTGCTTACACAGCCCGGAAAAAGAGATTCCTATTGCTTTCCTGGCTTTGTGAGCCCCAACTACCCTTTATCCATTTCTTTTTTCCCTTGAAAAAAAAGAAAATAATCTTTAAATTGTCCTTATGTACCAAGTTAGAGTTGAAGCAGATTTTTCTGCAGCACATTTTTTAAGAGATTACAACGGCAAGTGTGAAAATCTACACGGCCACAACTATAAGGTTTATGCCTGTGTAAAGGGAGAAGTATTGAACGAAGGTGGTATGCTCCTGGATTTTACCTTTTTAAAAGGGGCTCTGAGGGAAGTATGCAAGAGACTTGACCATACTAACCTGAACGACATTGAAGAGTTTGACCAGAATCCAAGCGCAGAAAGAATTGCAAGCTACATTCACAGAGAAATTATTCAGCTTTTAAAATACAAGAACCTTGATTTGACCTGGCAGGAAGGAAAAAAAGAGGCCTATCTCTATTCGGTAAGCGTTTTTGAAACAGAAACAAGCAAAGCCACATACAGTATTTTTTAAGTTGCCTGCAAAAGGGGGAGCAAGGATTTTTAAAAAGAAGAAAGAAAAGAGAGCCTTGTGTAACAAAAAAAAAGGCGCCCAAAGAAAGTTTTTCAAAGGGCGCAAGATATAACTTTAAAACCTTACCGGAACTCCGCTTTTTGAAAGTTCGTTTTTGATTGATTCCACTGTATAGGCACCGGAATGAACCATTGAAGCAATAAGGGCAGCACTGGCCTTTCCTTCTGTAAGAACCTGAGTAAGGTGTTCCGGCTTACCTGCTCCACCGGAAGCGATTACGGGAACGCTAACGGCTTCGCTTATCATTCTGGTGAGCTCAACATCATAGCCCTCTTTAGTTCCGTCTGCATCCATGGAATTCAGGACGATTTCGCCGGCACCAAGAGAAACAGCTTTTTTAGCCCATTCAAGGGCATCAAGACCAGTTTCAACCCGGCCACCGTGAATTGTGGTTCCATAACCAGAAGGCTTTGATAAATCTTTTTTAACATCCATTCCAAGAACAATGCACTGGGAACCGAAAATTTTGGCTCCTTCACTGATTAAAGAAGGATTTTTTACTGCAGGACTGTTCAGGCTGACCTTTTCCGCCCCGGCTAAAATCGTATCCCTGATATCGTCAATAGTTGTAATTCCGCCGCCTACGCAGAAAGGAATAAAAACCTGACGGGCAACCTTTGAAATCAAATCAAGAATAGGTCCCCTGCCCCTGGCGCTGGCAATAATATCGTAAAAAACAAGTTCATCTACCCCCTGGCGATAGTATTCTGCCGCCATTTCAACAGGGTCACCGATATCTACATTATTTAAGAATTTTACACCTTTTGTTGTGCGTCCGTCCTTTACATCCAGACAGACAATAATTCGCTTTTTAAACATTTTCTATTCCTTTACAAAATTGCGGAGAATCTGAAGTCCTTTTTCTCCGGATTTTTCCGGATGAAACTGGAAAGCTGTGATGTTGTCTTTTTCTACACAGGCAGGAACCTGAATTCCGTAATCCGTAACAGCCTTAATAACGCTTTTATCATCAGGGCAGATTACATAGGAATGAACAAAATAAAAATCTGAGTGTTCAGGAATTCCTGAAAGAAGAGAAGAAGAACCGTTCAGATAAGTTAAATCATTGTATCCAATCTGAGGAGATTTATATAAGCCTTCTTTTACTCCGGCTTCTTTCCACAGAGAAGAAAAAGACCTGATTTTCCCGGGAATAAGTCCAAGACAGGGAGTGTCACCTTCCTCTGACCAGTCAAAAATAATCTGACTGCCAAGACAGATTCCCATGAGTTTTTTACCGCTTTTAACCCATTCTTTAATAAAAAGGTCAAAGCCAGTTTTTTTAAGCTGCTCCATAGCATAAGCTGCTTCTCCAACCCCTGGAAAAAGAAGCCTGTCACAATTCATAAGCTTTTCCGGCTCTTTAGACATGATATAAGGTGCATCAAGATATGCAAGGGCTCTTTCTACGCTCGTAACATTCCCTGCATTGTAATCAATTATTCCAACCATACTCCACTATTATAAAAAAACAGAGGCCTTTTTTCAACAAGAAGATTTTTCAATCTGAACTATTTATTAAAAAGAAGGACTTCCGGCCGGTATTCAAAATGCATGTTATCCCAGACAATCCAGCTGCCGCCCCACAGAAAACCTTCGCTTACAAAAATATCGATTACTTCCTGAGGAGGCATCCAGCGTTTTTCAAGAGGGGTTTTCCACCAGAATTCACTATCCCACTGTCTCTGCCAGCCCCAGTAGATAGACTTTTGATAATAGCCCCGGGGCAGTATGTCAATTGCCAGGGCAAGGCTGTGAAAAGAGCGGTTTTCTGTATCCCTCACGCTCCGCCAGTTGTAGCAGTCGATACGATTTAAATTTTCTATAAAATTTTTCATCTGAGGGCTTTCTGGCAGGGCATTTATGCGTTTTTCTACCCGCTGAAGGCTTTTTTTTATGCGTTCATGAACATTTACAGAAAAACCAAGAAAAGAAACCTTAACAAGATGACTTTCAAGGCTCTCCCTTGACTTGCAGTCGTAAATAAAATCATAAAGGAAGGGCGGATCAATTGGGCCTTTTTCCCGGTTTTCTTTTGAAGTAAAATCCTTGATGCGCTGAATGTCTTCCTGGGTGAAGTTTTTTGGATCCGGGGCATACTTTGTGTAGGGATAAACCATTTTCCGGTATTTTGAAAGGTCTGAAAGCTTTTCTTTGGGAAGAAAACGCCCTTCCGCCCAATAAAGAGAGATTTCTTTTTTATGGTCAGTATCAGAATCCTTTACAATGTGAATCTGATAGTCGTTAATTTCTTTATCAAAAACAGGAATAAAAATCAAATCTGGATAGGCAGCCTTAAAAACTTCAAGTCCCTCCGGCTCCCACCATTTTGGAAAAGGAAGCTTTACAGATTTTGGAAGATCTGAGGGATTTTCAGATGCCGCCCTTGAAGAAGCAGAGGAAGCATTTACAGCTCCATTTGCCGAGCCAGCCGAAGAACTATTTGTAGCGCTTTCAGTAGAACCGGCTGAAGAAGTATTATTGAAATAATGCTCCTGGTCAGACCAGGGTGATTTTGGAAGGTCCCGTGAATATGGGGACTTTGACCTGTTCTGACCATATGAAAAGGAAAGAAAAATAAAGAGAGTAACAAAGATTGAAAAAAGGAACTTTACTTTCTTTCTCAATTAAAAATCTCCTTTACTCCGTCCATGTACTGGTTTCCCCGGTCAAATTCGTTCTTAAAAAGACCAAAACTTGTAGCTCCTGGGCTGAAAACCACATCCATATCACTTATATTGTTCTTAAGAATGTATTCTTTAAGGGCTTTTAAAAGTTCTGTAAGATTTTTATAAGGTCCAGAAATAAGAGCCTGACAGGAAGAAGCTCCAGTGTCGGTGCCAGTTCCAGTTCCAGTTTCAGAACCAGCAATAATTCCAGTATCTAAACCACTTCCCCTTTCATTTTCAAAAAGGCCATTTTCATCCAGAGCCTTTTCTTTAAGTCCCTTTACAAGTTTATCAGTTCCGCTTCCGGCAAGAAGGAAAACTTTTTTTGGATAGAGGGGATTATTTTTATCTGCCAGAGTTTTTACGAGAGGCTCAAATGAAAGCCCCTTATCAGTTCCTCCTGTGAGCAGAATTACAGGCTTTTCGAAGGCCTTTGTTGCTTCGCAAACAGCTTCTGGAACAGTTGCACAGGAATCGTTGTAAAAACGAACATTATTGGCAAAAGTATGGAAATACTGAAGGCGGTGAGGAGTTCCTTCCCAGCCTGCAAGAATTGTTCGTATTTTTTCTGAAGGCACGTGCATAAGAAAGAGCACAAGAGCAGCATTCAGGGCATTCGTTCTCATATGGCGGCCAGGAACTTTTAACTGGTCCAGGACAAGTTCAGGCTTTTCCATGCCAGGAAGGAAAACATAGCCTTTTTTATCTTCTTCCCAAACACCGTAAAAAGAAGAACTGGAGGAAGGGGCAGAAATTGAGTCAGGCCTCTTTCTTGAATAGCGGAGAACACTGGCCTTTGAGTCTGAGGCAAAAAGGTCTCCCCAGCTTGAAGCATTCTCTGGAGCATAGGAAGGGAGGTCTCCGTCGTAATCGAAAATGGACCAGTCCCCTCTTGTCTGATCTTTATAAATGAGCATTTTGTCCTGAACATAACTTTCCATGTTGCCGTACCAGTTCTGGTGGTCAGGAACAATTTTTGTAATCAAAGAAATATAGGGTTTTAAAACACCCCTGCCCCGTAAATCTGCCAGCTGCCAGCTTGAAAGCTCCAGAACAACAGGAGTATCCTGGCTTGTTTCTTCAAGAAATGTCAGGGGGCTTACAGTAATGTTTCCTCCAAGGAAAGCCTTAAAGCCGGCTTCCCTTAAGCCATAATAGATTGCGCTGACAGTACTGCTTTTTCCCTTGCTGCCGGTTACGGCAATTACAGGACTTTTTGAAAATCGTAAAAAAATTGAAATATCGCTTTCAATTGCTCTGGCAGCCTGAAGAAATTTATTTCCTTCAAACTTAACGCCAGGATTTTTAATAACGCAGTCAGCCTCTTCAAAATCCTTTATATCGTGCTTTCCCAATACATAGCGGATTTTATCATTCAAATCGGAAAGGCGCTCAATGGAAGGGAGCAGTTCTTCCCGGCTTTTCATATCGGTTACTGTAACCAGGGCGCCCTTCTGTGCAAAAAAACGGGCAGATGCCTCCCCACCCCCGTTTAAGCCCAGCCCCATAATGGTGACCTTTTTTCCTTTGATATCACTTAAATCCTTAAAAACACAATTCCGAGAATATTCCTGCATTTTTTACTTCCTGTGATAGGCCGCTGGCGACCTGTGTTCTATAGCAAAGTAACCGTGTTTGCCTTGCAAACATCGCGTTAAAAAAATTGCGGAAGCAATTTTTAGCTTTACCAACTTAAAAAACAGCTATGCTGCATCCTGATTAATAAATAAACAACTACCTTGAAGTCTGAAGTCTTTCTTTAGCATTGAACCTTGAAATGGCTTCATTCAAAAGCAGGGCTACCAGTTTGTCAAAAGAAAGCCCCGTAACCTGACACATTTTTGGGAACATGGAAATTGGAGTAAAGCCAGGCATTGTGTTAATTTCATTAAAATACAGCTTTCCGTCATCTCTATCGATAAAGAAATCAACTCTGGAAAGACCGGCTGCATCAAGGGCATTATAAACCTTTACGGCGCTGGAACGAACAGTTTCTATCAGGTCGCTGGAAAGTTCTGCTGGAACTTTAAGGTTTGCACCATCCGGGTCATTGTACTTAGCATCAAAATCGTAGAAAGTATGGGTAGGACAAATTTCTCCAGGAAGATAAGCTTTTACACTTTCAAAATCCTTATCCAGAGAGCAGGTTACGCTGTTTCCGGTAACTGAACATTCAATTTCACGGGCATTCAAGGCTTTTTCTACCAGCACCTTGTCATCCCAGCTGAAGGCTTCCATAAGGGCATAGGAGAATTCTTTTTTGTTTGTAGCCTTGGAAGCACCGTTTGAAGAACCTGCACAGCAAGGCTTTACAAAGAGAGGAAAGCCTATTTCGTCTATTGCCCGCTGGAAAATTTCATCGTATAAAGCGGAATCATTTAGTTCACTTCTCTTGATGCAGATATATGGAACCACAGGAATTCCTGCATCTTTTACCACAACCTTTGTCTTTTCCTTGTCCATGGTCAGAGAACTTGAAAGGGTTGTACAGCCTACATAAGGAATTTCTGCCATTTCAAGAAGTCCCTGAATAGTTCCGTCTTCTCCGTAGGTTCCGTGAAGAGCAGGGAAAACTACATCTGTTTCAAGAATTCTGTCTTTTGTGGCAAAACAGGACTTTCCTGCAGCCGGGCGTACAAAAACCTCGTCTTTTTCATCCTGGAAAAGCTTAAAGGAAGCCCCTGTATCTTTTTTAATTCTTTCAAGTTCACTTTCCGGCTGCAAATACCACCTGCCCTCTTTTGTAATTCCAATAAGAGTAACCTGGTTTTCAAGGGCCAATCCCCTGACAATCGCCGCAGCAGAAATAAGACTGATTTCATGTTCGCCTGAGCGGCCGCCGTATATTACTGTAACCTTCATAATTCCTCCCAAGAATGGTTATCTGTCTTTTTAGTCTTCATAACCCATTTCTGAAAGAGCTTTTTCTGCTTCAGAAATTTCGTCATAAGGCATTACATTGTCTTTGTAAATAATTGAGTTTTCGTGACTCTTTCCAAGAAGAAGAACAATATCTCCCTTCTGTGCCATTTTAAATAGACTTCTGATGGCCTTTTTTCTGTCCGGAATGATAAAGAGATTTTCTCCCTCTTTCTTTCCTTCCTGAATGGCACCCTTTGCAATATCCCGTAAAAGTGTTTCAGGATCCTCTCCACGAGGGTCTTCATCGCTTAAAAATACAATATCGCAGTATTTAGCCGCAACGGCTCCCTGGAGAGGCCTTTTGGTCAAATCCCTCTCGCCTCCACTTCCAAACAGGCAGAACATGCGGCCGGAACACCTCTTTCTGAGAGGTGGGAAAATAGTTTCAAAGGAACTTGGCGTGTGAGCATAGTCAACAATAAGTTCAAAAGGCTGTTTCTTTTCAATCAGAGTCATTCTTCCCTTTACAGGCTTAAGCTCAGAAACATGAGAAGCAACTTCTTCAAAGGACATATTCAAAACACTGGAAACAGCAGTAATAGCCGCCATCAGATTGTAGGCGTTAAAGGCGCCAGGGAAAGGAGATTTTACCGTAAAAGTAGTATGCTTTCTTGGAAGAACAGGATCAAAGTTTTCAGGATATGCTGCGCTTTCACCATCTGCGTCTACAGTGAACTCAAGACCGTAACGGGCACTTGCAATATTTTTTCCAGTCATGTAGCGCAGGTTTTCAGGAATTTTTGGAAGGGAAACAGCATTTTCTCCCCTTTCGGAAGCCAGCTTTCCAGCTTCTCCATTTGTTGTAAAACCGTAAACCCGTTTTTTTGTGGCATTGATAAAATATTCAGCGCTTGGATCTTCAAGATTTACGATTCCGATGGAAGGAACGTGTACCTTTTCCCCTGCAATGGTCTTTATGTGATCACAGCTGTCCAGCATTCTGAAAAGATTTGCCTTGTCATTTCTGTAATTTTCAAAATTTTTGTGGAATTCCAGATGCTCCAGGGTAACATTCATAAATACCCCTGTATCAAACTGAACACAGTCCAGGCGGTTCAGAGAAGCAGAAAGTCCGTGGCTGGAAGCTTCTACAACTGCGTATTTACAGCCGTTTTCAAGCATTTTTGCAAGATGCATCTGAATTAAAGGGGCTTCCGGAGTTGTCTGGTGCTCCGGATTAGGAAGAGCCTCATCTCCCCAGGAATATTCAACTGTGGAAATAAAGCCCGCCTTCTGACCGCACTTTCTTAAAAGCTGCCAGATAAAGGAAACCGTACTGCTCTTTCCTTCCGTGCCGGTTACACCAAGAACTACAAGGCGGCTTGAAGGATTATCGTAAAAAGCAGATGCTACAGGAGCCATTGCACGTCTTGAATTCTTTACCTTTACAAACACAGGCACGAGAGTTTTTTTAAGGGAAAAAGCTTCGTCTTCGGAAGAAGAAGTAACCGCATCAAGGCCGGTTTCTGTCTCAATTTCAATCTGCCTTTTTATCAGAGCTTTGGCACACTCTTCTTTCTGAGAAGGAGTCAGGTCGCCCTGGTATACAATAACAGTGGCACCTTTTTCGATGGCATTTTTTATATATGTATTTCCGTCAGAATGAACTCCAGGCCATGCAAAAAAGAGACTTCCCCGGCTAACTTTTCTGGAATCAAAAACAAGGGAGGTTACCGGTACATTGGAAACTTCTTTATCAGAAATTGTAGATTTTCCGTCTAAGGCAAGAATTTCATGCTGAATGGCAGGCAAGAGCTGCGAAAGATATTTTTTCATAACGCCTATATATTATCGTTTTTTTTCAGGAATGAAAACATACTTTATAAAAAGCCCATAATATTGTAAAATATTGGAATGCCTTCATTGACTTTTGTAAATGTAAATGACCTTAAGATGGAACTTCCTCCGGAACTGCTGAAGGGAAAGCGCCATCTGACTCCTGCTGAAATTTCCGTTCTTGAAGATAATCTGAACACCAACACAGACGGAACCTGGGATAATTTTTATGTAGACGACTCTAAGATGGGTTTTGACCCGACTCTCATAAAATCAAGTCAGTTTTCAGGTTTTATAGTTCTTGGCCGCCTATGGCCTGCAAAACTTAAATTCCACGACCTTGAACTGAATACGTCAATTTTTTCTTCAAGATTAAGGAATGTGGTTACCGGAAACGATAATGCCATTGTAAACGCAGCCTATCTGGACAATTACCATCTGGGTGACAGGGTAATCATTTTTAACGTTCAGGAAATGAGCTGCACATACCATTCAAAATTTGGGAACGGCATTGTAAAAGAAGGTGAAGATGAAAAAGTCAGAATTTCCATTGCCATAGGAAATGAGAATGAGGAAAGAAGTGTTCTTCCTTTTGAAAGCATGATTCCAGCAGACGCCTACCTATGGGGAAAATACAGGGGGGACAGTCTTCTTCTTGAAAGGCTGAAAAAAATCACCCAGAGAGACTTTTACGGAGACAATAAAACCTACGGAACTGTAGGAGATGATGCTGTAATCAAGAATACAACCCTCATCAAGGATGCAAAAATCGGAAGTTCCTGCTACATAAAAGGTGCTTTCAAGCTGAAAAACGTTACCATTCTTTCAAATCCAGAAGAAGAAAGCCAGATAGGCGAAGGTGTTGAAATGGTAAACGGAATTATGGCGGAGGGGAGCCGTGTTTTCTACCAGGCAGTAGCCGTTCGTTTTATCATCGGAAGAAACTGTCAGCTTAAATACGGAGCCCGTCTTTTGAACTCAGTTTTGGGGGATAATTCAACGGTTTCCTGCTGTGAGCTTTTGAACAACCTGATTTATCCTTTCCACGAGCAGCACCACAACTCTTCTTTCCTGATTGCAACCACAATCCAGGGACAGTCAAATATCGCTGCAGGGGCAACAGTGGGCAGTAACCACAACTCCAGAAGCCCTGACGGAGAGATTTTTGCGGGAAGAGGCTTCTGGCCGGGCCTTTGCAGCGATTTTAAGCATTCAAGCCGTTTTGCCTCCTTTGTTCTTGCAAGCAAGGGAAGCTACCAGCACGAACTGGACATTCAGTATCCATTCAGCCTTCTCCTTCCTTCTGAAAAACCTGAAGGAGAGGTTCAGATTATTCCTGCCTGGTATTTTATGTACGACATGTTTGCAGTTGCAAGAAACAGCTACAAATTCAAGGCCAGGGACAAGAGAAAGACAAAAATTCAGCAAATTGAAACAGATCCACTTGCCCCGGACACCGTACAGGACATGATAAGGGCAGTTGACCGTCTTATAAGCCTGACTGCAGAAAGAATTGAAGAGCTGGATAACGAAGCCTTTAGAAAAGCAAAAAGCCACGAAGAAAAACTTCTGGCGGCAAAGGACTTCCTTCACAAAAAATATGACACTGATTTTGTCCTTCACGACCCAATCTGTCAGAAAAAATATGGAGCGGTAATTTACAAGCCTGGAAAAGCCTACAAAACTTACCGCAGAATGATAAAATATTTTGCCATCAAAAGCCTGCTTGAATACGCAAAAGAAAAGGGCGTAAAGGAAATCACTCCTGAATACGTAAAAAACACTTTGAAAAAAATACCGCTCTACACAAAATGGATAAATGCCGGTGGACAGGTTTTACCTCAGGAAAAGATTCTTGAACTGATAGATGGAATCAAGTCTGAAAAAATCGATTCCTGGAAAGAGATTCACGATTTTTACAATCAGAATCAGGCTTCTTACTCAGCATGGAAAGCCCGCTATAGCCTCTTCATAATCGAAAGGATGTACAGCACAGACTTTGAAAATTTCAGCAGTGCTCAAATTCAGAACATGAATGAGGATGCCTTTACAATAATCGATGAAATGTACAAGTCAACCTTTGCTTCCAGGGAAAAAGACTACACAGATTATTACAGAAAGATGATGTACGAAAGTGAAGAAGAAATGAAGGCTGTTTTGGGAAGTATTGAAAACAACTCCTTCCTCCTTTCCTTCAAAAAAGACACGGAAGAGTTTAAAGAAGAACTGAAAAACATTTTTAAGGGATTTAACTAAAATGAAAAAAATACTTTTTGTCTGCCACGGAAACATCTGCCGCTCACCAATGGCTGAATTCATAATGAAAAAAATGATTTCGGACATGGGAAGAAGCCAGGAATTTTATATTGAATCAGCCGCTGTAAGCCGTGAAGAAATCGGAAACGACATGCATTACGGTGCAAAAGAAAAATTGCAGCAAAAGGGAATTCCCTTTGAAAGAAGAGCAGCCAGACAGATTACAAAGGAAGATTATAAAAATTTCGACCTTTTAATCGGCATGGACATAAACAACATGTACCGCATGGAAAAATTCTGGGATAATGACCCGGACTCAAAGGTAAAGCTGCTTTTGACTTACGCAGGAAAAGACAGGGATATTGCAGATCCCTGGTACACCGGCAATTTTGACGACACCTGGCGGGATTTGAACGAAGGAATCAGGGCACTTCTGGAAAAAATATAAAAATGAAAGCAAAAAACAGTCCTATTCTCCTGCTTCTTATGTGGACTCTTCTGGGCTTTTCTGCCTGCAAAAATCAGAGCGATGAAGAAGCCCCTTCTGACCAGAAAAGCCAGGAAGAAAATCTTTTTCAGGTAACTTTCAATATAGACGATAAGAAGAAGGAATCCGTAAGCATACAGGAGGGCCAGTTTCTCTTTAAATCTCTTCCAGAAGAGCCGGTAAAAGAAGGCTATAAATTCCTTGGCTGGTCATTTCAGCACGACAACATTTATTTTAATGACCTGACTTTTTACAGGGTATACTACCCTTTGAATCTGTATGCAGTCTGGCTTCCTGAAATTCAGGAAATATGTGAGGTAAACTTTAGCGGCATCACCCTAAAAACCCGACTTTCAAATCCGGACTTTTACTGGGTAAAAGCGGCCTACAATCTGAATAACTATTATGTGACTCCCTTTATAAAAGAAGAAGGAGACGATTACTGGTCAAAAATGAATCTAAAGTACAGCCAGAGCTCAGAAAATTCACTTACCCTTACCTATTCTTCCGGGGAGCTTGACTACACAAAAAAATATGAATGCAAAGTCAAAGCCTTTAATCTGGAGGAAGAAAAAGACTTTTCCCTTTTCCTCTCAGAATCAGACAGAATAACAATAAAAAACCTTACCACTGGTGACTCCTTTGCAAAAGTGGAATTTTCCATCAGTGGAGAAGAAAAAGAAACTGAAAATGAAGATAGCCTTCAAAATGAGGATATAGATGTTGTTCTTCTTGACGGCCAGGGAAACCGTCTTGCTTCAAGAAAAGCGGAAAGGGATTTTACCTGCGGCTGGTACGGTCTTGAAAATCAAAAAAGCTATTCTCTTCTTCTTCTGGACCAGAAAAGAGGCATATATAAAAAAAGCCCCCTTTTTACACCGGAAATGCAGGAAAAAGAAAAAAGCGACTATTTATTTTTATGCTATCTTGCCGCTGACAATAATCTGGATCCATATATTTCCTTAAATCTTAAAGAGATGGAAAGAAGCCTTGCAGACATTTACACAGAGGAAGGGCTTTTAAGAGAGGGAAAAGCAAGCATAAACATCATAGTTTTTTTTGACGGGGATGACAGCGGAGAAAACAACCTTTTGACAAAGTGGAGCGGAGTTTTCAAACTGGGACCGGATTTTACAAACTTTGATGATCTGAACTTTTCTTCCCGCCTGGAAAACTATCCTGAATGCCTTAAAAAGACCTGGCAGGACTTTTACGACAATTACCGCTATATTCTCCCGGAGGACAGCAAAAAGACTGCCGATTATAAAAATCACGGCGTTGAGTATTTTGTAAATTTCAGCCCAAATACAAAAAATCTTTCATACACAGCAGCTTTTTTGCGCCAGTATATTCCCCTTGAAGAAAGTCAGGAAGACAGCCTTGTTGAGATGAATTCCGGCATTCCCTACACCCTCTCAAATTTTCTTTCCTGGGCTAAGGAGCGCTTTGAAGGAGAAAAAACCTTTATTCTGATTTCAAGCCATGGCTCAGGACCAAGAGCCATTTCAGTGCCAGAAGGAAGAAGAGACAGGGCCGTTACTGTGGACGACGGTTACAACTATTCCATCAGTTCCATGAACTTTGCTTTAGCCTTAAAAGATGCAGGCTTCTACGGAAAGGACAAGGCAGACCTTATAATTTTTGACAGCTGTTACGGTTCAAGCCTGGAAGACGCCTATGAACTAAAAGACAAGGCTTCTTACATGATTGCCTCCCCTAACTTCCTTCCGTCAATGGGACTACCCTACTATAGCATTATCA
>JAILKG010000196.1 GCA_024693915.1 Treponema sp.
TTTTATATTATTTGTGAGATTATACAGGCTATACTATACTAACAAAGTGTCTTATCCGTTTTTTTGTAGTGCCTTTATAGCATTTTCCCGCGATTTCTCGTGGGAAGCAAAAAAGAGAACTAGCATTTTGCAGAGACTGAATATTTTAATGGGTGTAAAATGAGCCTAGACCAGTTTTTGAGTTAGAATTATAAAGTCAAAAATCAGGCTAAGCATAATTAAGGCTAAATAGAATAATCGTAACCCACAAAAGCCTCATTTTTTTGTGCCAGTTCTTCAAGGGTAATAGAATCTACAAATGAGTTAATTCTTTCAGAAAATTCCTTCCAGAAAAAATCGTTTCCCACTGATTCAAGATGATTATTTTCACAGGAAGCCCTTGGAGAAAGTTCCCCTTCCATCGCCCTGAGTATTTCTCCGGCAGTGTATTCGCTGGCCTTTTTTTTGAGCTTGTAACCACCGTTTGTTCCTCTTGAACCTGCTACAAGAGAGTTTTTTCCAAGCTGAATCAAAATCTGCTCCAGATACTTTACTGAAAGATTCCTTCTGTGAGAAAGAGTTTTTAAAGGAATGAAATTTCCTTCTTCTTCTGCAGCAAGATCTGCCATAATTAAGAGAGCGTACTGCCCTCTGGTTGAAATTTTTAACATACTATATCATGCCTCCTGGGAATGACAATTATTGCACCGGTCTAAAAGCTCTGGCACAAGCAGTAAATCTCTGCCACCGGTTTCAAACCTTCGGCACAAGCAGTAATTCTCTGCCACCGGTCTAAAATCTCAGGGAAAAGCTCCACTCCCCTTATTTATCTGTTTTTTTCACTTTCTTTCAGCGCCCGGCTGATTCTGTCGATTGCTTCTTTTAGCAGGGCCTGGGGAGTTGCGATATTAATTCTCTGATAGCCATCCCCCTCTGCACCGAACATAGTTCCTCTGTCCAGCCAGACTTTTGCCTTGTTTACAATCAGATTATCCAGCTCGCTGTCAGTTAAACCATAGGCAGAAAAATCAATCCACAAAAGAAAGGTGCCCTCAGGTTCAATAAGGCGAGCCTTTGGAAGTTTTTCTTTAAGATAAGAGCGGACAAAATCTATATTGCTCAACAGGTGCTTTTTTAATTCTTCCAGCCAGGGCTTTCCCCCCTGATAAGCGGCACGGGCAGCAACAAGTCCCATCAGACTTGGTTCATCATAGCCGGTTTTGTTTCTTTCTGCCTTGAACTTTGCACGAAGTCCGGGATTTTTAATGAAATTTGTAGAGAATTGAAGTCCCGCAAGGTTAAAAGTTTTACTTGGAGACATGGAAATAACCGAACTCTCTGCAATTTCTGCTGAAAGTGTTGAAAATACGGTGTGAACATTGGGTTCATATACAAAATCATTGTGAATCTCGTCTGCAAAAACAATTACCTTGTGCTTTAAACAAATTTGAGCCAGACGGGTAAGCTCATCCTTTGTCCATACCCTGCTTACAGGATTATGAGGACTGCATAGAATAAAAAGTTTTACATTATTTTCTACAATTTTTTTCTCAAAATCTTCAAAATCTATCTGCCACTTTCCATCTTTTTCGTATAAGGAAGAAGTGACAGTAAGGCGCCCGTTTGCCTCAATCATATTTTTAAATGGATAGTAAACGGGAGTCTGAATCAGAACAGCCTCACCTTCCTTTGTAAAAGCCTTTATAGCAGAAGAAATTGCAAATACCACTCCAGGTGTTGTTACAAGCTGGCTTCTTTCAAAAGTAAAATTGTGTTCTTCCTTCATCCACTTTGCAAGAGCCTGATGAAATTCTTCGTCCAGACAGGAATAGCCAAAAATTCCGTGATCAATTTTATTGTGCAGGACTTCAAGAATTGCAGGTGAAGTAGGAAAATCCATGTCTGCCACCCAGAGGGAAAGGACATCAGCTGGTTTTCCTCTTATAGTAGCCAGATCTATTTTGCAGGCATTTGTATTTGCCCGGTCAGTAATCTTATTAAAGTCAAAACCCATATAAAACTCCAGAAAAATATTTTTTGTTTTCCCTATTGACTTGCTAGGTTATATGCAGTATAACTCTATTAACCTACTAAGTCAATAGGGTTTGCTTTTCGGAAGATTTTCAACTAGTTTTCAAAAGCTGGCCCTCTGCTTACAGGCTAAAAAGATCCGCTGATGCGTATTTTTTGATAAGAGCAAAATTATTTTCAAGATGGAAAGCCGAAAGGGACTGACCAATAAGTTCATCGACTGCGGTCATTGAGTTTGTCGCCCGCTTGCGCACGGAGCGAAGCGAAGTAATGACCATTTGCACTATATAAGGAGGTTGCTTCGCGCCTACGGACGACAGGCTCAACCACCACACGAACTTCTTTTTAGACAGCCCCTATTAATGCGATGTTTGCCGCGCAAACTCGTTTGGCCTTCCATTAATCAGGAAGCAGCACAACTGCTTCTCTTAGGAGCGATTATGGCAAAAATTTTAGATCAGCCGCGTTACAAATGCGCCCTTGCGGCAATGCAGACAGTTCAGGCAATTCCAGGCGCAATTCCAATTCTGCATTCAGGACCTGGATGTGCAGCAAAATTGAATGACAACAACGGAACCAGCGGCCGTTACAGCCCTAATATTTTTCCCTGTACTTCAATCAGCGAAAAAGAAGTTGTTTTTGGAGGAAGTACAAAACTCCGCTCCACTATAGAAAATGCATTAAAAGTAATCGATGCCGACCTTTTTGTAGTTCTTTCCGGCTGTACCGGCGAAATTATCGGTGACGACATTGAAGAAGTTGCCGGAAACTTTGCTAACGGCGAAAAGCCTGTAATCTGGGCAAAAACCCCTGGCTTTAAGGGAAACAACTATATTGGCCACGACTGGATTCTAAAATCAATTTTTGAACAGTATCTGGCAGAAGCCCCTTCGAGAGCCTCAGGGGACGCGGTGCCAGAAAAAGGACTGGTAAACCTTTTTGTAGCTCCTCCCCAGCAGGATCCCTACTGGCTTGGAAATCTAAGAGAAATTGAATCTCTCCTTCAGGCAATTGGTCTTAAAGCAAACACTATTTTTGGTTTTGGCCGCAGCCTCGAAAATCTTAAAAAGATTCCCAATGCTGAATTTACTATTCTGGTTTCACCATGGGCAGGCCTGGAAAGCGCAAAATATCTGGAACGACGCTTTGGTATTCCGCTTTTACAGTACCCGGTTTTGCCAATCGGCGCCAGCGAAACTACAAAATTTTTAAGGGCTGTTCAGGATTTTACAGGAGCAGACAAGGGACTTACAGAGCGGGTAATAGCCGAAAAAGAAGCTGAATTCTACTACTACATCGAACGCTTTGCCGACACTCTGCTTGAAACCCGAATTCTTGGAAAACGCTTTACAGTTGTAAGCGACAGCGAATACACCATTGCCGTAACAAAATTCCTTGTAAACGACATGGGTCTTTTTCCGGAAAAACTTTTTATCGTGGACGATGCGCCAAAAGCCTTCCAGCAGAAAATCACCGACGAAGTAAACAACCTGAATTACGGAATCAAAACCCAGGTTCAGTTTACAACAGACGGTCACGATATCCAGGAACAGATAAAGAGCCTTGATTTTGCAGGGACACCGCTGATTATCGGTTCCAACTGGGAAAAGAAACTGGCGGCCGAACTGGGTGCCCACTACATAAATGTAAGCTACCCAATGCTGGAAAAACTTGTAATAAACGACCACATAGCGGGTTACAGCGGTGGACTTCACCTGCTGGAACAGATTTACACTGCGGCAATGAGCAAGTTAAAGCTGTAAACGATGAGCAAACTGAAGCTGTAAACGAACAAGGGGCACTGACAGGGGACTTTGAGCCTGTCGCCCGCTTGCGCACGGAGCGAAGCGAAGTAATGACCTCTTATAAAAACGTATAGCTTCCACAGACTCAACCACACAAGGAGAATACTTATGCCATTTAATTTTTCTAATGCAAATATCGCAATTCGAGAGAACCGACTTGGTTCCATAACAGGCTTTGTGGGAGATCTTCAGACACTTGTAGAAAAATCTGAAGACGGAAGCCTAAGAAACAGAGAACGCTGCTTTAGCCAGTCCTCTTCCTGTCTTTCCGGCTGTGCCCTGAACGCCCTGGCTGCAATCAGAAATGTTGCAGTTGTCTACCATGCCCCTGCCGGCTGTACCGCCATGGCCAGCAACGACGCCGTAAAATTCGGACAGATTGCGGCAAGAGTAAACAAAACCACAAACTCAGTTTTTGTCTGCACAGACCTGAACGAAAAAGACACAGTTTTTGGTGCAACTAATGACCTGGCAAAAATCATCCGCCACACCTACGAAGCCTACAAACCGGACGCAATTTTTGTTTCCACCAGCTGTGTTTCCGGCGTAACCGGGGAAGACGTAGACGGAGTTGCCAGCGACCTTAACGCTGAACTTCCAGTTCCGGTAATTCCGGTTCACTGCGAAGGTTTTAAAAGCCGAATCTGGGCAAGTGGTTTTGACATTTCTGACCACGCAGTTTTACAGGGAATCGTTCAGCCTCCAAAACAGAAGCGCCGCACCATCAACATCAAAAATTTCTACGAAAGTGCCCGCCCTCAGATTACAAAAATCTTTAACGAAGTTTTTGATGCAGAACCTCAGTTCCTCTACTGTAACTCCACAATCGAAGAGCTCAGCCATTTAAGCGAGGCCCTTGCCACGGTTTGTATCTGCGGAACTCTGGGAACTTATCTGGGAAACGCCCTGGAAGAAAAATACGGCGTTCCATACGTGCGAACAATCAACCATTCCGGCGTAACCGGTTTTGAAACCTGGCTGCGGGGAATTGGAGACGCAATCGGCCGCCGTGAACAGGTTGAAAAATACATCGAAAAGCAGCGGGCAATCTACCTTCCTCAGATTGAAGAAGTTACAAAAGAGCTTAAAGGACTTAGAGCCGTAATCGGAATGGGGCCTGGCTTTACCTATGAAATTGCCCGGGTTCTTCAGGAATTCGGAATGACAGTAGACTACGCCCTCGCCTGGCACTACGACTACAAGTACGACAACGGAAAAGTTCCTCCTGCTCTGGAGCATCTTCTTGAACATTCACCAAAAGACATGAAGGTTGCCGTTGCTGACCAGCAGAACTACGAGGTTCTGAACATTTTGAACCACTACAAACCTGACGTTTACTTTAGCCGTCACCCGGGAACAACAGTCTGGGCAATCAAACAGGGCTTTGCCGCAGTTTTTGTTGCCGACGAATACACCGTTTTTGGCTACGAGGGAACTTTAAGCTTTGCAAAACTCATCCGGGATACAGTAACAAACCGCAGTTTTGAAAAAAATCTGGCTGCCAGAATCAAGCTGCCCTACACTTCCTGGTGGTACGAGCAGAATGCGGATAAGTTTATCAAGGATGTGTAAGGCCGCTGGCGGCTGGTGTTCGATAGCAAAGCGTTAAAAAAAATGCGAAAGCATTTTTTAGCTTTACCATGTAAAAAAAGTAGGGGGAAGTCTCCCCCTCGGGCGCACTTTGTTGCGCCCTACCCCTTCCAGCGGGGGTAAGGAGGATTTCGGCAAAGCAGAGTAAGGTGACTTCAAGCAGCTTTTCTGCCCGCGACCCCCGCAAGGCCCCCCGGAAAAAACAGGAGATAAGTTATGGCAAAAAAAATTAATGATTCTTTAACAGAACTGGTAGGAAATACTCCTCTGGTTCGTCTGCACGGATATGAAAAAAAACTGGGATTAAAGGCAAAACTTCTTGCAAAAGTAGAATATTTTAATCCCATTGGAAGCATCAAGGACCGCATTGTTTTACGCATCATAGAAGATGCAGAAAAAGAAGGAAAAATTCAGCCGGGAGTTACAACTCTGATTGAATACACCAGCGGAAACACAGGAATTGCTGTAAGTGCAATCGGAGCAATGAAAGGTTATGCCGTTCAAATTTACCTTCAGGACGGCGTAAGCCAGGAAAGACTTCAGGTGATGAAAGCCTTTGGTGCTAAAGTTCAGAAAATAAGCGAAGTTCCGGAATTGCAGGAGCAGTTAAAGGCCACAAACAATGATTTCGTTGCAGCAACAAATATTTTAAAACAGCATATCCGGGACAGACAGAGTGCTGGAGACAGCATTTTCTTTGTAGACCAGATGATAAATCCAAAAAATCCCGCAGCCCATCACGACACAACAGGTGCTGAAATCTGGGAACAGACTGAAGGAGATTTTGCGGCTGTGGTAAGTGCAGTTGGAACCGGCGGAACAATCCGGGGAATCAGCGATTATGTTAAAGCAAAAAATCCGTCCGTAAAAGTAATTGCTGTGGAACCTGCCCTTGACGCAAGTGCCCTTACAGGCATTCACAACTTTACAGAAGTTCCAGAAGAGCGGGTTCCTGTAACCGTTAGAAACACCACCAGCGTTTACAATGAAGTTCTGGTGGCAAGCGTAAAACCTTCTTTTGAGGCTGCCCGCACAGTTGCAAAAACTGACGGAATTCTTGTGGGAAATTCCAGCGGCGCTGCCCTCTGGGGAGCAACAGAACTTGCAAAACGCCCTGAATATCAGGGAAAAACTATTGTTATCGTATTCCCTGACACAGGACTTCGCTATCTGAGCACAGACTTGTTTAAGGAATAAGAAAAGAAGTATTCATCTGTAATTTCGAGTTTGCTGAAATAAATTTAAAATTGGCGGAAGAGAACGAATCGTGGGGCAAAAATGCTCTGCTTGTGGATGACGCGAAGCGGCATTTAATTCCCTTACCACAAGCAGCGCATAGCGCAGTACTGCGCGATTTTGCAACCACGAGATAGTGACCGTAAGCCAATTTTGAAGTTGAAACTATAAAACTCGAAATTAAGTGTAATTATTCATAATTAGGTCAATAATTTTTTTCTATCATTTCAAGGAACTCATCCTTATCCACATTCATGTTGCGGGCTTTTTTACAGATTTCTTCTACAAAATTTAGAATATCTTTTTTTCGGAGTTTTTCTATTTCTGTATTGTCAATTTTTTTAGCAAAAGTTCCCCGGCCGGTAACTGTGTAAATAAAGCCCTTTTTTTCAAGGGAATCCCAGGCCATTTTTACGGGAATAACGCTGATTCTAAGCTCGTTTGCAATATTTCTGATTGTGGGAAGCTGCTCGTCGGCTTTTATGGAACCGTTTAAAATCTGCCTGGAAATCTGAGAATAAATCTGGTTATAAATGGGCTCGCCCAAAGTCTGGTTTAAAACGATATCCATTTACAAATCTACTTTTTCAAAACGCTTTGAAGAAATTCTGTAAGTTAAAATCCAGCCCAGATTAAAAATCATAAGGCCTGCAACAAGAACTGGTATCTGCCGGCTCATAGAAACCATGTCGCTTTTATCAAGAATCTCGATGTAAGTTCCCTGGAAAAAGGATTTAAACCAGATTGGGGCTTCCAGAAGCAGATAGCAGACCCAGTATGCAATTGAAGCAAATAAGAAAGGAATGCCCGGTTTTTCTGCTTTTTTGTAGTATTTTGTAAAGAAGATTAAATTAAAAAGCGTAAGAGGAATCATAACAAGACCGTAAAAAGCGACATTTGCTTCGATTCCGGCATCGTTTCCCATTGGGATAAGTTTTGAACGCAAAATTGCAAAAGGAATTGTAAAAATAAGACCTGCAAGTTCATAGCAGAAAACCAGGATACAGCGGGATTTAACAATTTCTTTTTTGGTAATAGGTAAAACCATAGAATACTGAATGTCCCGATTTAATTCCGCATTGTTGAAGATAAAAAACACACTGAGGGCAAAATAGAAAAATGGAACATAGCAGGGATAATTTGGAATAATTATCATTGTTGAAAACGCCATAAAAAGGTAATTTACCGGCGCCAGATTCAGGCGGATTTCTTTATTCAAAAAATTAGTCATACCCTTTCTCCTTATCTTTCGATGTGAACCATAATGTCTTCTAAGGTTGGTTTTGAAATTTCTGCAAAGGTAAATGCATCGCGGTCGCTTTCTAAAATCATACCTTCAAAACCCAGAGAATGCACATGAAGCCCGATGATTTTTGCCTTAACTTCATCAGTAAGGTCGTCCTTTTTTCCGGAAACAAGAAGATATTTTTCCTTAAAGCTTACAATGTCGCAGGAATCGATGATTTTTCCCTTTTTTATGTAGGTAATGTAATCTGCGCACTTGTCTAAGTCGCTTGTGATGTGAGTTGAAAAAAGGATGCTGTGCTCCCCGTCAGAAACATAATCCTGAAAAAGAATAATCAGTTCATCCCGGCTTACAGGATCCAGACCACTTGTAGGCTCGTCCAAAATCAAAAGGCGGGCATCGTGACTCATGGCAAGAGCAATCTGATATTTAACTTTCATTCCCGCAGAAAGAGATTTTATGCTCTTATTTTCGTCCAGATTAAATTTTTCTAATAGTTCACGATAATAAGCTTCCTTCCAGTTTGAAAAAAACTTTTTTGTAACATCGGTGACCGTCTTGATTTTTTTGCTGGCATAAAAACCGTCAAGGCCGGTTACAAATCCGATGGAATGCTTTACATCCATCTCAGAAGTTTTCATGTCAAAACCATTTATAACAACCTCACCGCTTTCCGGGTGCACAAAATTCAGCATGGATTTAAGTGTGGTGGTTTTGCCGGCACCATTACGGCCGATAAAACCCATTATGTAGCCTTTTTCCAGAGAAAAGCTCACATCATCCAGCTTAAAAGAAGGATAAGTTTTGGAAAGATTTTTTATTTCTAGAGATAGCATAAAATGAACCTCCGTACATTGTGTATATATTATATATACACAATGTACACAAGCTCCATTCATATGTCAAGAAAAAAAATTAGTTTATGTAAAAAAAAGCCCGGGATTTTATCTTTTTGAAAGCATTTTGTTTGTGAGTTTTGTTCCCGCAAACTGAATAACTGCAACCATCAGAATGATTACAATTACTGCGGCAATCATTATTTCAGTGCGGAAGCGCTGGTAACCGTATCGGATTGCAAGATCTCCCAGACCGCCACCGCCTAAAGTACCGGCCATAGCTGAATAACTTATAAGATTGATGACTGTAAGGGTAATTCCTGAAACCACCGAAGGCATGGCTTCCGGTATTAAAACTTTCCAGATAATCTGAGAATTTGTGGATCCCATTGCACGGGCAGCCTGCACCACTCCAGGATCAACTTCATTCAGGGCAGTTTCCGTGATTCTGGCAACAAAAGGCGCTGCAGCAATAGAAAGAGGAATTATGGTTGCGGCCGTTCCAATTGCGGTTCCCAGAATCAATCTGGTAAGAGGAAGAAGGACAATCATCAGAATTACAAAAGGGAAAGAGCGGAGAACATCGATTATACGGCTTAGTATCAGATTAAAAACCGGCTTTGGCATAATTCCGTATTTGTTGGTAGCGTTTAAAAGAACACCAAGTGGAAAGCCTATCAAAATAGCAAATAAAGTTGAAAAAAATACCATTATCAGGGTTTCCAGAGTGGAAATTCCTACAAGTTTTAAAATCATTTCCATAATAAACAAAACCTCCCAATAAAAATCAGGTAAATTAAAGATGGGCTCAAGAAAAAAGCATATTATACAGTCTAACGCTTCTGAACCAGAACGTTCTTTTCCTTAAGCCAGAGAATTGCCTTTTCAATCTCTGCGCTGTCACCAATCAGGTCAGTTTCCATATAGCCCACAGCCTCATTTTCAGGAAGAGTGGTTATACCTGCCGCAAGAATATTAAAAGAAATATCAAACTCTTTGGCCATCTGACTTAAAATTGGCTGACCAGTAGTTTCTCCCACAAAATGAAGAAGGAAGGAGCCGTTTTTTTCTGACCATTTTACGATATTTTCTTCGTCAGAAAGAGCGGAAGAGGATGCATCAGAATTCAAAGCAGACTTCTGGCTTTCTTCCGATACCTGGCTTTCTTCCGGCATTTTGCTTTCTTCCGAGCCTACGGCAATATTTTTAATAAAATCCCTTGTAGTCTGAGTCTGGGGATTTGTAAAAATATCTCTTACAAGACCAGTTTCTACCACCCTGCCGTTTTCGATAACCGCAACACGCTCGCAGGCATCACGAACAACTTCCATCTGATGAGTAATCATCACCACTGTCAGGTTCATTTTTTTCTGAATATCCTTAATCAGGCTTAAAATCTGACGGGTAGTATTAGGGTCGAGTGCGCTGGTGGCTTCATCACAGAAAAGAATTCCAGGTTCTGTTGCCAGAGCCCGGGCAATAGCTACTCTCTGTTTTTGACCACCGCTCAAGGTACTAATAGGCGCATTGATTCTGTCTTCAAGGCCAACCAGGGCCAGCATTTCCCTTACCTTGTTGTTAATCATTCCCCTTGGCCAGCCGGCAATTTCCAGCGGATAGGAAACATTTTTTCCGGCAGTTCTTGAAGAAAAGAGATTGAAATTCTGAAAAATCATACCGATTTTTCGCCTTCTTTCTATCAGCTCTTTTTTGGAAAGATTATCTACCCTTTCTTCCCCATAAAAAACTTTGCCGGAATCAGGAGTTTCCAGAAGACTGACAAGGCGAACCAGGGAAGATTTTCCTGCTCCGCTTTTTCCGATAATACCAAAAATTGTATTTTCAGGAATATCCAGAGAAACAGAATTGACCGCCTGAATTTTCTTTTTTTCACCGTCCAAAACTGAGGTGTAACTTTTATTCAGATTTTCAAGTTTGATGAACATAAGAAAAGTTTAGCACAAAAAAGTAAATTGTAGAATAACGAAAGCAGTACAGGGTAGGGCAAACGCATTATAAATAAACTGTACAAAAAAAGTGTTAAGGTCTGCGTGCCACGGTTCAAAAAACGCGCAATATTGCGCTAGACGCTGTTTGTGGCAAGGGAACTAATATATGCCGCATACGCGGCAACCACAAACAGAGTCTTTTTTGTCCGCGGCTCGCTTTCCCCGTATCAATTTTTTATGTATAGAATCAATAATGCGTTTGCCCTTCAGTACAGGGCTAATAAGGTAAAAATGTATATGTCAAATGTTATTCATCTTCCTCGTTCAGGTTTTTCTGGGCAGTTTGAGTCTTGCTATGCTTCGGATTTGCCGGCTTTG
>JAILKG010000217.1 GCA_024693915.1 Treponema sp.
CTATACTGTTTCTACACATAATAACGAGGAAAAAATGTCAATCAGATACTATCAGAAAGAAAAAGAATGCATGAGCCTTGAAGAGCTCAAAAAACTCCAGGGCGAAAGACTGGTCAAAAACTTCCGCCATGTTTACGAAAATGTTGAATATTACAGAAAACGCTGCCAGGAAGCCGGTGTCACACCAGACGACATCAAGGGCCTGGAAGACCTGGATAAAATTCCCTTTACCTGTAAAGACGACCTGCGTCAGACCTACCCATATGGACTTTTCGCCGTTCCTATGAAAGAAGTTGTGCGCATCCACGCTTCCAGCGGAACCACCGGCAAACAGATTGTAGTAGGCTACACAAAAGACGACCTTGAAATCTGGGACGACTGCTGCGCCCGCCAGCTGGTTGCAATCGGCTGCGACGAAAATGACATAATGCAGAATGCCTACGGCTACGGCCTTTTCACCGGGGGCTTTGGTGTTCATGGTGGCGGAACAAAACTTGGACTTCAGGTTGTTCCAATTTCTGCCGGCAACACCCAGCGCCAGATTACCTTTATGCAGGATATGAAGAGCACAGTACTCTGCTGTACACCAAGTTACGCAGCCTACCTTGGAGAAACCCTTCACGAAATGGGCCTAAGTCCAAAAGACATTCACCTTAAGGCAGGAATTTTTGGAGCAGAACCATGGACAGAAGAAATGCGCCGTGACATTGAAAAATCCCTGGGCATCAAAGCCTACGATATCTACGGCCTTACAGAAGTAATGGGACCTGGTGTTGCCTTTGAATGCGACCAGCAGCAGGGAATGCACGTAAACGAAGATCACTTTATAATAGAAACAATTGATCCAAAAACTGGAAAACGCCTTCCAGACGGAGAAAAGGGAGAACTGGTTTTCACCGCCATCACAAAACAGGCCTTCCCTCTCATGCGTTTCCGCACAAAAGACATCGGTGTTTTGAACCGGGCTCCTTGTGCCTGCGGAAGAACTTTTGTCCGCATGAGTAAGCCAATGGGCCGCACCGACGACATGCTCATCATCCGTGGCGTAAATGTATTCCCAAGCCAGATTGAAGGAGTGCTTCTTCAGAACGGATATCCGCCAAACTACCAGATTATCGTTGGCCGCGTAAACAACAACGACACCTTCGAAATCAAGGTTGAAATGACTCAGGAAAAGTTCAGCGATGTTATTTCAGAAATCAACAAGCAGGAAAAGCAGCTTGAAAGCGCCCTGCTCAGCGTTCTCCAGATAAAAGCAAAAGTTACCCTTGTTGCTCCAAAAACAATAGAACGCTCAGAAGGAAAGGCAAAGCGGGTAATCGACACCAGAAAGTTGCACGACTAGGAGGGGAAGGTCTTCCCCTCGCTCGCACTGCGTTGCTCGCTACCCCTTCCAGCGGGGGCACCCCGCAACGCCCCGTACAGGAGGTTTTATATTATGACAATTAAACAGATTTCAATTTTTATCGAAAACAGAAAAAATGCCCTTTCAGAACTCACAAATGTTCTGGCAGAACATAAAATCAATATCCGCGCAATGAACCTTGCAGACACCAGCGATTTTGGAATTGCCCGCCTTATCGTAGACAATCCTGAACAGGTTCAGGCAGCCCTTGAACGTTCAGCCTACATTGTAAAAATTTCTCCGGTAATCATCGTAGAAATCCCTGACGAAAGCGGAAGCCTGAACAAAATCCTTAAAATTCTTGCTGACAACGGTAGAAACGTAGAATATATGTACGGCTTTACCGGCAGAAAAAGCAACTCCGCCTACATGATTATCCGCTGCACCGATGTTGCCGAAACCGAAAAAGTCTTTGAAAAGAACGGCATCCGCATGGTTAGTCAGGAAGAATTAGCAGGCATCTGATTTACGCTTCTATTGGCCGGTTCCGGCAAAACGACCGGCCCGGCCTTGCAAATCCCCCGCCCCTTCAAATCCCTCTAATCACTTGAATCCCCTCAATTGCTATATTTCTTCTTTTCCGCTATACTTTGCTCCGAATTTATCTTTTGAGGAAATTATGAGTAACGAAGAAAAAAATCCTTTACTTTGCCACTGGGCAGACCAGATGGCTGCTAATATTATCAGAGAAAAAGGTGACCTTGATTCCTACACCTGCGCATCAGGAATCACTCCAAGTGGAACTGTTCACCTTGGAAATTTCCGTGAAATAATCACCGTTGACCTGGTTGTACGCGCCCTCCGAGACAGAGGCAAAAATGTTCGCTTCATATATTCCTGGGACGACTACGATGTATTCCGAAAAGTTCCTGCCAACATGCCGGATCCAGAAATCCTTGAAAAATACCTTCGCTTCCCTATTACAGAAGTTCCTGATACAACAGGCAGAAATGAAAACTATGCCCGCCATCACGAAGTTGATATTGAAACTCAGCTTCCTCGCGTTGGAATTGCACCAGAATTCCTTTATCAGGCAAGCCGTTATAGAGCCAACCGCTATGCAGAAGGCATGAAAAAAGCCATGCAGAACCGTGAAGTAATCAAAGAGTGTCTGAACGAATACCGTGATGACGCCCACAAAATGAAAAAAGAAGACGTATACTGGCCAGTTGCAATTTTCTGTGGAAAATGTTCAAAAGACACAACAGAAATTACAGATTATGACGGCGAATACGGAATCACATACAAATGCGAATGCGGAAACTGCGAAACCGCTGATATCCGCACCTTCAAGGGTGCAAAACTTGGCTGGCGCGTTGACTGGCCAATGAGATGGAACGAAGAAAAAGTAGTATTCGAACCAGGCGGAAAAGACCACATCAGCCCGGGCGGAAGCTATGACACAGCAAAACTTGTTTCCAAAAAAATATACGGCTGGGATGCGCCTGTAACAATGCGCTACGACTTTGTAAACTTAAAGGGTGTTCCTGGAAAAATGTCTTCTTCAAAGGGAAAAGTTATCGCCCTTCCAGATGCACTGGATATTTACCAGGCAGAAGTTCTCCGCTATCTTTTTGCCGGAACACGCCCTAACACAGAATTCGCAATCTCTTTTGACCTGGATGTTCTTAAGGTTTACGAAGACTATGACAAAACAGAAAGAATCGTTTACGGAATCGACAAGGCTAAGAGCGAAGACCACTACAACAAAGAAAAAAGAATCTACATGCTCAGCCAGATTGACGGCGTAATTCCAGAAACTATGCCATACCAGATTACTTTCCGTATGCTCACAACCCTTCTTCAGACTTACTCTGGCGATATCGACGCCGTTATCAAGTCTTTAGGAGATGTAAAACCTGAGCAGGAAGAGCGTCTTCGCCGCCGTGCAGCCTGCGCCTGGTTCTGGGTACAGCACTCTGCTCCTGACTGCGCTCCTGAATTCTGCTTTGCCCTCAGAGAAGACGGAAGCAAGGCTGAACTTTCAGAAGATCTTACAAATGCAGTAAGAAGAGTAAGAGACGAAGTTCTTCCTAAACTTGAATCTTTCCGGATGGACAAAGAATGCCAGCAGGCTCTCTACGATATCGCTACAGAAATGGGAATTGAATCAAAGGCTCTTTTCACAGCACTGTATCAGGTTCTCGTTCAGAAAGATCAGGGTCCTAGACTGGGAAGCTTCTTAAGAATCATCGGAAAAGAAAAACTTTCAAAAATCTTAAGCGTTTACTAATTCAAACAGAAGCTGTCTAAATCTTTAAAATACAAAAGCCGTGAATTAAAAACTCACGGCTTTTTTTATGTTATGGATTATTTTTTTATTTAGAGGGTAACCTTTGTGCTTGCTACATAGCTCTGAGAAGCCTTGAACTCGTTGATTTCATTGATTCTGCCTCTCCAGTATTCAGCTTCGCTCTTTGTTGTATAAGGTCCAACACGAACGCGATAGAAAAGACGATTATTGCTGTCTGTATAGGTAAATACATCAGCAGGAATCTTATTTTCTCCAAGAAGTTCACGGGCATTATCAGCATTTTTGCGGCTGGTAAGGGAAGTAACCTGAACCCAGTACTGAATCTTTTCGTTTGCCTTTGTTGCAGCAGGAGCGGCACTTTTTGCAGCAGGCTTTGAACTTTCTGCCTTAGCCTGAGCTGGTTTTGCCTGATTCTTATTCTGAACAGGAGAGCTCTGAACATTGTTTTTTGCAACATAAGCCGGTTTTACCTGACTTGGCTGACTCTGACGAATGTCGCTTCTTACTTCACTCTGGCTTTTTGGAGGAATAACCACAGGATGCTGGCTTCCTGTAAGATCGATTGTAGTTGTGTTATTTATAACAGTCTGAGGTACTGTATTTTCCTTAACCTCTTTCTGTCCTTTTGTTGTATAAAAAGTCGCCTTGTCGGCATAAACAGTCAGCTCACCAACGTGAGTTACAGAACTTTCTTTTACAGAATTTTCCAATGCAGAATTACTTTCAAACTGAGGAGCCATTTCTTCTTTTGCAGAAGCAAATTCCTCTTTTCTTTCTTCCACAGGAGGAAGAGGGCGGGTTCTGTCAAGTGAATTGTCCTTTGCAGGAGCAAGCGAAATCCATCCGCTGTCCGATGCTTTTGAAGTATTCTGAGCAGATGCAAACTGATCAGAATTTGCTTTTGGTGAATAAAAAATAAGGGCTGCACCCAATACAAAAAGCAGGAAAACTCCCACCGCTGCAATTATCCATAAAGTTCTTTTCTGTTCCATAACAAATCCTCTTTTTCCGGTAAAAAACCGTTCTTATACTTTTTTATCGGAATTGCAAATAATAAGTTTAGATTTTTTTTCAAATGCAAAGTTCCAAAACTGCTGACTTTATTAAATAGAAGAAATTCTGTATATTTATATTGATGAAAACATATTTTTTTGAAACTTACGGCTGCGAAATGAACGTAGCAGAAAGCGCATCCGTGGAGCAGCTTTTTATTTCTCGTGGCTGGGAAAAAGCAGATAATCCCCAGATTGCAGATGTTGTTGTAATCAACACATGTTCCATCAGAAAAACAGCTGAAGACAGAATAAACGGACGGCTTGGCTGGTACGCAGGCTTAAAAAAAGTCAGGGAATGTAAACCTGATGCAAAAACAAGAAACCTTGAAATTGCAGCTGATTTTGTTAAAAATGGACCAAAGCCCCTGACCCTCATTTTTATGGGCTGTATGGCAGAACGTCTCTTAAACTCCATTCAAAAAGATTACCCTTTCATCGACTATGTTGTCGGAACTTTTGCAAAGCATCATTTTGGAGAAATCACCGATGCAATTGAAGAAGGAAAAAAAGCCTTTACTCCAGACGACACAGACCAGTACAAATTTGCCCCAACCTCTTACGAGCAGGGAAATTTTGAAACATTTGTTCCAATTATGCACGGCTGCAACAATTTCTGTACCTACTGCATTGTTCCTTATGTTCGCGGCAGAGAAATCAGCCGTTCCCCGGAAGAAATCTTAAAAGAACTTGATGTTTTAAAAGGCTACGGTGTAAAAGACATAACCCTGCTGGGGCAGAATGTAAACTCTTACAATGGAAAAGACGCCCAGGGAAATTCCGTTAATTTTGCCAGCCTCCTACAGCTTATAGCAGATCACTTAAAAGAAACAAAATCTACAATCGGCTGGGTTCGCTTTATGTCCAGCCATCCTAAGGATTTTACTGACGATGTTATCGATGTAATTGCCAGGGAAGAAGTTCTCTGCAAACACATCCATCTGCCGGTTCAAAACGGTTCTTCTTCAGTTTTAAAGGCAATGAACCGCCGCTACACCAGAGAGCACTATCTGGAACTGGTTAAAAAAATCAAAGAAAGGATTCCAGACGCCTCCCTTACCACGGATATCATGATGGGCTTTCCTGGAGAAACAGAAGCAGACGTAGAAGACACTCTTTCTTTGATGAAAGAAGTAAAATACGAAACCGCCATGATGTACTACTACAATCCCCGGGAAGGAACTCCTGCTGCAAAACTGGAACAGATTCCGGAAGAAATCCGCAAAGAAAGACTCCAGCGGGTAATTGATTTACAGCTTTTGCACACCGACGAACAGATGAAAAAACAGGTTGGCAAAACTGAAAAAGTTCTTGTAGAAAGCGTCAGCCGGGATAACCCGGAAGAACTTTTGGGAAAAACAGAAAGAAACGAAAAAGTTTCTTTTAAAGCAGATAAATCCATGATTGGAAAATTCGTTAAGATTCAAATAGAATCCTTAAACGGCCACACCTTTAAGGGAAAAATAATATAGTTCTGTTTTGGAGCAGTTTATGATTATTAGACTTATTTTGACAATTATTTGCCTTGTAATTCTTGCCTGTTTTGCTGGCTTTAACCTTGATAACAAGTGCAATGTAAATCTTTTAGTGCATACTTTTGAAAATGTTCCGGTTTTTGTTTCAATCATTATTTCTTTTGCTGCCGGCGTAATTTTTACCCTGCCCTTTGCTATTTTTTCAAGAAAAAGAAAAAATCCTAAAGAAGCAAAAGCACCAAAAGAAAACCGCCTTAAACAGCTAAAAAAAGCCGAAGAAAAAACTTCTGCCATAGAAAACCAGACTCCTGCTCAGGTAAAAAAAGAAGAAAAAACAGCTGATTTAAGCGATTCCAGCGACAATTCAGAATCTCCGGCAGAAATCGGTGCAGAAATATGAAAAAAATTAAATTAATCCTGACTCTGGCTATTTTTTCAGCTGGAATCTACGGGCAGACAAGCCAGAATGCCCATCCGTCTCAAAATTTCCAGAACAAACAGAGCTCAATTGCCCGCCAGATTTGTGACACTTCAATGGAACAGGGGTCCCCACAAAAGGCAATGACCTATCTTGAAAAAGAGATTGAAAAGGCTTCTCTGCCGGAAGACAAAAGGGCACTTTACGCTTACCTTGGAAATCTTCAGGAAATGCTTTCGATGTACAGCGAAGCACAGAGAAGTTACGCTTCTGCAGCGGGAATCGCTGCCGGCGACGCTCCTGGTCTTCCAAAAAAATCCAGCGAAGCCCTTGTGATTGACGCAGTTCGCTGTGCCCTTTGCGCAGGTGAAAGCGAAACCGCCTTAAGTTATTTAAATTCTGCAGTTAGAAACTCCAAATCAGAAAAAATCCAGGCAGAAATAAAACTTTACGAACAGTGGGCCCGCCTTTCCATAGCTCAGAATTTAAGCCAGACAATGGAAGCAGAAGCCATGCTGAAAGTTTACCTGACACTTTCTTCAATGGATTATGTAAAACCTGAAATTTTACTCACTCTCTGGTACATCACCGGTGAAAAAACTTATTCTGACCAGCTTCTTGCAAACTATAGCCAGACTACCGAAGCCGCCATTGTTTCCGGTAAAATTCAGATTTTACCCACACCTTTCTGGTTCTTCCTTCCAAGAAAAAGTCTTCTGGAAGAGGCTATGAAAGAAACAAAGGGTGCAAGTGAAGAAAAAGAAAGTTCAAAAACTTCAGAAAATCTTTCTAACCAAAGCTCCAGGGAAATTAATCAAATTTCCAGTGAAAAAGCTGAAGAGTCAGCAAAAGACCAGAGCAAAAACGAAAGCTCTTTTCAGCAGTCCCAGACAAAAAGTGGAACAAAGGCTGATGCACAAAATGAAAAGAGCCCTGCCCTTACAGAAAGCAAATCTGAAGAGAGAAACTCTTCGTTACCAGAGGAAAGCTCCCATAAGTCTGAAAAGATTCCTAAACTACAGCTGGGCCTTTTCAGGGACAAAAACAATGCCATCAGCTTTTTAGAAAGAGTTCAGAAAGAAGGATTTGCTCCATATATTCAGGAGGAAGTACGCCAGAGCGGTACAGTTTATTATCTGGTAATCGTAGATGAAAACAGAGATAAAACAATGGGCCTTAAATTAAAAAGCGCCGGTTTTGAAAGTTATCCAATTTTCTAACAGAAAAAAATAACAGAAGCTGCCTGCATTCAGTTTAAACTGATAAGTCAGGCAGCTTTTTTTTTAGATATGAGTAACAAGGAAGTCTTCAAAGTCTTTCTGAGTCAGAGGCTTAGAATAGTAGTATCCCTGAACCAGATCGCAATTGTTTTCCTTTAAGAAATTCTTCTGTTCTTCAGTTTCAACACCTTCAAATACAGTAAGTTTATCAAGTTCTTTGGAAATTTCAATCAAAGCCCGTATAAACTTCTGAGTTTTTATATCGATAGGGCCAGACATTGATTCCTGAAGGAAGGATTTATCAAATTTCAGTACATCAACCGGAATTTTAGAAAGCATGGTCAAAGAACTTTCGCCGGTACCAAAATCGTCGATTGCAACTGTAAAACCTTCCTTGTGGAGAAGTTCAGTAGTTTCAAGAAGGTCTGTTTTTTCCATTACAGAATGCTCCAGCAATTCCACCTGAACAAGACTTGGAGAAATATCGTAGCGATGGAAAATTTCCATAAAATCGTGGATAAACCTGTCAGGGCTGTTGTGTTTTCTGGACATATTTATGGAAACAGGAACAAGTGGCAAGCTGTTTTCCTTTAGATGATGGAGGAATTTGAAAACCTCTTCGTAAACATAGAAATCAAGTTTTTTTACAAAGCCATTTTTCTCAAAGAGAGGAATG
>JAILKG010000249.1 GCA_024693915.1 Treponema sp.
TGGAAGCACTTTGTTCATTTATTGCTGAATACGAACGCAAGAATTCACAGGAATATGCCGATAATCATATGACGCTTATTCTCAATTCAACAATGCGCTCACTGGCTCTGGCAAGGAACAGTATTTTTCTTTCCTTTAAGGAAGCTATAGGAATTATCAGTGATGTGCAGGTTGCTTTAAGATTAAATCTTATAAGTGGAATTGATTATGCGCGACTTTCAAGCCTTTTGTTCCGGCTTCAGCCTGGCCACCTTTCTTATATAATGGAGGAAGGTAACTTTGACTTTGAGGATGACATCAAAAACGATGAAATCCTTAAACCTGAAAGACTCAGGGCATTGTCGATTCAGGAGGCATTTGAAAATATTTCTCTGAGGAAACTATGAAAAATTTTTCGTTGCCAACAGCAAGAGTGATTTACGGACTTTCGCAGAATGCTGCAAGAAAATTTCAGTCAACTGAGCTTTTACCCGAGCATATTCTTTTAACAATTATTGAAGAAGAAACTGAAGCAGGTTTTCAGCTGATACAAAAGGAATTTTCAAGGCTGGAAGAAATACATTTTAATCTGGAACAGTATCTTTCTTCTTTTGAATCAGACAAGGAAAATACATCTGATCTCTTGCCCATGTCGGAAAGAACGAAAAATTTGATAAAGAATGCAGACGCCATTGCCTGCCAGTTGAATGATAAAGAAATTGATTCTGCCCACATTGTCCTTGCCGCAGTAAAGGAAGAGACAAGTGTTTTTGCTGTTTTTTCAAGCTCTTTTGGACTTGATTACGAAAAACTTCTTCTTGATCTTTCAGAAATCAGAAAAGAAGAGAATAAAAAGCCAAGAAAACATATTGAAGAACTTCACGAAATATTTGGAAGTAAGATAAATACTGAAAATATTCATTTTTTGCAGCAGGAAAAACTCAGGCTTGAAAAAGAGGCAGAGGAAATGGAAAAAAAGGCTCAGGAAAGTGAACAAAAAACTTTTCTTTCTGAATACACCCGTGATATTACAAAACTTTTCAGGGAAGGAAAGGCAGATCCTATTGTAGGACGAGAAAAAGAAATTCAGAGACTGATTCAAATTCTTTCCAGAAGAACAAAGAATAATCCGGTTCTTGTAGGTGAGCCTGGAATTGGAAAAACTGCAATTGTTGAAGGTCTGGCACAGGCTATTGCAAAGGGAAATGTTCCTGCTGGACTTTTAAAAAAGAAAATTCTATCTCTTGATTTAACAGCTCTTGTAGCTGGTACAAAATATCGGGGCGAATTTGAAGAAAGAATGAAAAAAATGATGACTCAGGTTAGGGAAGACAGGAGCATCATTTTATTTATCGATGAACTTCACACAGTGATTGGAGCTGGCGGTCCTGAAGGTACAATGGACGCTTCCAATATGTTAAAACCTGCTTTAAGCAGGGCAGAAATTCAGATAATCGGGGCTACTACAACAAAAGAATACAGCCGTTACATAGAAAAAGATTCTGCTCTTGAAAGAAGATTTCAGATGGTAAAAGTTGAGGAACCTGAAGATTCCGAAACAATTCAGATTCTTGAAGGAATAAAAAAGCAGTATGAAGATTTCCACGGAGTAATTTACGAAGAAGATGTAATTCCTTCCATCGTAAAACTTACCCGCCGCTATATTCCTGAAAAATTCTTACCGGATAAGGCTATTGATATTCTGGATGAAGCTGGTGCAAGAAAAAAAATCCAGGAAAATAATGAGCCTGTTGAACTGAAGGATTTGGAAAACCAGATAAATGCCCTTGTTTCAGAAAAAAAAGAACTGGTAAAAAATCAGGATTATGAAAATGCAGCTTATGTGAGGGACAAGGTAATTCAGCTTCAGAGGCAGTTTGAAGTATACTCAAATTACTGGAAAGAAAAAAATTATTCTGTTCGGGAAAGGGTAAACGCCAGTGATGTTTCTAAAATAATTGCAGAAATTACGGGCATTCCAACAGAACAGCTGGACAAAAACGAAAAATCTCGCCTTCTGGATATGGAAAAAGAAATGCACAAAATGGTAATTGGTCAGGACAAGGCTGTTTCAATTATTGCAGGGGCAGTAAGAAGAAACAGGGCTGGTATTTCCTCTCCAAAACATCCTATCGGTTCCTTTATTTTCCTTGGACCAACTGGAGTTGGTAAAACTCAGCTTGCCAAGGCTTTAGCAAAATTTATTTTTGGTAAAGAAGAGCTTTTAATCCGCATCGATATGTCTGATTTTATGGAAAAGCATAATGCCAGCCGCCTGGTGGGAGCTCCTCCGGGATATGTAGGCTATGAAAACGGAGGTCTTTTAACAGAACAGGTCCGCCGTCATCCATATTCAGTAATTCTTCTGGATGAAATTGAAAAGGCCCATCCGGATGTGTTCAATCTTCTTCTTCAGCTTCTTGAGGAAGGTGAACTTTCTGACAATCTGGGACACACTGTTAATTTCAGAAATACTGTTATCATAATGACAAGTAATGCAGGAGCTAGAAAAATTACCTCAGAAAGTCGTCTTGGTTTTTCTCCTTATGACGAAGGTCTTCTTCCATATGATGAAATCAAGACAAATGCTGAAAGTGAACTTAAAAAACTGCTTTCTCCTGAACTGATAAACAGAATTGACGACATAATCGTCTTTAATCCTTTGACTCACGATGAAATATCAAAAATTCTTGATATAAAGCTTAAAGAATTAAAAGAAAGACTGAATGAGCTTTCCATTTCAATTAAGCTTTCTGATGAAGCAAGAGAGTACCTTATTGAAAAGGGCTATGAGCCAAGTATGGGTGCCAGACCAATGCAGCGCCTGATACAGAGGGAAATTGAAGATCCACTTTCAATGGAACTTCTGGATGAAAATAACAGAGACAAGCATGATGTTTTTGTTGATTTTAAGGATGGAAATCTTTCTGTTGGATTTGAAAATCCATCAGAAGAAAAAAATGCTCAGGAAAATGAACCTGTAAAGTTTATTCATACCGAATCGTCAGAAAATACTTCTGTGATAACAAGAGTAAAACTACTTGATTAGTGAATTTTAAGAGGAAAGAAGGGTGAAAAAATTATTTCTGCTTTTTACATTTTTATTGCTCTCTCACAATATTTTTTCACTTACAAAAATTGCCCTGGTAAATAATAATCAGGACATTTCTTTTGCCGGACTTTTTGAAAATCCAGATTACCAGTTCATAAAATGCGCTGATTCAAAGGAAGCCGCAAAGGCACTTATGGAAGGCTATTGTGATGGAGCAATTTTTTCTCTTCCTGCTTCCAGAGAACTTTATTTTCTTTCTGACAAAAGAATTATATGTGCCGGAGTAACAGGGGAAGCTGACCTTTATTGTGTTTCAAACGATAAAAACTGTAAATCTGTTACAGATCTTCTGGGAAAAAGGGTATGCGCACCCAGAGGGGGATTACAGGAAGCCTTGATAGCCTATATATTTGAAAAATATGAGATGCCAATTGAAAGGGGAAGGGGTGGCGTTACTCTTGAATGGGAAAACAACTATTCCCTCTGTCTTTCAAAACTTATAGAAGGAAAATATTCCTATGCAATTTTAAGCGAACCTGGGGCAAGCGCTTCTTTGAAGAACAGTCGTCTTTCTATTAGTGTGGATTTCAAAAGTGAACTTGAAGCCATGGAAGGAAGGTCTGTCTGTTTTCCAAAAAGTCTTCTGATGGTCAGAAAGGATTATCTTGAAGAAAATAAAGATTCAGAGGCTTTTTTTCTGGATATGAAAAAAAGTGCTGAGCTTATAAATAATAATCCGGTAAAAGCTGCCGCTTTATATGAAAAATATGCTGCTTTTCAAAAAAGACAGCTGATTTCAAAGTCAATAAAGAATGGTAAATATACATTTTTAAATCAGGAAAAGAATTTCAAAGATGTAGAATTTGCTTTTCAAATATATGATTCATACTTTAAGAAGAATCATAAAGGTGCTGAAATAAAAAATACTGAAGAAAATAAAATCAGCCAGGATTTTTTTTCAAAGTTGAGAATCTTTTAAAAGTCGTTTATAATTGATTATCGCATTTAAGTGAGGTGTACTTATGAAAAAAGAATTTCTTCCATTTGATATCGTCAGAAATGACGCATTTAAACTTGCTCATAAGATGTACAAGGAAGACGGATTCGTTCCTGATGTAATCTATTGTTCTCTTCGTGGCGGCGCTTACATGGCTAATGCGATTAGTGAATATTACAAAATTGCCCATCATGGTCATCATCCGGTTCTTTTTGCAGCTGTTGTGGCCCGCTCATATACCGATGTCAGAAAATCTTCTTCCCGTGTTTATGTTGACGGCTGGACTTATCCACCTCAGAATCTCCGTCCCGGCGACAGAATTATGCTTATTGACGATATTTTTGATACCGGAAAAACCATCAATGCACTTGTAAATATCCTTATGGATTACGGAGTTTCCCGGGAAAATATCAAGGTTGTTGTTCACGATTATAAAGAAGTAACTTATCGAGAACCGCTTCCAATTGTACCTGATTACTGGTGTAAAAAAATTACAATTGATAAACCTGAAGATGATAGGTGGATTCACTACATGAGTCATGAACTTGTTGGTCTTAAAAAAGAGGAACTTGAAAAAAATTATTTTTCTCAGGATCCTGAGTTAAGGGAAGTTCTAAAGCCTTTACTTGAAGAATAGTGGTGCTTATAAATGAATAATAAGAATATTCTTAGAAAGCTTATAATTTGTTTTTCTCTTCTGATTGCTGCTTATTTTCTTCCTGCCCAGGGAATTATTAATCCTTCTGAGGGCAGCTGGGCAAATAAACAGATTTTAGTGCTTGATTTGCCCTATGGCTCTCAGGCTTTTTATTCCTTAAGCGGTAATGATCCTGAAAGTTCCGGTTTTGCCTATGACGGACCTGTTCTCCTTGATGTTGACGGTGATTGTTATCTCAGGGTCTGCATCATTGATAGTCAGGGAAAAAAGGATTTTTTTGAAGTTTTCTATAATGTAAAGGAAGAAGCTTTACCGGCAGAAGAAAAAGCCCGGGATTTTATCAGTAATATTACAACTCAGGGCTTGATTGATTATTCTGCTGGGGATGTCTTTTCAATTCCTTCCAGTCTTGAATACTGTTTCGGCCAGAAATCTGAATGTTTTGAACAGGGACGGCCTTTAAGCCTTGCTGCTGGCACTGTAATTGCAAGAAGTATTCCCTGTACAGTAACAGATGGAAAAGCCTACTGGCGCTTTGTCCTGCGTTCCTATCCGGAAATGTCTGGACTTTATTCAAGGCGTGACGTTCCTTTTGAGATTGAAGACTGGAATAAGCTCACTTTTACCAGCAATAAATATATTTATAAAATTGATGCCCAGTGGTGGGAACTTCCCAAGCTTCCCGTAACATTAGATCGTTCAATTAGTCACATGATAAGCTGGCAGCGGCTGGATTATTCTCCGGAAAACCCTGTTAAATTCTTTGTTCTGCCTCCTCTTCCATATATTAAGACTGAAACTCAGACAGACGGTTCTAAAAAAATCTATATAGAAGGGGAAAGCGGCTATAAATTCGGAATTATTGATGAACAGGGGGATGTTTCAGAGCTTTACGATACTTTGAAATTTGACACCTTCCAGGGGGATCTCTTTGAAGGAAAGGTTAGGGCTGGAATTTTTTATGACTCTGTTTATCAGGCAGAAATTCCTGTTGAATTCCGGGTTAATAAAAAAATACCTGAAAAACCTGTAATTGTTTCCTCTGCTCAGAATTCCCAGGCTAGAAAGGTTGTAACCTTAAATATTCAGAATCCCAAAGATACTGAACTTTTTGTTTCTGTTCTTGGTCCTGTTATTGTGGAAGAAGGTACTGACTCTACAGATGTGCTTTTTGCCTTTATGAAGAACGATTTTAAGAAAAGCAGCAAGAAAAAAATCCTTCTTCAGCCTTCAAATGACGGTGCGGCCGCCTATAAAGTTTCTGCTTATGCCCTGGACTCAAATAATAACAGAAGCAACATTTCTGAATATACTGTGGTTATTGATACCTGCAACTGCTATGTTGATGCAGAAAAAAATGCAGAATTAACACTTCCTGCAGATGGCAGCCGGGAAAGACCTTATGGAAATTTTGAAGATGTAATTCCCTTCCTCAATGAAAGCCGTTATGTAAGGATAAAAGTAAACGGTGAAATGGTAATGCCTTCTAAAAAGGTAATTATTTCTTCAAATATCGAAATTGAAGGACAAAAAGATGCCCGCCTTACTTTCATGAATGAAGGAAGTCTTGTTATTCGAAATGCAAGTTGTGCCATTTCAAATGCAGTAATTTCATATGCCTTAAGGGATAGAAGCCTGGATGAAACTCTTTCTTCTCAAAAACTTTTCCAGGTTGAGCATGGAGTTCTTGTTTTTGAAAACGTTGAGCTTTCTTCAAACTTTGGCAAAAACGGTACCGTTATCGATTCTGATTCATCAGTTATAAATATAAAAGATTCAGGCATTACAAGTTCCGCTGATACCTATTCAGCCTGTCTTGTTTCTGTGGATTCAAAAATTTCCATAAAAAGTTCCAAGATAACAACGGTTGCATCTACAGCTGTTTCTTTCTCCTGTCAGGGAGGAATGTTTGAACTTAGAAAAAATACTCTTTCAATTGTTGGTGTAATGGGGCGGGCTGCTGAACTTTTTGATACTCATTCAATTTTGACAGACAACGATTTCAGGGCTCAGCTTAAAAAGCCTCAGGGAAACGGAAATCCTGTTTACATGGATGCAAAAAATCTTTCTGTAGAAAATGCAAGGAACAGAAATGCAGGATTCTGATAATTCTCTAACAATTATTTGTGGTCTTGATGAAGCTGGAAGGGGCCCTTTAGCGGGTCCTGTATCTGCTTCTGCTGTTATTCTACCTGAAGATTTTCCTTTTGAAATTTTAAACGATTCAAAGAAACTTAGTGAGAAAAAACGTCTTTATGCGGAAGAAATCATAAAAGAAAAAGCTTTGTGGGATGTTACTTTTATAGATGAAAAAGAAATCGATAAAATTAATATTCTGAATGCAAGCCTTAAAGCAATGTCAGAATCTTTTACAAAGATTTTTGAAAAACTTCCAGACTGGCTTTCCCAACATTCTTAAAATAACAATAAAAAAAATCAGATTACAGTAAGCGTTATTGCTGATGGAAATAAAGTTCCTCCAATTTTAGCTGAGGAACTTTCAAATAATCCATATGGAATAAAAGTTACCTGCCGGAGCATGGTAAAAGCAGATGCAAAAGTCTTTCAGGTAATGGCTGCAAGTATTCTTGCAAAAACAGCAAGAGACCGCTTTATGCTTGAAATGGATAAGCTTTATCCAGAATACGGCTATGCAAAGCACAAGGGCTATCCAACACCGGAACATAAAAAAATATGCCGTCAAATAGGGCCTTCCCCAATTCAACGGCATTCTTTCAAATATTAAATAAAGTATTTACAAGTGATATTTCTTTAAGATGATACTTTACTCATCGTTTTCCTGATTTTCAGAAACATTATTTCTTTTTGAAACAACATGAAGATGTCCTGTTTTTTTAACATCTGATTTTCCGTCTTTTTTGTTATCATCTTTTACTCTGTAGATTTTTTTTGCTTTCTGAGCCTTTTTTTCACTTCTGATTTTGGCTTTTTCTTTTTTGTCTTTTTCGATGAAGGCAAGGGAAAGTTCAAGTCCCTGAAGGAATTTCTGCATATCTTCAGCAAATACAGCTATCTGATGTCTGTCTGGGTCTGCGCCATCCCTGTTTTTTGATTCAACAACCTGAAGAAAAACATCTCCAGTTCTGTTCTCTTTTACATTAAAAAAATATGAACGATTATCGAGGTAAACCTCAGTAGTAAAGAGTTCTCCACGTACACCCATACATTGCCTTCCTTTGTTATGTCATCTGCTACTAATAAGCAATTTATTAAACCCCATTTTCAATAACTTGTCAACCGATTAGAAATTATTGGACCCGGCAGGCAATTGGACCCGGCACGCTTTCACCTTTCAATTTTTTCTGTATAGAATTATTAATGCCTTTGTCCTGGATTCAGGGCAAACGCATTATTAATATGTTTTACAAATAAAAGCGCTCTGGTCAGCATTGCCACGGTTCAAAAAACGCGCATTAATGCGCTAGACGCTGTTTGTGGCTATGGAACTATTGTATGCCGCTTTCGCGGCAACCACAAACAGAGTCTTTTTTGTCCGCGGCATGCTTCCCCATTCCAATTTTTTTATGTATAGAATTCATAATGCGTTTGTCCTGGATTACTTGCAATTTGACATCTTTTCTCTGTATCATTATAATAAATAGAATATAAATATATTTGGTGCATGAGGTATTTAAAATGGATAACGAAAAATTACAGACTATCAGACATTCCTGCGCCCATGTAATGGCACAGGCAATCAGACGTCTTTATCCTGGAACAAAAATTGCAATTGGACCTGCAATTGACAACGGTTTTTACTATGATTTTGATTTTCCAACAGGCACCAAATTCACCGAAGAAGATTTTCCTGCTGTTGAAAAGGAAATGAGAAAGATTTTGAGTGGAAATTTCGAATTCGTAAGAAAAGAAGTTTCTAAAGAAGAGGCACTTAATCTTTTTAAGGATGAACCATACAAAGTTGAACTCATAAATGATCTTCCTGAAGGCTCTGTAATTACAACCTACACTCAGGATGATTTTACAGATTTGTGCCGTGGACCACACGTTCAGTCAACAAAAGAAATTAATGGCCAGGCTTTTAAGATTAACAAAATTGCCGGAGCATACTGGCGAGGTGATTCAAATCGTCCAATGCTTACTCGAGTTTACACTTTGTGTTTTGAAAAGCCAAACGATTTAAAAGATTATCTTACCATGCTTCAGGAAGCAGAAAAACGTGACCACAGAAAGCTGGGCGTAGAAATGGATCTTTTCCATCTTGATCCTGAAGATCCGGGACAGATTTTCTGGCATCCTAATGGATGGGAAATTTATACTACCATCCAGGACTATATGCGTAAAATGGTTAAAAGGGATGGCTATCAGGAAGTAAATACACCTGCTATCATGCCTAGAACCCTTTGGGAAAGAAGTGGTCACTGGGGACACTATCAGAACAATATGTTTATCACTGAATCTGAAAAACGTCTTTTTGCCATTAAACCTATGAACTGTCCTGGCGCTCTTGAAATTTTCAAGAGTAAGCTTAGATCTTATAAAGATTTACCAATGCGTCTTGCAGAATTCGGTCACGATGTAAGAAATGAGCCAAGCGGAACTCTTCACGGAATTATGCGTGTTCGCGGTTTTGTTCAGGATGATGCTCATATTATCTGTACTGAAGAACAGGTTGCAGAAGAAGTTGCAAAATTCTGCAAACTTTTGAAAAAGGTTTATCACGATTTTGGTTTTAATGATCTGGTTGTAAAATTTTCAACCATGCCGGAAGACCATGTAGGAGATCTTGCTACATGGGAAAGAGCTGAAAAAGCTTTGGCAGATGCCTGTCACGAAGCTGGTCTGGAATATGAAATTCAGCCTGGAGAAGGCGCTTTCTACGGTCCTAAACTTGAGTTTAAACTTTACGACTGTCTTGGTCGTGAATGGCAGTGTGGTACTATTCAGGCAGATTTCCAGCTTCCTAGTGCAGAACGTCTGGATGCAACCTATATCGGAAGCGATAATAAAGCACACCATCCTGTAATGCTTCACAGAGCGATTTTAGGTTCCATAGAGCGTTTCCTTGGTATTTTGATTGAAAACTTTGCCGGAGCTTTCCCAACCTGGCTTGCTTTTGAACAGGCTGCAGTAGTTCCTGTAAGCGATGCTTTTGCAGATTACGCAAAAAAGGTAAACGATGCTCTTTTGCAGGCTGATATCAGAAGCAATGCATATCTTAGTGATGACAATATGAGACAGAAAATTAAGGTGATTACAAAGGAACACAAAACACCTTATATTCTCGTTGTTGGCGAAAATGAAATGAAGGAAGGAAGCGTAACTGTTCGTTTCCGACAGTCAAGCGGTCTTGAACAGAAGACAATGAAAGTAGAAGACTTTATTTCTTATGTTCAGAATAAAATCCAGAGTCACTTTGTAGGTATCTAATTTATCTTAAAAATAAAAGGTGGCTTCAAAGACATAAAAAGTTTTTGAAGCCTTTTTTTTAAGGAAAATTATTAGGGTGTAAATATGAATAAAATTGAATTAGAAGATAAAAAGCTTAAAAAACACATAGATTCCCTTGTAAAAGATGAAATGTGCATTTTTGTCATGGCAGAAGGCCGTCTGAGAGGTGCCTTGTTTCATGGAACCAGGTTTGTAAATCAGATAAAACTGCAGCATAATCTTGGAATCCTTGAATCAATGATTTTAGGACAGGCCGGAATAGCCGCTGCTCTTATGATTCCAATGATGAAGGGAGAAGAGCATATAACCTTGAAATATGAGACGGAAAGTCCTGCAAAAGGTTTTTCTCTTGAAGCTGATTCTCAAGGGTATGTAAGAGGATTTCTTTATAATGAACACATTCCTGTTGAAAAAGCTCTTGAGTCCTGGGATTTAAAGCCATTTTTAGGAGAAGGAATTCTTTCTGTTTCTACGCTGCACAAAGAAGATAAAGAGCCCTTTACTTCTTCAGTTCATGTAGATTCTTCCAATATCGCAAAAGATCTGGCCTGGTATTACAACCAGTCTGAACAGATTAGTACGGCCTTTAATATTTCTGTGCAGATGGATAAAAATGCCCGTATTGTTGGAGCCGGGGGAATGTTCTTACAGGTAATGCCTGAAACCGGTGGAAAAAGGGGTAGTGGAAGTGCCAAAAGCTCTTCTTCTGATAAAATCTCAGATGAAGAACTTTTAAGCCGGGCAGAACTTGCATTTAAAACCTGTCCTTCTCTGGGGCAATGGTTTTCCGAAAAAGGTAATTTTGAAGATTTGATTTATGGTCTTTTCAGGGAATTTTCCCCATCTATTGCGGTAAGAAGAAATATTGTTTACGATTGCCCTTGTTCAAAAGAACGCTTTATCCAGTATATAAAAAATCTTCCCAAAACAGAACTGGAAGATATAAAGAAAAACGGACCTGATCCATTGGAGCTTTACTGCCGAAATTGTGGAAGTACTTATAAAATTCCAATTAGCCAACTGTAAAATAAAAAAATGCCAGATCTTTTTAGACTAAAATACCCGACTTTCAGTCTATCAAGATAAAAATAAAGCTTTAAAATAAAAAAAACTTCCGGTTTAGAAAAATCTAGGCCGGAAGTTTTTATATTAACTAAAAATCTTTATTTCAGATTAGTGCTTGTTTCCGAAGCGTTTAAGCATTGCCACAGCGTTTCTTTTTCCGTTGTAAACAAAGCCACCGTTCCAGTATTCAAGTGCTGCAAAGAGGGCGTTACCACCATCCTGAGCGTCTGATTCTTTAGTCTTGAAAGAAACATAGTCAGCAAGCTGTTCATAGTCCTGATTGTGAAGACATGAAAGTCTCTTTCTGTTGAATTCATTCCATTTTTCAAGATCTTTAAAGCCTTCACCTTCATCCTGAACGATTACATGAGCGTGAGTTGGGCTGAAAGAATACCATACTGTAACTTTTTTGTTCAAATCACAGTGGTTTCCATGTTTTACACCGTTCTTGATTACTTCACTAATCTGCTGTTCAAGAAGGTTTAATTCCTTGATTTCAGATGGGGCTGACTGAACAATGAGAAGTGTAAAGTATCTTATCTGTCTGAAGTCAGAAGGAAAATCTTTTCTGAGCATATTTGTTTTATCGAACAAAGGATCGTTATCATCTGAACGTAATTCTTTGAAATCTGGTGCATCCATATTTTTTTACTCCTAATTACTTTATAGTGTTTTGATTATTCTTTAACCATTAACAATGCTTCTTCAACGCTGTTTGCAATAGGGAAGTAACCCATAAGCTTTGTAAGTTCAATAACTTTCTTTACTGAGCCATGGATATTAGAAATTGCCAGCTTAAGATTCATTTTCTTAATAGTAGAACTGATATAAATCAGCGCACCAATTCCAGATGAGTCAATGTAGTCAACCTGTTCAAGATTGATAATGAAAATCTTGATATTTTTTTCTATCATTTTCATTACCAATTCCTTGAGTTTGTAGGAATTATAGAGATCCATTTCACCATTTACATCAATGATATAAACATCTCCATTCTTTCGTATTTTAAGTTCCATAAAGAAGCTCCTTATCCCTGTATTTTTACGACCAAAAGACTCTGGTCATCATATTGCTGTGCAGTTCCACAGAATTTTTTTACATTATCTTTGACTTTGTTTGCAATGTCCTTACCAGACAAATTTGCATTGTCTTTAATAACCTTAAGAAGATTATCGAGAGAGTATTGTATACCATTTTCATTAAGACATTCAAGGATTCCGTCAGTACAAGTTACAATAATATCACCTGCATTTACAGAAATATCCATATCTTTGTATGTGGTATTTTTCTCAACACCGATTGGTTCACAGTCTGTTGAAATCTTTTTAATGCTTCCGTCGCTTGCGGAATAAAGAATTACAGGATTGGTACCACATGTAGCAATCTGAACTGTGTTTTCAATGCTGTTATAGTTGATAAGAGAAATACTTGCAAAATGGTCCATACTGTTCTTTTCTGAACAGATTGCCTTGTTTACCCATTCAAGAAGGGTTGCAGAAGACTGGTTTGTGTTTGCAATAAGACGGAGCATTGCCCTTATCATTATCATAATAACAAGAGAGTTCATTCCCTTACCGGCAACATCTGCCATAATAAAGGAAATTCTTTCCTTTCTTGAAGGAATAATATCATAGTAGTCACCGCAGACATTTTCTGCTGCAACTGAATACTTTCCGATTGAAAGCTTGTTGATAACAGGCATTCGCTCAGGAAGAAGTGTTTTCTGGAATTTAGTTGCAATTCCACCTTCTTTTGTAAGTTCTGTATGTTCTGCATAAGAGAGGAAACTCTTAAGAGGAACAATAGCAGTGCTAACGGAATCAGCAATTGTAAGAGCTTCGTTGAAGGTTTCTTCGCTGTAAGGTTCTTTTTCCGGTTTTCTTGAGAGACAGAGGAGGGCAACATTTTCACCAGCCTGACTTACAGGAATAAAGAGATATGGTCCACACTTGAGGAATTCCTCCGGACCGTTCTGAACTATATAGCGGCTTCTCTGAGGGTCTGTGACATTAACAGGCTTGCCCTGGGAGAAAACTTCACCAAAACAGTTTCCTGTAAGACCAAACTGAGAGAATTTAAAATTAGTTTCTACACGAATTGGTTTATGAGGAAGGTCATCAGAGAGCTTGTATGGAGGCGGGAAGCTTCCGAAAAGGCTCTTTACTGCCAGAATATTATCAAATTCATCAAAAAGAAGAATAGCACAACCATCTGAGTCAGTTTTTTCTGCACAATGTTTAGCAAGATATTCGTAGAAGGCAGTCTGTGTGTCTTCTGCACTAAAGAAAGAAGCTGCTTTTAAGGTAATTTCCTTTGTAGTTTCAAGCTTTTCTTCATATTCCTGTTTGAGTGCTTTTAATGCTTCCTCGTCTATTACATTTTCACCGGAAGCTGCATCTTTTTCTTCTTGCTTTTTTTCCTTCTTTTTCTTTGGGTCTGAAACCGCAAGGACGAAGGCGTAAATAATCAGAAGAACTTCTGAAATCAACACCGTAAAGACCAGATAGGCAAGCCTCTGGTTCAGATAAGTGTAGACCAGACCTGCAAGCGTTATTCCAATTACGATGTAGAAGATAAAAGACACCTTCGAGGTGTTTCTAATCTTAGACAGGAGCAGCAAAATAAATAATACAAGACCTGCTGCACAAGTCACAAGAATAGGAATATTTACGAAAGAATCAATAGTTGGATCCAAATTTATACTCCTTTTAGTCTAATTTAAGGTCTTTCATTCATTCTAACATTGAAATATTCTGCCGTCAACAAATAAGATTTTATTTTTAAATAACTTTTCATTTAACTTTAGAAATTCTTTTTTTCAGAATAAGGCGACCTATTGCATTTCTTAAGCGCATAAAGGGTTTAGATTTATATTCAAGGCTTATGTCCTTTACAATAGTGTCCAGTTCTACTTCATCTCCCAGCTTGTGTTTAAGGTCATCCCAGAAGGTTATAATCCATACGTACAGATCGCTTTCAGTAGCTTTTACATATCTGGTTATTTTGTATTTTTCAATTGTTTTTACAACTGGGAGATAAACAAGGGAGTACCAGGAGATAATTGCTTCTTCAATAGGAATTTCTTCATTGATTCCCTGATTGATGAAGTATTTATGAGTGAGAATATGCTGGTAGATAATGTCATACTGGCCTGGAAGGGAAAAATCCAGACACCAGAAGTCCGTTATGTCTCCGAAATTGGTTTCAAAATAGAAATTTTTCTTTTCCCAGCTTATAATCTGTTTTATCATTCCCTGAAGGGTTCTAACAGGAGAAAGCTTTATTTCAGTCTGAAGGGAAATAATATCTGCGTCAATAAATTCAACACCCTTGGATTTTGCTACGGATACTCTGTGATTTCCGTCCCTTACAAAGTATAGTCCCCCCAGTTCATAAACTCTGATAGGTGGAAGAACTATGTCTTTGATTACAGCCTCGTCCACATGTTCCCATCTTTCCTTTAAAAAGGAACTTTTTGGAAAAAACTGGTTGTCAAAATCCTTGTAGCGGCCCTCACTTCCCACAATTTTAGAGATGGGAATTGTTTTCATACCGATATAGGTCTGGTTCTGAGGCTTAAGGAGACTTTTTATCTGCTTGAATGAAATCATCTTCGTTTCTTCAGGGTTTAAAAGGTGCTGAAGTTCATTGAAGAATGCTTTGTTCCTGGCCTTTGTAAAATCTGATTCTGTTTCTGGGAGCATTATTGGCCTCCGTTAAAGTCATTTTGAAAATCTATTTCAAAAATATGGTGAGCATAAGCGTTAATTACTTTTGTTTCTTCATAGAGCCCTGTCCTTTCTGCCCTCTGGTCGTAAAGATGTATGTGTCCGTGTACCATATAGGCCGGCTTAAATTTTTTCAGGAACCAGTTAAAACAGGCAAAACCCTTATGGCAGGGATCGTCCATATCGTGGAAACCAAGGGGTGTTGCATGGGTCAGAAAAATATCCAGATAGCGGCCGTACCTGATCTTATTATAAATCAGGTGGGGAATCATTTTTATAAGATGGGCCTTCATCTGACTTTCTGTATACTGGCAGAGGCCTCCGTTATAATTTCTGGAACCTGAAGCACCGCATATCAAAAGGGGTGTGCTTTTTTTTCTTTTTGGATGATTCACTTTAAACTGTTTTAAGGAAAGTGCCTTAAATCCAAGGTATACAGCCCCATGATGATGAGTGTGTTCGCTGGCTTTCTGTTTAAAATTCTGGCTTGTAAGGGCGCTTAAGGCATTTCCTGCCGTCTCGGAAGGGGAAAAATGCTCCTTGTGGTAATACTTGAACTCTTTAAGATCGTGGTTGCCAAAGACAAAACAGGTGGGCTTGTTAAAGACGCTGACAATAAAATCTATGTAGTCCATGGGAAGATCGCCGGCACATAGAATCAGGTCAATGTCAGGAAAATTCTTTTTTGCCTGAGTGCTGTAGATGAGAGGGTCGATATAGTCCGAGACACAGAGAATTTTCATTTTTAGCTTTTATAAAAATCCCCGGAGAAAATCAGCTTCCAAGAAGTTTTTCCAGGCGTTCTTTACCAACCAGTTCGATTGGTCTGTTTTCACCAAAGGAAATTGCTGAGCGGGTAAAGCCTGAACTGTTTACAAGATAAGTTTTTGTACAGTTGGAAGATTTAGCATCGTCCAGAGCCGTACGAACTGCGGAATCTTCCAGAGGTTCTGGATTTCTATAGAAGAGAAGAAGATGACTCTGCTTTCTCATGTTTCTCCAGTCTCCATCTTTTGCATCTATTGCAACGATTCTGCAGTGGTCTTTTTTTGAATCTGCCTGCTGAGAAGCAAGTTTTAAGCCATTCAAGGCCGCTTTTTTGCAAAGTTCAAGGAATTCTGCATCAGAACTGGTAAGGTAGTCCTTCATTGCATCATTGTTCTGCAGGTCTTTGTATTCAGAAAGCTTTGTAGCAACATCTCTGAAGGATCTGTTTCTTTTGTAAATTAAATCCCACTGTTCAATTGCTTTTTCGATCTTTCTTGTTTTTTCGTAACAGGCGGCAAGAAAATAGCGGGCATAAAGGGTGTCGTTGTTTGTTTCGCTTTTGTCTAATTCAATAGCCCTCTGAAGGTCAATTATTGCTCTGTCAAGGCGGTTTGCCATCATAAAGCAGGTACTTCCTTCAATAAGAGCTTTCTGTCTGAATTCGCTGTCCCTCTGGGCTTTTTCAAAGACTTTTACGGCTCCTCCGTAGTCTTTTGCCTCTTTAAGAAGTTTTCCAAGATAATAATAACATGAATACTCTTCCGGATTCAAAGAAATGGCCAGATCAAGTTCGTGTTTTGCCTCTCCTATCTGCTTTGCAAGAAAAAGAATGTATCCGATTGAAGCATGGGCTTTTGCATTTTTTTTGTCTATTGCAACGCATTTTTTATAGAAGCCAAGGGCCAGGTCCTTTCTTCCCTGAGATTCAGAGAGTTTTCCTGCGTTAAAATAGTTGTCGGCATTTGTTGGTTCCATCTTAGTAAGCAGAAGATATTCCTTCATTGCTTCTTCTGTCTGGTTATATTTCATTAAAAGTGAGGCAAACTCTTTGCGGAACTGAACTTCTGGCAGGGTGGCATCAAAAAGGGCGTTGTCGTTTACGGTTTTATATTCCATAAGGGCAAGTTCGCTGCGGTTGTCTGCAAGGTATGCTTTTCCAAGATAGTAATGGGCGTGATAATCCTTTGGATCTTTTGCAATAAGTTGTTTTGCAAGTTTTGCTGCTGCCTGATTTTTTCCCTGTTTAATAAGTTTTCTTACTGAATCTACTTTTTTAGGTGATGTTACTGCCTTTATAATAAAAACCAGAAGGCCTACTACAATAACGAGAGCTGCAACAATTGCTATTATCATCTTTGTCTCCAGAAAAACTTTCGTATAGAAGTATTTTCTAATTATAACAGAAAAATTAAAAATAGGGAATTATATTTACAGGAAGAGAAAGGGCATTTTTTTTGTTTTTGTCCTGATTTTCAGGGATATTCTGAATATACTGAATTTCCAGAATTTCATGATAACCCGCTATTTCTGGTACTTTTTGAAATTAAAAAGAAGCCCGGAGCTTAAATAGCCTTAATTTCGAGTTTTATAATTTCAATTCAAAAATTGGCTCTCGGCGTGAACGCGCCAGCAAAAAACGGCAGACCGCTTCGCGGTGGCTTGAGCCTTTTTTGTGTCGCAACCGGAGCCTACGCCAATTTTTATTTTACAGTTAGATAACTCGACATTGAGGTTAAATAGCTTAAGTCCCGGGCTTCTTTTAGTTTTTTACGGATTTTTTTTGCAATGAAAGGATTATTCCTCGTCAGTGGTGATGTAGATTTCTCCGTCTTTGTATTCCATTTCGCTAAAGTCGCTTTCTTTTACGTTACCAAAAATGTCTTCGATTTCAAACTGGTAGTAATAAAGTCCGTCCAGAAGTTCGCTTCGTTCAACTGTAAGACCATCTTCCCACTTGCATTCTCCACAGATGTAGGAGTATTCGCTGTCGTCATCTTCATCATCGCTTATTGCGTCAAAAATAAATTCAATTTTGTCACCGTTTTTGAACTTTCGCATACCTTTTGCAGAAGCACCGCCACTGGTACCGTCAAAAGCTCCAAGAATTTCGTAGGAATCTTTTTCCTTATCGTAGGTAAAGCGAAGGTTTGTTTCTTTTTTGTTCAACTGAATAGGAACTGAATAGGTATTGATTGAACCAGCCTGACTAATCAGGTTTGCGTTTATG
>JAILKG010000289.1 GCA_024693915.1 Treponema sp.
AGCAATTGATAATGCACGCAATCTTCTTAAAATGAATATTGGTACTGTTGAACAAATTTCTAAGGCTATTGGTTTGTCTGTGGAAGAACTTTTAAAGCTCAAAGACGAATTGAAGTAACTTTCAACAAAAGAGGCAGTACATGGACTTGGAAAGAGAAAAAACATACGCATACGTGCACGGCAAGGAAGAAGGGGCTTATGAAAAAGCAATTGATAATGCACGCAATCTTCTTAAAATGAATATTGGTACTGTTGAACAAATTTCTAAGGCTATTGGTTTGTCCCTGGAAGAAGTTCTGGCTTTGCGGGATGAAATGAAATAACATTCAGTGGTAGTGTTGGCGTCGGGAGATTTTAACCTTCGAGTGGCTGTTTTCCCTGACGCGAGCAGTAACTGCAGTACATGACCTTGAAAGAAAATACAATCTTACATCCCCCTTCTGTCCACTCAGCCATTTACTTTCCATACTACATTCTTCTCCCTGCTAATTGCTAAAAAACAAACTTTTTTCTATAATTAAGGCTATGAGTACTCACAAACAAATCGACGAGGAGACGCTGAATAATCTCCTCTATCTTTCCAGACTTTCGCCTGAGAGCACAAATCTTGAAACTCTCAAAAAACAGGCAAACGAAATTGTCGGATATTTTGATATTCTTTCCAAATACGATGACAGCGAAAATCCCTACGACGCTTATCCTTCCACCGATGCAGAAAAGCTTCGTGAAGACGAAATTGTTCAGGGATTAGATATTCCAAATGTGAAAAATGTAAGCGAAAACTTTATGGACGGTTATTTCCAGGTTCCAAAAGTTCTTGGAGAAGGCGCTTAATTTTTTATTCAGGGCCTTACCCTTTCAGCATTCATGCTTCATCGGCACAAAAATGTGCCTCTTTGCCTGAAAGCTGAAAGGGTCGCTATGTCCGCCCTTCCGCTTTCGCTCCATTCCTTCGGAATGCCTTCGGCAGGGCTCCCAGCGCTAAGGCTTTTCCAAATAAAATTTTACTTAGGAAAATATTATGTATACAATAGAAGAAACTGTTAAGGCATTAAAGTCTGGCCAGATTACCAGCGCCCAATTGGTAAAAAAATCCGTTGAAACCTTCGAAGCAGACAAGGCTTCAGAAAAACCTTTAAACGCTTTTCTTGAGATTTATGCAGATGCCCTTTCCAAGGCAGAAGCCGCTGATAAAGAAATTGCAGAAGCTCGTGAAAAAGGAGAGACGGCTTTGGATTCTCTTTTCCAGGAAAAACCTCTTCTTGGTCTTCCATTTGCAAACAAAGACAATATCAGCTGCAAGGGGCACAAGCTCACCTGCGGTTCAAAAATTCTTGAAGGCTACGTTGCTCCTTACAGTGCAACAGTAATTGATCGCCTGGAAAAAGCCGGTGCAATTCCCCTTGGTCGTTGTAATCAGGACGAGTTTGCCATGGGTTCTTCAACCGAGTATTCTTCTTACGGTGCAACAAGAAACCCTATAAACCGGGAATATGTTTCCGGCGGTTCTTCCGGTGGTTCAGCTGCTGCCGTAAGCGGAAATCAGGCTCTCTTCTCTTTAGGAACAGAAACCGGTGGTTCAGTTCGACTTCCTGCAAGCTACTGCGGTATCTACGGACTTAAACCAACATATGGAGTTTTAAGCCGCTGGGGCGTTGTTGCTTACGGTTCTTCCCTGGATCAGGTTGGTATCATGGGACATACTCCTGACGATATCGCCCTGCCTTTAAGCTGCATGGCTGGGGTAGATTTTTACGATGACACCAGCGCAGATCTCCCTGATGCAGCTTCTCTAAAAAATCTTTCTCCATACACAGATTTTGCTTCTCTCAAAATAGCAATTCCAAAGCAGTTTCTTGAAACAAAGGGTCTTGATTCTGATGTAAAGGCGGCCTTTGACTCAACCCGTGCCTGGTTTGAATCAAAGGGTGCAAAAATCGATGAAGTTGACCTTCCTGTTCTGGATGCTTCTATCGCAAGCTACTATGTAATCGCTTTAAGTGAGGCTGCAAGTAACTTAAGCCGCTTTGACGGTATCCGTTATGGCCGCCGCGTTGACAATGAAAAGGGCTATGACGAGCTTTATGTTGACACCAGAAGTGAAGGTTTTGGTCCTGAAGTAAAGCGCCGTATTGTAATCGGAAACTATGTTCTTTCTGAGCAGTTCTCCGGCGACACCTACAAAAAGGGAATGACAGTCCGCGCCCGCATTCAGCGTGAAATGGCAAAATTGTTTGAAAGCTATGACATAGTTCTTTGTCCAACCTGTCCAACTCCGGCCTTCAAGCTGGGACAGAAGGTAGATGATCCTCTGGAAATGTATCTGAGCGATATGTACACAGTTTTTGTAAACCTTGCCCGCATTCCTTCAATCAATGTTCCGGCAGGTAAGGCAAGTGGCACAGACAATATGCCAATCGGTATGCAGTTTGCAGGTCCAATGTTCAGCGAAGCAAAGCTCCTTAGCCTTGCAAAAGCCTGGGAAGAAGACCATAAAGGCTGTGGAATCCAGGTAAAGTAAAAAAATCGTAAACTTTAATATGAAAAGGCGGGCTTAGTGTCCGCTTTTTTTTTACCCGCCCCCTGTACACATCAACTGCTTTTATCTGCTGAAACTTCAATATTCAGAAAGCCTGCCATTTTTTACTTTTTTTACCCGCCTTCTTCTGTCTTAGATTCGTCTGGCTGACATTCGCCAGGCTGACAATTTTTTTTCAACAAATAATTGATTTTTATATTTTATGTCGTTATAATTTTTAATACTTGGTTAGCGTGTTCTAACTGAAAGGAGTATAAAATGATTAAAAGTACAAAGATTGCTGCTTTGTCTGCAGCTCTTGCTCTGGTTTCTGGTCTTGCCTTTGCAGACTCAGAAGTTTCTTTCACAAATAAGCTTTCAAGCGATATCGTTGAAATCGTAAACGAAGACGACGACAGCGAAACTTCTTTTGCAGGCATCAAAAACAAGTCTACATTTGAGTACACTTCTGATAATCTTGATGCAATGCTTGAAATGACCTTCGAGTCAAAAGTTGCAACAGATCCAAAAAATCCTCTGGATGCTGATGACGACAAGGATTATTTTGCAATTGGTGATGGCGGATATGATTTTGGCGATTCATACATTGAATTCCGTCCTTTTGAAGTTCTTGGCATTGAATTCCATGAAAAAGTATTTGTAGCCGGTTCATATCTTCCAGTTCTGGACGACAATGTTGCAACAGGTAACATCGGAAGCGATTTGGGTCTTCTTATCCGCCCTGTAGAAAGCCTTGTTTTTGGAGCAGGTCTTGATTTTATCTCTGCTTTCGGCCACGACGACAGAAAACCAATCTTTAATTTTGGCCTTGAGTTCGCTAACGAAGATTTTTCAATCGGTGGTTCTGTAAGAAACGTTGCCGGTGATGAAAATGAAGAAAACGGCACAGACGAACTTGCTTTTGGTGTTTTCACCCAGCTTAAAATGCTTGAAGGATTTGAATTTAATTTAGGCTTTGCTTACAATGATTCAGTTGAACCTGATGTAGGTGCAGTTTCTGGAAACCTTCTGACAGCCGGTATCACATATACAGCAGAATCTTTCTGGCTTGGTCTTGACGCTGTAACAAACTTTGGAAATTCTGATGACTTACAGTACGACCTCTATTCAGGTCTTGTTGCAGAATTCAGCTTGAATGACAATTTTGTTCTTGGCGGAGTTTTTGCAAACAATCTGGACTTTGAATCTGACGACGACAAAGATATTGCACCAAAATTCCAGATTAACCCATATGTTACAGTTACAGTTGAAAAACATGAGTTCAGCGCTGGCGTAAACATTTTCTTTACAACAGAAAATACTTCAGAAATTTCATTCCCAGTTTACTGGAAGTACAAGCTCTAGAATCATAAAGGAGGGGCGCCTGCCCCTCGCTTCCAAGCCAAGTCAGCAGGAAAAGACAACTGCCAGCAGTTCCCTTTTCCTGCTTTTGTTGGCTTGTCCGCTACCCCCTCTCCTAAGGGGGTGGCAAATTATTCCAGAAAGGCAATTTTTTTTTCTGCCACCCCCTTAAAATCCCCCAAATTATCTTTTAATCCATGAAATTCCACCTTACCGTATTTTTTCAGGCATAGTTTATATTCCTTTGTTCTAAAAGGGCAAAGGCATTGTAGTTTCTCGCTAGAAAAAAATGGAAAAGAGGTAAAGCCAAAAAATTGGGACGCAGACGAAAATTAGGGACGGGACCCCGAGGGGAAGGTACCCTGATTTTCGTCGTCGCTGGGACCCGATTTTTTGGCTTTATATGAAAATCTTTTTTATTACTGTGAAAGTTATAATACCTTTGCCCATTTTATTATGCTTTTATAAAGTCCCATTTTCACCTATAATAAAAGCATGGAAACAGAAAAACTTATTCAAAAGGCATTTGATATGCTGAATTTTTCTTACGCTCCTTACTCAAATTTCAAGGTTGGAGCCTCTCTCCTTTCTAACGACGGACGCATCTGGGGCGGCTGCAATATTGAAAATTCCGCTTTTGGACCTTCTAATTGTGCAGAAAGAACTGCAATTTTTAAAGCAGTCAGCGAAGGGGTTAAAGATTTTCAGGCAATCTGTATTGTTGGCGGAAAAGAAGGCAATGTAAAAGATTTTTGCCCACCCTGCGGAGTGTGCCGCCAGGTTATGAGGGAATTCTGTTCTCCGGATTTTAAAATCATTCTGGCAAAATCCCTGACAGAATATAAAGTTTTCACTCTTGCAGAACTTCTGCCGGAAAGTTTTTCTCTCTAAGGGATAAAAAAAGTTTATGGAACAGTTTTCAGAAAAACAGCCGGATCAGACCTCCTTTATGAGGAGGGCAATTGAGCTTGCCAGAAAAGGGGAGGGCTGGACTAGTCCTAATCCCCTGGTAGGGGCTGTAATTGTAAAGGATTCAAAAATTATCGGGGAAGGCTACCACCACCTTTATGGCGGCTTGCACGCAGAAAGGGAAGCTCTGGCAGACTGTCAGAAAAAGGGAAATGACGCCCGTGGAGCTGATATTTATGTAACACTGGAACCTTGTGCTCATTTTGGAAAGCAGCCTCCTTGCTCTCATGCTCTTGTTGAAGCCGGTCTAAAAAGAGTTTTTGTGGGTAGCCGGGATCCAAATCCCCTGGTCAGCGGAAAAGGAAATGCTTATTTAAGAGAAAATGGCATTGAAGTTATAGAAGATTTTTTTCGCTCTGAATGCGATTCATTAAATCCTGTTTTCTTCCATTACATTACAAATAATCTTCCCTATGTGGTTTTAAAATATGCAATGACCGCTGATGGAAAAATTGCAACGGTTTCCGGAAAATCAAAATGGATAAGTGGGGAAGAATCCCGGGCTTTTGTTCAGACTCTTCGTAACCGTTATTCGGCAATTCTCTGTGGAATAGGAACTGTTCTTGCAGATGACCCCATGTTAAACTGCCGTTTACCTGGTGGAAAAAATCCTCTGCGAATAGTTCTGGATTCCAGCTTAAAAATTCCTCTTGAAAGCCGGCTTGTAACAAGCGCAAAAGAAATTTCCCTTGTGATTGCGGCTGTAAATCCTCAGTCTAAGTGGCAGAAGGCGAAAGAAAGCCGGCAGAAGGGAGTCTGGGCTGATTCTTCGGAATCCATTTCTTTTAGTCACAGTGAAATGGAAGAATTTTCTTCAAAAAAAGAAGCCCTGGAAAAAGCCGGAGCTAAGGTTCTTCTTCTGTCTGCGGACAGTGGTGGGAAACCTTCTTTACAGGAGCTTTTAAGGGAAGTGGCTTTAATGAAAATAGATTCTATCCTGGTGGAAGGTGGTGGAGAGGTAAACTATTCCTTCCTGAAGGAAAATCTGGTGAATTATATTTACGCTTTTATTTCCCCTAAAATCTTTGGGGGCAGCGCTGCTAAAAGCCCAGTTTCCGGAGCTGGTGTTCTGGAAGTAGAAGAGGCTTTTAATTTTGAAATTGAAAATGTTAGAAAATTTGGTAAAGACCTTCTTTTGGAGATGAAAAAATGTTCACGGGAATAATAGAAGAAATTGGAAAAGTATCCTCTGTGGGAAATGGAAGAATTTCTGTGCAGGCTAAAAAAGTTCTTGAAGGAACAAGGGTTGGAGACAGTATCGCTGTAAACGGAGTCTGCCTGACTGTAACTTCAATGCAGGAAGGGCTTTTTACTGCTGATGTTATGAACGAAACCTTAAGCCGTACAAACCTTGGACTTTTAAAAAGTTCCAGTCCGGTAAATCTTGAGCGGGCAATGGCGGCTGACGGACGTTTTGGCGGTCACATAGTTTCCGGCCACATAGACGGAAGGGGAAAAGTCCTTAAAAAAGAAAAGGACGGAAACGCAGTCTGGGTTTATGTAGCCTGTTCCAGTGAAATTCTTTCCCTGATTATAGAAAAAGGTTCAATTGCCATAGACGGAATAAGTCTTACTGTGGCAAAACTTTCTGATTCCTTAAAGTCACTGGTAGCCGGAGTTTCTGCGGGCGGTGCTGCCGGCGGAAACGGGGAAGGCTATTTTGCCGTCAGCCTGATTCCTCATACCGGGGAAGAGACCACCCTGCTTGGTAAAAATCCCGGAGACATCGTGAACCTTGAAAACGACATTGTGGGAAAATACGTAAAGCGCCTGCTTTCATTCGGAATGCCAGCTTCCGGGGATGCGCTTAAGGCAGAAAAAAGTCAGGAAGAAAAAGACCAGAAACTCATAAACTGGCTTTCCCTCTGAGGATGACAGGCCGCAGGGCAAAGACATTATAGATTCTACAATAAAAAGTTTTAGAAAAGGGTAGCGTGCAGTGGGCAAAAAAGACTCTGTTTGTGGCAGCCGCGAAAGCGGCATGATATAATTCCCTAGCCACAAACAGCGTCTAGCGCAATATTGCGCGTTTTTTTGAACCCCTGTACGCGACCGTTACCGTGATTTTTTACTTAGTTTGTATATAATGCCTTTGCCCTCAGTTATGTCTCTTTGCATTGCACTAGATAGTGCTTTGTGGTAAACTATAACTAACTTCAGGGCGGGGCGAAAATCCCCACCGGCTGTAAGCGCAAAAAGCGTAAGCCAGCGAGAGGCAGAAATGCTTCAGGATGCGGTGAAATTCCGCGGCCGACGGTATAGTCCGGATGAAAGAAGTAAGATGCAGTGAAAAATGCATTTGATTAGTCTGATTTCTTTTAAAGGCTCCCTGAAGTTTTTCGGGGAGTTTTTTTTTAACGGCCATCAGCGGGGCGTTGCGGGGAAAAAAGATAGCCTAAAATCTTCTTTCGAAGATTTTTTAACGGCTTTC
>JAILKG010000312.1 GCA_024693915.1 Treponema sp.
ATCATCAGAATTTACTGGAACATAAAGAACATTGTATTCTTTCCAGAGTTTTCCAGAAGGAATTGAGCGGAAAGAAATTATCAGAATAAGTGAAATAAGAAAAACAAAGGGTGAAAAATATTTTATATACTTATTCATGACTCTACTTTAAAAGAGAAAATGAAAGCCCTACTAAGAAACCAAGCAGACAGCCGCAAAGAACTTCCATAGGAGTATGCCCATCTACTTCTTTAAGTGGTTTATAACTTTCTATTATTTCTTTTTCCTTAAGATCGTTTCCAATTTCGTTGATTTTTCTAGCCTGGATTCCACTTGAACGTCTAACTCCAAAAGCATCGCGTATAACAACAAGGAAGAAACAAAGTGAAAAAATAAATAAATCAGACTGAAGTCCGTGACGGAATGCAATTGTAACGCAAAGTGAAGTAACAAGAGCTGAATGACTGGAAGGCATTCCACCTGTACGCCAGAGCATTACTTCAAAAAGTTCTCCAAGCGAATGGATTTTTCCGTAAATTAATTTGATTGCAGCTTTAATAAATTGTGCACCGAGCCAGCTGAAAATACATGCCAGAAGAATCGGGTTATTAAAAAAAAGAATTAATTGTTCTATAAGTGTATAAGTCGGTGACATAATATTCCAAATTAAAAAAAATACCTATATATATTACCATTGAAACGTGAAATTTACTAGTAGATTTTTTGAAAAATGCTTATACTTTAATAAAGATGGATTTTAAAGATTTTACAGCTGGAAAAGATGATTCAGACCGCCGTTTAGACAGGGTTTTAAGAATATTTTTACAGGAAAAAGGCTTACCTGAAATTTATAAACTTCTACGAAAAGGTCTCATTAAGCTAAATCATAAAAAAGCAAAGCCTGAAACTAGGGTTTTTGAAGGTGATGTAATTTCCATTGCTGCATTTCTTTTTGATGAAAATTCAACTGCAGAAACTGAAGCTCCATCAGAATATCAAAATAACGAAAAACTCAAAATTGTTTTTGAAAACGAACATCTTTTAATTATTGATAAACCTTATGACAGAACTGTACATGGAAAAACTGATGGACTGTATCAGGATGTACTTTCGTATCTGAAAAACAATCCTTCATATAAAAATTCTTCGCTGTCATTTACACCAGGTCCCCTTCACCGCCTTGACCGCCGCACAACAGGTTTACTAGTTTTTTCAAAAAGCCTCGAAGGCGCACGCTGGTTTACCGAAGGTATAAAAAATCATACTATCCAAAAAAAATACTACGGACTTGTTCAGGGAAAACTTTTTGAAAAAGAAAACTGGAAAGATTTTATAACTGATTCTGGCGAAAATGAAGATGGCTTTTACAAAGTAGAAGCAAAATCAGAAGTATCCGAAAATGAAAAATCAGCTGCATGCGAAACTACAGCAACTCCGATTTCATTTGGAAAACAAAACGGACAGGAATACACTCTTGCAGAGTTTTCAATTAAAACAGGACGAAAACATCAGATTAGAAGCCAGAGTGCACTTCATAAACATCCGCTTGCAGGTGATACAGCTTATGGAGCAAAAAAACTTACAGGTTCACCATCAAGAGAATTTTATCTTCAGGCATATTGCCTTAAATTTCCAAAAGAAAATCCGCTCGGGCTGCCAGATTGTATAAAAATAAGTCTTTCACCCGACTTTATTGGACAATTACAATTTTGTGGTATTAATAAATCTAGTTTATAATAAAAAAAGGTATGGGAAATAAACTTTCAGACATCTTCGATATTTTCAAGCACGTACAGGTTTACGCTCTGGTTGGAGAAAGCGGAACCGGTAAATCTTTTCGCTCAAAACTTCTTGCAGAAGAATACGGTATTCATGCAATTATTGATGACGGACTCTTAATTCAGGATGATAAAATCGTTGCAGGACGCTCCGCAAAACGCGAGAAAACCTATATGGGTGCCGTTCGCGCAGCCCTTTTCGATGACAAAGAACACAGAGATTCAGTTGCAAGAGTTCTCCGCAAAACCCATATCAAAAAAATTCTGCTGCTCGGAACTTCAGAAAAAATGGTAAGTAAAATTGCCATGCGTCTTCAGCTTCCACAGCCACAGAAAATCATACACATTGAAGAAATCGCATCAAAAGAAGACATAGAAAAAGCAATAAAGTCGCGGCAAGTCGAGGGTAAACACGTTATCCCAGTCCCATCAATCGAAGTTAAAAAGAACTATTCACAGATTTTTTCAACTTCGATGCACGACTTTTTCAACAAAAATAAACTTTTCAAAAAGGCAGGCAAAAATCTCAACGGCAAAATGATTGAAAAATCAATAGTCCAGCCGGAATTTTCAAAAAAAGGACGAATCGAAATTTCTGAAGCGGCGCTTACCCAAATGGTTATGCACTGTGTCAGTGAGTGTGACCCTGAAGTAAAAATCAAAAAGATTTCGATAAAAACTGATAACCGCGGATACAGACTGATTGTCACAATTGATGTACCGTTTGGAACTCAACTCACCGGAAAAGTCCACAAACTTCAGCAGTACATCATAGACAAAATTGAATCCTTTACAGGAATTCTTATTGAGGAAGTAAGTATAATTATTGATAAAATATCAAAACCTGCCAGTATGACGGGA
>JAILKG010000320.1 GCA_024693915.1 Treponema sp.
AATAAAATATGCTAAAGAGTTTGGATTTCTTTTTAGTTAAGATAAATTCAAAAATCCAAAAGTTTTCATTTCTTGTGTCCCCCTATCTGCTGGTTTCTGTCCCGGGTGGTTGCCCCTTCCTCCAGGTTTGTGCCCTTCAAAATTGCATTTTTCCCAAACTTATTGATTATTTCCAGACGGGCTTTTTGAAGACTTTCTTCTTTCTGCTTATTTTTTAAATCCGTCCCCTCATCAAGCTCATCAAAAAGGCTGGCCTGCCTCTGGCTTAAAGGAATTGTATTGTTTGCAGTAAGATTTACCCGGCGAACAAGCCAGTCAGGATTTACAAGGCGCTCAAAAAGGCCTACAAAAGATTCCACAATCAAAGCAGAGGAATTTGTTTCTCCCGCAAAAGCAAAGGAGCCGTGAGCAGGTTTTGGAACCTGGCGGCCGTAAAAGTCCTTTACGATTTCTCCGTCAAAATCTTCCAGTTTAAGGCTTTCAATGTCATAGCCCACCTGTAGCGTAATGGAAGATGCAAGGAGTTCTTTTCTGAACAAGTCCAGAGCCAGAAGTTCCGCCATTTCTCTAACGATGATTCTGGCTTTTTCAAAAGTATATGGCTCATGTAAAACCTGCCCGCTTCCCAGACTTTTTGCCGACGACCTGTAATTTTTTATTTCTTTCATGCCCACGCTTTCAATTCCCCAGGCATGGTCAATAAGAATTTCTGCATCTATCCCGAATTCTTTAACCAAAAGCTTTGGGTTTTTCAGAGAAATGTGGGCAATATCTCCCATGGTTCGGATATAGTATTTTTCAAGACGGCGGGCAATTCCCCTTCCCACCCTCCAGAAATCCGTTATGGGCTGATGATTCCAGAGTTCTTTTCTGTAAGTTGGAATGTCCAGTTCTGCTATCCGGACGCCATCCTGGTCTGCAGGAATGTGCTTTGCCACAATATCCATGGCAATTTTGCAAAGATAGAGATTTGGAGCAATTCCTGCCGTTGCTGTAATTCCGGTTTCCGAAAGCACATGGCGAATTACTTTTACAGCCAGTTCCCTTGCAGACATTTTATAAAAAGCCAGGTAGCTTGTAGCATCTATAAAAACTTCATCGATTGAATAAACATGTATATCTTCTGGGGCAAAGTATTTTAAATAGACATTGTAAATACGGGTAGAATACTGAATATACAAAGCCATTCTGGGAGGAGCCACAATGTATTCCAGTTCTTTTCCGGTTTTGGCTTTTATTTCACGGGCTTTTGCTTCCACCTCAAAAAGACGGCTGCGCCCGCTTAAACCATAGGCCTTTAAAGCAGGAGTAACAGCCAGGCAGATTGTTTTACTGGTACGGCTTTTATCCGCAACAACCAGTTTTGCTTTAAGTGGATCCAGCAGGCGCTCCCTGCATTCGACTGAGGCGTAAAAAGATTTTAAGTCTATTGCAATATAAGTTCTATTTTCCATCTTACGCCCTGCCGCAAGGGTTATGCCTGCTCTGAATGCTACTTCCAGTTTTCCCAGATTTTCTGAGCCATTCCCACGGTTGCTTCAGTTTTTCCGTTACGGCAAACCGGCTGTTTTAAAAGCTTTGCCTGATTTTCAAAAAGTTTTTCTTCTTTTTCACTTTCATCAAGATATGCAATGGAAGAATAGTCTTTTGAATTTTTATCGGTTAAAGCTTCTACAGCACCTTCCCGGCCGCCTTCTGTTTTTGAAAGGGAAGTAAGAACTGAATCAAATTCACCCCGGGACATTTCTTTTTCTTTAAGGTCTACAAACTGAAAGGGAATCCGGCGCTCCTTAAAAAAACGCTGGGCTGCCTTGCAGTCAAAATTTTTATTTGTACCAAAAATCTGAATCATGGAAGAACTATAGCATAAATAAAGTATATTGTGTATAGGTAAAAGACACTTTTACAATATATTTGTAACAGATTAAAAAGATGAAAAACGGACAAGCGATAGTAGCAGCAGAGCGTAAGCTCTGTTCCAGAGCCGGCGATTTGCCCTGCAGGGGCAGAGAGCCGGCGGCGGAATGAAGGCGAAAGCCGGAACTGCGGATAGCGCGGTTTTTGACTGCTTGAAGCAGGGCGAAAGCGGTCAAAAATGGCCCCAGAAATGAATTTATCTAAATTTACCGCCTTTTCTGGAAAGCGGAATTTATTCTGGTAGTTTTCGCAAGTTTGTCTTAGTTTGTATTAGTATCGAGGGCGGCTTTTTTGCCCAAAGCTTCTGAAAAATTTCGCTTTATCAAAAGAAATTCTTCCAGGCGCTCAAGAAGAATAAAAAGGTTAGCCCGGTCTTCAAACTCTGTACGCAAAAGCGGCAGGGGAAGGCTTTTCATTTTTGAACGAAGGGTAGCAAGTTCCTCCAGAAGTTCCCGCACATCGTTATCCTTGTGGTATTCCCGGGAAACTTTTTCCAGAAAATTCGCCACAAGGGGCGCCGTATGAGGAACTGAAGAAATCTGGCGGACGCACTTAAACATTTCCTGCAAAACTTTTGTCTGATTTTCACGCATGGCAAGATAGAGGCTGTCATAAGTGTCTTTTTTTGAAAACTGATTGTTAAAATTTTCTTCGGCCTGTTTTTTGGCGGTAAAAAGGCTCTGGTTCAGGCTTAAAAAACAGTCTCCATTGTAGTCAGCCAGCTGTGAATCCAGAATGCGCAGGGACATGCGGTGGAGAACGAGGCGAATTTTATCGTCAGTCTCTTTTTTAAGCTCCTCGATATAGTCTGTCTTTTTTTTAAGAAAAATATTTACAAGAATTCCAAAGCCCACGCCAATTACAAAAAGAAGAACTTCATTAAGAATTTCTTCCGGCCCGGACTTTCCAAAAGAAAGAAAATGGGAAATCAGCACCGAGTCCATGGCCATGGCAGAAATCCAGGAGCGCCACTGGCAGAGCAAAATAAAAAGAAGAAGATAGAGAAAAAAAACAGGAATCGTAAAGCCAAGAGTATTAAAAAGAAGGACTGAAAGTGCCAGGGCGGCGGCAAAAGCAAAAAAACGGGCAAGAGCTGTTTTTATAGTTTCTTTTTTGGTGGGCTGCACAGAAAGGATGGCAACAATTCCTGCAGAAACAGCAAATTCCAGCTTGAGAAGCTTTGCCAGAAATATTGCAAGAGTTGCGGCCACTGAAATTTTTATCGTGTTCAAAAAAATTTGTTTTGTCTTGGAGTTCACACTTTTAGTCTAAATGAAACAGAGGGGGATTTCAAGGACTGCAAGAAAAGAACGATATAAAAAGGACTGTATGAGAAGGACAGCAAGAAAAGCAGGCGTGTAGCTGGGTGCGCCAAGTAATTTAAAGACGAAGAGGGTTGCAGGGTGCGGTAAAATGCAGGGTGTGGCAGACCGCAGCCGGTTTTGCCGAGGTAGTTACAATTCGTGGCCGGCCTCAAACTACAGGCTATTGGCCTACCTGCATATCATATGCAACAAAATTCAATTTTCCCAAAGCTGTATTATCTTCTTGATCTTCCTGGTATTTTAAAACCCCGGATACAGTGATTGAAGTTCCTTTTTCCGGGAAATCTTCTGGAAATTTTAAGTCCTCTGGAGGCTCAAAATCCAGCCCGGCAGGACAACAGCCGGTTAAATCCCACTTGATTACCGCAAAGTAGCGCTTGTTTTCATAAACGCTGGTTTCAAATTGGCCATCCATTTTTACTGTTTTATCAGCGTATTTTTTAGGATTTATAATAAAGTCAAAAAGCAGACTGGAAATCATGTTGTAATTCATCTTAGTAAAATCATAGTTAAATTTCTTAATTGCCGGCTTATCTGCAGGCTTTTTCCCCTGATTTTCAGCCGGCTTATTTACAGAATCTTTAACATCCCTGCTCTTTTCGGCTTTATTGTCCTCTGCCATATCAGAGCTTGCAGTTCCTTCTGAAATTGTTGTACCGCCAGAAAAACTACTGCTGCTACTCAGGTTTTCTTCTGCCTCTCCCCTGCCCGATTCTGAAACAAGGCTTTCCGAAATAATGTTATTTGAAATACTGCCTTCAGAAGCAGAAAGTCCAACATTTTTTTTCGAACATCCTGCTGGCAAAAGCAGACAAGGCAGCAAACAAAAAATCCAGACTTTCGATTTATTTAAACAAAAATTATAAAACTTGAATTTCAGGCTAAAGAAAGTTCTTTTCATCTTTTTATTCCTTTTTTTGTGTGTGAAATTATTTTACAGATTATACAACAAATTATATCAAAAACTACTATCGTT
>JAILKG010000106.1 GCA_024693915.1 Treponema sp.
TTTTTTGCATTTCCACGCAGAAAGCCGGGATGCAGTAATTAGTAAGCGGTAAGCGGCCGCCAGACTTCAATTTTTAAGTCGAAATTATGACTAATTAAAAAACATCCGCAGATATTCCACATCCTGCTTGAATTTTTCGTCGATTACCGGGGGATGTTCTGCAAAATACAGAATCTGTTCAAGCTCATCATTGTTTCTGGCTCCCCACAGAGGAATTACGTTTTCAAACTGCTTTAAAAAACCTACAGCTAAAGGAATGTTATCCACCACTCCACCGCACAGTGGCTGCATGGCAATAAAGCCCACATCGTTGTCTTCGCAGAGCTTTACCAGAGCAATCGTTTCATCAGTAGAGAGCATACTGAAAGGGAACTGCAAGGTGTCGTAAAGTCCTGAATGAATGGCTCTTTCTGCCACATCCAGATCCTGAGTTACAAGACCAATTGCCCTTATTTTTCCAGAATCTTTAAGATTTTTTAATGTCTGATAAATGCCGTCAGCACCGCCTTCCAAAGGAAGAAAAGAGTCGGTTTCATACTGATAAAGGTCAATTAAATCAGTGTGCATCACGTTAAGGCTGCTTTCAAAATCGTTTAAAATTTCAGCTCCGCTCTGGCCCTGAGTTTTTGTTGCAACCATCACACTTTTTCTGATATCCCCGATTGCATCTCCTAAAAGCTTTTCACAGTCCGGAGTTTTTCTGGAAGTATCAAAAAAGTTTATTCCCTGATTGTAGGCTTTTCGCACAAGCTCATAGGCTTTTTCATCTCCGCCTTCAGTAAGGGCAGTTGCCCCCATAGCCACGCGAGAAATCATCAGATTTGATTTACCAAGTCTTACGTATTCCAAGTTTGAAAATCCTTATAAAAAGTGGCGGCTCAGGGCCACCACCTTAAAAAACTATCTGTCAGTTCTTTCTTTTGGCTTGTAATTCTTGATTGCTTTCTGAATAAAGAATACAAGGTCATCCAAAGAAACTCTTTCCTGTTCCATTGAATCACGGAAGCGGACTGTTACAGTATTGAAAAGTTCATTTGCAGAACCATCTTCTTTCTTTTCTGTAATTGTATCGTAGTCAACAGTTACGCAGAATGGAGTACCAACTTCGTCCTGACGGCGGTAGCGTTTTCCAACAGTTCCGCTTACGTCAAAATCAGTTACAAAGTCTTCTTTAAGAAGGTGCTGGATTTCCTTTGCCTTTTCAGCAAGTCCGTCCTTCTTCATCAAAGGAAGAACTGCAACTGTGATAGGTGCTAAGCGTGGGTCAAGGTGAAGAACTGTTCGGTAGTCTTCTTTTCCGTCTGTACCAACGTTTTCTTCTTCGTAAGCTTCGCAGAGGAACATGAGGAAGTTTCTGTTCAAACCTGCAGAAGTTTCAACTACATATGGAACGTACTTCTTGTTTCCGTCTTCCTGATCCATGTATGTAAGATCTTTCTTTGAATATTCAATGTGCTGGCTAAGGTCAAAGTCTGTTCGGCTGTGGATACCTTCAATTTCTTCAAATCCGATTGGGAAGTTGTAAGTGATATCGTAAGCGTCTTTAGCATAGTGAGCCAGCTTGTCGTGATGGTGCCACTTAAGCTGTTTCTCCGGAATACCGTATTTAAGATAGAATGCCCAGCGTTCCTTTCTCCAGCGGTCAAAAGTTTCGTCTTCTGTTCCTGGTTTACAGAAATATTCCATTTCCATCTGTTCAAATTCGCAGGTACGGAAAATAAAGTTCTTGAAAATAATTTCGTTACGGAAAGATTTACCAACCTGAGCAACACCAAAAGGAACCTTCATGCGGTTAGACTGAACGATGTTCTTGAAGTCTGTAAAAATTCCCTGGCAGGTTTCAGGACGAAGGTAAATAAGGTGGCTTTCATCAGCAATTGGTCCCTGATAAGTCTTGAACATCAGGTTAAATTCCCGGACAGCTGTATATTTTCTTTCTTTGCTGCCACATACAGGACAGTTGATGTTTGCGTCGATATATTCCTTCATCTCTTCGTGAGTCATTGTATCAACGGGCTTTCCAGGAGCCTTGTCTGGATTTGCTGCAACAAAGTCTTCAATCAATTTATCTGCTCTGTGGCGTGCCTTACATTCCAGACAGTCAATCATTGGATCTGAAAAGTGATCTACGTGGCCAGAAGCCTTCCATGTTGTGTGGTGCTGGAAAATTGCAGAGTCAAGACCAACTACATCGTCGTGCAGCTGAATCATGTAGTGCCACCATGCGTTCTGAATGTTACGCTTAAAATCTACGCCCAGCGGACCGTAATCCCAGGCTCCTGCCTGTCCGCCGTAAATTTCTGATGCCTGATAAACAAATCCTCGTCTCTTACAAAGACTGATGATTTTGTCCAATGTACACGCATGTGTATCGTTTGTGTTTGCCATAAAAAAACCTCGTTACGACGCGGGAGTGCGCCGTTTGAATTTGATGTGACTTGTAGAATAGCATAAAACAAAAGCCTTTACAATGAGGCGAAAAGCGGTGGGGCCAGAATGCTTTCAGGCAGGGCATTTTCCGGGGGCAGAGGCTTTTCCTGGGGACAAATGTGCAGAAGAGCTTCCCGAGGACTTGTGCAGTCCAGGGCATTTTCCGGGGGCAGAGGCTTTTCCCACTCGCCTTCCGTGGCCCGCCTAAGGCTCGGTCTGGCAGCCCTAACCCTCCCAAAGCCAAACTTCCTCCTTTTTTTTACCATCAGTAGCAGCTAGTAAACTTCCTTTAAGAAAATCTCGCCCGCATTAACACACAAGCAGATTTTTACTATCTTATTTTTTTTAACTCAGAGTATTCAAGCTGCCAGACTGGCGGTCAGGCACAGCCTTCCCACCACCACTCCACGCTCGGCCCGGGCTCAATTCCATAAATAAAAAAAGGCCGCCTACAGCAAAGCATGCAGGCGGCCATCTTCCCTCAGGATATACCTGGGGATATAGGTTCCAGGCAAAGAAATTTTCCCGGAACCCTTTTAATTTAGAATTTTCCAGATGAGTGAGAATATCCCCGGGAGTTCACGCTGGTTCCTCCGCCGGAAGAACCTTTATCGATATGAGTTACCGATTTGGTTTCCCTGATAAATTTAGAGTCACGATGAGTAATGCGAACATCTTCTGAACGGATATAATCCTCTGCATCGTCAGCAAGGGAAACATTGTTCAGTTTTGAAGTTTCTACTCCTACTGAAATCAAGGTAATAATCATTGCAATGGCAAAAATCACCAGTTCAGCAATAAACCAGTCCTTTGGCTCCCTTGGTTCTTCCCAGGTGTCCACATCCACAGGATATCCTTCATCGGCGGCAGAAAGCATATAGTCGATAAAATTATAATATTCAAGAAGGCCACTGTACCAGTCATCGTTCCTGAAATAAGGCTTAAACTGGTCAGCCAGCTTATTCTTTCCAAAATCTGTAAAGGCATAATGACCTCTGTCACCGTGAGCCATAATGTCGTAATCCCTGTCATTCATGCTCAAGGCAAGAAGGAGACCTGTTTTTTCTTCTCCCATACCAAGATTGTTCTTTTCAAAGAAGTATTCACTAAAATCTTCAATGATTCCACAACCATAGCTTTTGTAATCAGAAACAATTACTACATAAACCGGAAAATTATATTTTTGCTCAATTTCAAAGCCGGCATTTACAAAGTCATCCACTTCTTCCTGAGTAAAAAGCCCCGCCAAATCAAAAAAATTGCTGTATAAAACTTGTGTAGAAAAAGTTTCAGAATCCGAAGAGCTGGAAACAGAATCAGAAGTCCCTAAAAGATCCCCTTCTTCAGCAAGTCTTTCTGACTGGGCTGTTACAGCATCCGGCTGAGAACTTCCCCCTTCATTTGTAAGGCCTTGTGAAAAAGCAAAAGCAGAAAAGAGGGAAAATAATAATGCGCTAAATAAAAATCTATATTTTTTCATGAAAACACCTCTAAATCAAAAATTAAAAGAAATAGTACCAGATGGCATTCAGAATTATTTCAAAAATGATAAAGAGTCGTAAACCAAAGAAAAATCTTTTTACTTTATCAACCGGCAGTTTTCCC
>JAILKG010000015.1 GCA_024693915.1 Treponema sp.
TAATCAAAATGCAGAGGTCAATGAGGTCTTATGGATTATTGTAGACTGGATTTTTTGGGTTTTAATATAATTGAAATAACCAATACGAGGTACCCGTATGAAATCAAAGCATCATCACAGTAAACTTCTGGTTCTTGATAACTGTACATTGCTGAAGGATTTAGAAGTAAAACTCCCTGAAGAATTATTTTATTTTGAAGATAAACTGAAAGAAATTTTTAAAATACTGGAAGAATTCTATGCAAAGTTCTTTAAAATTGAAGGCTTTGTGAAAGATTTGTCTGTTATATTTTATTTACATCACGAGTCTTCAAAAAGCGCGGAATTTGATTGCTGCGATTGTAAAACAAATAAACCTGTTATTAAAATGTATGATCCGGTATGTCTTTTTGAGTTCGGAAATTTAGCTCACATATTAGTACGGGAATTTGCTCATTTTATAGACTGGAAATTAGGAATGATAAAAGATGGGGGAGGTTATATTTCTGAACGGAACGATACAATTGAAAATGAGCTTGCTAAGAAATTTTTAAGTTTCCAAAAAATAAAACATTCAGACTATCCCTTGAATGATATGTCAGGGAAAGAAATGATTAGTCCCAGTGATTTTTATGCCCGCTATTTAGAAAACTATTACCAGTATTGTTTTAGAAAAGATTCTGAGCTTTTGGCCAGAGAAGTTTACAAAAAAAACTTCCTTTATGTAATGTATTCAGACCTGGAAAGCGGACTTCTTGATGCAATTAAAGAATATCTTGAGTTTTATCACGCCCCAGAAGAAATAGAAACTGTGATGTATGAAGGGAACCTTTATTCTCCAGACAAAAAGATTTTGTTAAAAATTTTGCAGAAAGATACCCATAGCTTTGTAGTTCCAGATTTTGTTGAAATTATCGGAAAATTTGCATTTCACGGCTGTGACTCTTTAAAAACAGTTACAGGTGGAAAGAATGTTCACTTTATAATGTTTGAAGCCTTTGGTGGTTGTAGAGAACTTGAAGCTCTTAAAGGATTTGATAATCTTGAAATTGTTGGAATGCAGGCTTTTATAAAATGCTGGAAATTAAAGAAATTGCCGAAATTCAGTAATCTAAAATATGTGAGAAGCCGGGCCTTTGGAAAGCTGAATTTTATAAAACGGATAAAGATTTTACACAAAGCGTCCTGTGTGGAAGAAAACGCGTTTTTTTATTGTAAGGATAATAAGCAAGATCTGGATAAATAAAGAGGAACCGGGCAACCTTTATTCCAACGCCTGAGTAAGGCAGCTGGATATTATTTAGACTGGTCGTTTTGTGAACGTCGGCGAATTTAATTCAATCTCTCGTGATTTCTGCCACCTTATCTTCAATTTTTTTTATGCCTTCCAGAATAATCTGCTTTTTTGATGGCGTGTAAAACCTCACTTTAGGTTCGATTTCAAGGATGAGAGGAACCAGGGGCTTTAATTTTTCCACATCCAGAAGGTTTTCCGGGTATGTTGCAAGAATGCCAGAAGTTTTTTCTGTATAAGTAATTTCTGCCAGAGGACAGATTTTTTTTACAACGCTGATTGCAGCATTTCTAATTTCTTCGTCCCTAAGAATGTGATCTCTAAAACGAAGACGACCGGGAAAATATCGGTATTCCATAGTTTACCCCTGAATTATCGTTTCTTTCTGGCCGTGCCTTTCGTTTCCGTGCCCGCTTCTGTGAGCCTCGTGCAATTGAGCTTCCGAGTCAACCTCTGGAAGCAGCGACTGCATTGCCTTTACGCTGAAGGCAATAGTTGACGCATTGTGAAGGAGCGCCGCAAGAGAAGGCGAAACAAAGCCCAATAAACCAAGAAACATAAGGCTTGTATTTACCGCAACAATATTTCTGTTGTTCCTATCAATTTTTTCCATAAGCAGGGAACCTAGAATCCGTGTTTTATACAAACCTAATAATCCGTCTTCCGCAGAAAGAACTATATCGGCAGTTTCTCCGGTTATGTCTGCACAGTCTCCCATGGCAATTCCAGTATCTGCCGCCGCAAGGGCAGGGGCGTCGTTTATACCGTCACCAATCATTATAACTTTGTGGCCTTTCTTTTTCTCTTCCTCAATATAGCGAACTTTATCTTCTGGCAGGGCACGGGAAATATAATGGTCAATTTTTGTGAGCCGGGCCGCATTTTTTGCAGCTCCTTCATCGTCCCCTGTAATCATAACGCAGTTTTTAATTCCTGAAGAATGAAGGGCTTTGATGATTTTTGCAGCATTTTTTCGTACCGGGTCATTTATTGCAAAAATTCCTATCAGATTTTTTTCTTCAGCAAGATACAGAAGAGACATTCCGTTTTCTAGGGCATTTTTCTGGATTTCTGACAAATCGGAAGGTTCAGAAACCTTTTCATCTTCAAAAATAAAATGCCGGCTTCCAATCAGAACTTTTTTTCCGTGAAGCTTGGTTGCAATTCCATGAGCAACTATATATTCAACTTTTGCATGCTCTTCTGGGTGAAGGAGCTTCTTTTCTTCTGCAGCCTTTACAATTGCAGTCGCAATAGGATGGGCAAAATGTTCTTCAAGACAAGCGGCAATAGCAAGTACTTCTTCCTTGCTTCGTCCTCCGTAGGCAAAAATCTCTGCCAGTTTTGGACTTGCATGGGTTAAAGTTCCCGTCTTGTCAAAAACAACCGTGTCCGCAAGGGATGCGTTTTCAAGGAATTTACCACCTTTAACAAGGATTCCGTGCCCGGCGGCTTCTTTCATTGCGCTTAAAACCGCAATTGGTGCTGCAAGTTTCATTGCACAGGAATAATCTACCATCAATGTTGCCATAACTTTTGTAATATTTCCCGTAACAAAGAAAGTTGCCAGAGAAAGAAGGAAATTGTATTTTACAAGCTGATTTGCAAGGTTTTCCGAGCGAACCTGAGAAGAAACCTTAAGATTCTGGGAATTATCTATCATCTGAAGAATGTTCTGCACCTTGGTCTGGCTTCCGGTTGCTCTAACTTCTATAAATATTTCCCCTTCCTGCAAAATGGTTCCTGCAAAAACAGTATTTCCTTCTCTTTTTTCTACAGCGAGAGGTTCTCCGGTAATAGTAGCCTGATTTACAAGGGCTTCTCCTTTTAAAACACTTCCGTCTACAGGAATAACGCTTCCCGTTCGTACGGCAACAATGTCACCTTTCTTAATCATGCTAAGAGGAACAGTTTTTTCGGTCTGTTCGCCGTTTTCACTTTTACCAACAAGCTGAACCTGATCGTTTTGAGAAATCAGCCTGTCTGCCAGGTCGCTGTAGGATTTTTTCTTTGTAAATTCTTCTATTGTGTCTCCGATGTTTAAAAGAAAATTTATATTTGAGGCAGTTCGAGTGTCGCCAGTGATAAGCGCCATAGAAATTGCCGTTGCATCCAGAACTTCAGAATGAAAAACTTCTCCTTTTAAAAGATGTTCAATTCCATTTAATACTCTAGGGCCAAGAGAAAAAGCCCTTAAAACAAGCCGCACCGGAAGGGGAAGAATCATTTTAAAATAATGTGTAAAAGTCATCAGAGCCAGATCGAACAGAAGACTTTCCTCTTCCTGTGGTTCTTCAACCGATTCCAGCATTTCCTGATTACTCAAATATTTGTCAGAAAGGGCCATAAAGTAGGCGCGAATGTGTTTTTCGGAAAGTTTTTTTACATCGTAATAAATCAGGAATGAACCGGTAGTGTAGTTTACAGAAATATCGGTCATTCCTTCTTGTACAGAAAGCAGACTGTATGCCAGGGCAGCCTGTCGTTTAGTAATATTCTTTTTGTTGTAGCAGATACGAATCCGCCCGGGTAGAGAATGCTTTACTGTAAATTCCATTTTTTTGCCTCTTTTCTTTATGCGTTCTTTTCAGCTTTTACGTCTTCTGCATCTTCCTTGATTGTTTCAAAGTATTCTTTTGCATCGTCTTTTAGCTGAAGTCCGCCTGCAACTACTTTTGAGGCACATTTTTTGAATGTATCAGTTTTGATGAATGCGGCTGCTGCAACTCCTGCAAGCAGTCCCCACAAAAATTTTTTTGAACCGTCTGTCATAGAAAACCTCTTTTATAATTCATTTTGTTAGCTTTAACTAACAGTCTTATTATAACGTAATTAGCAAATGCTAACAAGTAATTTTTTTAAGAGATTTATACAAGGCGTGATTCAGGCGCAGCAACTTGCCAGAAAATAGAATGTAATTTTCAGGTTTTATTTAAATCCCCATCAGATGCATAGTTCCGTACCGGGTAAATTCCATAATATCAGCAATGTAATGGATGGCGTCTTCTTTGCTCATATTGTGTGTAATTATGTCGCAGTAGGCATTTATGATGGTGGACGCCATAAAATGAATGGTCATTGGAGAAACTTTTTTTGCGGCGATTTTGCTTTCGTACATCCAGTTAAATGTTTCTTCACAGTTTTTTGTGTAGAGTTCGCAGATTTCTTCCTGAAAATGTTCGTGAGTGCTTCCTGCCGCCTTTGTTAAAAGCAGGGTAAAAAGGTCAAAGTTGGCGAACATGTAGTCAATGAATTCTTTTACGGATTTTTCTTCCAGATCAAAATGTTCCTGCATATGGGGAGAATCCAGACCTGCGTGATTTTCTGAATCGGCAAGAGAAACGGTTTTTTTTACAACTTCAATTGCTTCGTCCACCAGTGCGCAAAAAAATGAGTCTTTATCTTTAAAATGTCTGTACATAGCACCGGTGGTAACGCCTGCATTTGCAGCAATAGTTCGCAGGGAAGCCCCCATAAATCCCTTTTCAAGAAATTCTTTTTTAGCACTTTGGAGAAGTTTCGTTTTTGTTTCTGCAGCTGAAGTTGATGAATCTGCCATATTTTTATTTTATCTTTATACACAAATTTTTGTCAATAAATCTATTATGTGTCGCCATGTATGTTCCGGCCAGTATACGCAGCTTGCTTATAACTCGTTTGCCATGTATGTATCATGTATGTATCATGTATGTATCCCCTATGTGCCCCGTATTGGCCGGGTTTTATTCAGTTAAATCTCTGCTTTATCCCATCAAGGCTCTTGACAGATAACAATGTTATCACTATATTCGATAACGATGTTATCTTATCGGTAACACTGTTATCTAGAAAACATCAGAGAGGTATATATGCAAGTCAAAAAAATCAACGACTGGTTTGAAAAGTTCGGCAGGTTCGAAGTAAAACACCGCTGGGCTTTTATTACAGGTCTTTTAATTGTAACGATTATTGGCTGTCTTGGGCTTCCTCGGCTTAAGCTGGACAATGGAGAAGAGGACTGGTTTGACAACTGGGATGCAGTAAAACAGAATCAGGATCATTTTGAAAGCATTTTTGGTTCTACAGACACCCTTATGGCTCACATCACCGCTGACGATGTTTTTGCTCCAGAATGTCTCGAAATGATTGATAAGCTCGGGGACCGTCTTCTGGCTGAAGTTCCATACGCATCAAGCATTACATCTCTTATGGAACTTTCTGTTCCTATTGGTACAGATGACGGCTTTGAAGTTACAAGTCCTTTTGAAGACGGAATCCCGCGCAAGGCTGACGGCTCTGTTGATGAAGATTCACTAAAGGCAAAACGAGACTTTATTCTTAGCCGTGAATCCTTAAAAAACTTTCTTGTAAGCGAAGACTGTACCGAAACCTGGCTGATAGTAAATCTTGAACAGTATTCCGAAGGCCTTGATGAAGCAATGAAAAAAATCGCTCCTCCGGCAATGAAGATTTTTAACTCCGACGAATTCAAGTCTGACAAATGGATAATCCGTCCAACAGGGCTTTCTTACACAGAATACGAAGAAGAAAAGGCAACAATAGAGCAGTGCATAAGCCGAATCGGCATAGGTTTTCTTGTGATGCTCATTTTCCTTGTAATATTCATTCGTTCCCTTCGAGGTGTAATCGTTCCTACAATCGCAACCGTAGGAGCAATCCTTACAACTCTTGGCTATTCTGCCTGGATGAACATTACCGGAAACAACACCATGATTATGGTAACCGTTCTACTTGCAATGGCTCTTGCAGTAGGTTATGCAGTTCACTACATCAACAGTTTTAAGCTTTATTTCCGCAAAACCGGAAAACGAAAAGAATCTATTGTAATGGGCGTTCGAGATTCCGGCTGGGCACTTTTCTTTACGGTTATTACTACAATGGGCGGAATGCTTTCTTTCCTTGCAGGTGGAATCAAACCTATGAGATGGGTTGGGGCAATTACCGCTGCCGTTGTATTCATGGTTTTTGTATACACAATGATTCTTCTTCCATGCCTTTACAGTTTTGGAAAAGACAAGGAACCTGATCCTACCTTTGTTGATACAGCAGGCTCTACAAAAACCGACCTTCGCGTGGAAGCAATGGGAAAGGCAATCCTCAACAAAAAGTGGATTACGGTAATCGTTGCGTCAGTTGTAATGGCAGTCTGTATTCCGGGTCTCTTCAAAATCAAAGTAAACATGGACTACTCAGAAATGATGGGAGAGCGCACTCCATACATAAAGCGACTTATGGAAATTACCAGAAGCCAGCTGGGTGGTCAGTACAGTTACGAAGTTCTCGTAGAATATGACCAGGAAGACGCTATCAAAAATCCACAGGTTCTTAAAAACATGGATGAACTTTCCCGCCGAATCGGAACTTTAAGCATGACAAAAGTTAGTAACGGAAAGGAAAGGGTTTCCAGCGTAACAAAAGTTATCAAGGAGATGAACAGAACCCTGAATGGTGACGATTCTGACTATTATGTAATCCCTGACGACCAGGATTTAGTAAGCCAGATAATGTTCCTCTACGAAATTTCCGGCGGCTCAGACCTCTACGATTATGTAAGCGAAGACTTTAAGGCAGCCTACCTTCATGTAGACCTTTCCGGTTACGATGCAGAAGAATGCGTTCAGAATGTAGACATGGTAGAAAAATGGGTAAAGGAACTCTTCCCTCAGGCTTCAAATGCCGGTGTAGTTGGAGAAGTAATGCAGTACGCCGTAATGAACGGAAAACTGGTTCGAGGTTCGATTAAGTCAATCGGAACTTCTCTTATTGTAATTCTTGTTCTTCTTATAATCGCTTTTATGTCTTTCCGCACAGGCTTTATCGCCATGATTCCAAATATTGCGCCAATCGTGATTATTGCAGGTGTAATGGGTTACTTTGGAATCAATCTTGACATGATTACCGCCATGATTATGCCTATGATTCTTGGAATCGCCGTTGACGACACAATTCACTTTACAAACCATATCAAATATCACTGGGAACTTACCGGTGACTATAAAAAAGCCATTCTTGCAAGTTATCGTGAAATCGGAAAGACAATGATTATGACCACAATAATTCTCTGCGGTCTCTTCTTTATCTTCCTCTTTAGCACAATGTCGGTTCTGGTTCGCCTGGGTTACCTTTCCATTATCGGACTTGGCAGCGCCCTGGTGGCAGACTACACCGTTACACCAGTGCTTTTGTACATAACAAAGCCTTTTGGTAAGAAAAAATAGGGCGTTCCCGGCCCGGTAACTCGCTTAAAGCTCGCCTCCGGGCCGGTCGCTATGTTCCGGGTTCGCTATCCGCTCATTCCTGCGCTTCGCTCCGGAACAGCCCTTGCGGGCTGCCCTGCACAGCGCTAACGCAAGATTCTATTTATCAGAAAAGCAGCACAGCTGTTTTTTCACAGGAGTTTTATTATGAAAAAATCAATTTTTACACTTTCTTCTTTATTAATTGCTGGTGCTCTGTTTTCACAGACTCTTTCAGCTCAAAGTCTTACTGGCTACGACATCATCAAAAAAGCAAATGAAGTTCCAGAAGCAAAAACCGCTTCTTCTACCGCCACTCTTACAATTCACTCAAAAAAGGGTAACGACCGAATTCGGGAAGTTATCATGAAAAGCAAGGATTATGGAGATGTTTCAAAAGAAGTAATCGTTTTTACAACCCCAAAGGATGTTTCTGGAACCGGTTACCTCATGTTTGAATACGAAGAAGACTCTAACGGAAATAAAAAAGACAGCGACAACTGGCTTTATATGCCTGCCATGAAAAAGACCCGCCGAATCGCTTCAAGCGGTTCAGAAAGCGAAGGTTCCTTTATGGGAACTGATTTTACCTATCAGGATATGAATGACCGGGCAATTTCAAAATACGACTACAAGCTTTTAGGTGAAGAAAGCGTTGATGGTACAGAATGCTACAAGGTTGAATGCATCAGCAAGGCTCACACAGAAAAAGATCCCCGCTACATCAGCTACATCGGAAAAGCTGACTTCATTCTTAGAAAATGCGAGTTTTATGACCGCCAGGACACACTCCACAGAATTTTAACCTGCTCAGATTTTACAACAATCAAAGGCTATACAACAGCAACTAAAATGAAAATGGAAAATGTTCAGACTGGTACCTGGTCAACAATTGAAAGCAAAAACATTGTTTATGATGCAAATGATATTGATGATTCCCTTTTTACAGTTGCTGCTTTGGAGAAGGGTAGAATCAGATAAATTTGCCTGACTTTAATCTTCGTTTAATAAAGAGAGGTTTTTATGAAAAAAACACTTTTTTCTTCTATAATAATTGCTTTTGGAATGTCTTTTTTCCTTCATGCTGAAGGACTTGAGTTTTCAGGCGATATAAACACAAAATGGGCTGCCTCTGCTCCCTGGACTTCAGAAGATTCAAGAGGTCGTTTAACAATGGGAGAAACTTCATTAACCGGCAAACTGGACGCCTATTACGGAAACTCTTCAGCTTATGCGGAAGGAACATTTTCCTATGACGCAAGTACAATCGGTCAGGCAGAAACAAGTTCAGGCAATTTAGGAAATGGTTTTAATCTTTTATTAAACGAAGTCTGGGCAGATTACACTTCCTCATTCTGGGGTATTAGAGTAGGGCGGCAAAAAACAGAATGGGGAAAGGCCGACGGAATCGACATCACGAATGTAATTTGTCCTAAAAATATGGAAAGCCTATCTGCCATGACAGATAATTCTGCAAAACTTGCAGTTGACGCTTTAAGACTTTCTTTAACGGGAAATTCCTTTACCGTAGACGCCTACTGGATTCCATTTTTTACGCCGACTTCTCTTCCGCTGGCAGAAGGAAATATTCTTAGAAAATATCTGCTGCCATCTTCTGTGGATTTTGCAATTCCTTCTTACGGAAATATTTCTGTTCCCGTTAATGTAAACTCATTTGAAATGCCGGAAAAAGCTGTCTGGAATGGAGAATACGGTCTCAAAGCTTCGGGATATTTTTCTCTTATGGATCTTTCTCTTTACGCATATTACGGCTGGGATGATCTTCCTTTTATGGATTACACAATTTCCTATGGCCAGCCGCTTGATCCTTCAAATCCCCAAACTGCTCTTCCTGAGGCTTTGAATGTTTCCGGTCAGTACAAGCGTTTTTTAATGTTTGGAGCAGATGCGGCAATTCCCCTTGGACAAACAGTTTTACGCACAGAAGCCGCTTTTTTTCCTCAGCGCAATATTCAGAAATCCTCTGAAACAATCTTAAAAGAAAAGGCAGAAGGAAAAAGTGATGTAGAAACAAGTCTGCCATTAAATCAACTTTCCGCTCTGGCTGGCCTTGACTGGATGCCGGAAGGCTGGACTTTTACCGCTCAGTACTATTGCGATGTGGTTTTTGGCGAACTTGATGAAGCGGACAGAAAAGAGAATTATCAGCATGGAATTACATTAAGTATTTCTAAAAGTCTGTTGAACGAAACCTTAGATCTGAATCTGGCTGCTCTTTTAGGTTTAAATGATTTTGATTCTTTTATAAAACCTTCTGTGGAATACAGTATTTCAGATCAGCTGAACTTTAGCGCCGGCGCCTTTATTTTTATTCCGGGCGTTGAAAAAGACGGTAAAGAAGGAGAGGGAACCTACGGTAAATACAAAGATTTAACTTCTTTTTATATCAGCGCTAAGTTCAGCTTTTAAAAGTTAAAAAGGGAAAGAGCGCCAGATTTTTCATTAAATGAATCTAAATGCTTAAATCTTAAACATACTGATTTTTCAAGAATATGAGATACAAGATCGCTGGATTCTTTGATGCGGATTCGGCCAGTTTCTGATTCTGAATTCTTTTGTAACATAAATACAAATCCTCTGTATTATTTTTTATACATTCTCATACGTTCTCTAAAAGAAATTTTATAATTTTTATGTTAATAACTTTTCAAATAATTTATAAAAAGCTGACAAATAATACAAAGATTCAAAACCCGTTTTTGAAATAAAGCAATTTTTTTTTGATGAAATTTTACATTTTAGAAATTGACGCCTAGAACTCCTAAGGACTGCTAGGGGACAGCCAACGACAAAAAAAGCCTTATATATTCTCAGGTAGACAGAATACACATTATAACAAGTCTTCTGTATAGTTTTATTTCAAGGTATCCGTCAATTTTGGGCCCCGAGGCACCCATCCAGATGCACTTGGCGCTTTATTGTATTTACTATTTTTTTTACTATACACTGATCGTAACATTCGGATTCATTTTTGAAACTGAATAATTAGCAATAACAGGAAGCTCAAAATCATGGGGAAGACATGTGGGATAATCTCTCTGAAATAATAAACACAGAATTAAAGCAAAAGAAGAAAATGCAGACAAAAAAAGAAAACAAGCTGATAAAAAATTCGAAGATGAATTTGATAACTTGTAAAAAAACTGCCTGGATTTTCTAAAATCCCAGGCAGTACAATTTCGCCGGTAACCTCAAACTTTCCAGGCACCGGCAATAATTTTCTAAAGCTGGCACCAAATCTCTGGTACCAGCTGATTCATCGTATATTTTTACCTCACCCTACTTCAACTTCTCCACCAGAGCCTCAAGCTTTGCCTTGGTAAGGACAGGCTCGCCGTTCAATGTGGTGTTTTCAAAATGCTCCCAAAGAGAAGCCTTCAAATCAACTACGTTTTCAAGGCTTTCAACCCCCAGCATTCTCCTGAAGCTCTGTTCAAGAAGGGCTTTTGAACGGTATTCGTTGATTCCCATGCGGTTTGTTTTTTCGTAGTCAAGGCAAACTTCGTTCCAGGTTGCACCACACAGGGCTCCCAGAAGGGCACTGAAAACGCCGGTTCGGTCTGTTCCGATGGCACAATGGATTTCAAAAGGAGCCTGATGCTTTTCATCGATTATAAAGTCTACGATTACCTGAACCCATTCGTTAAAGTTGTCGCTGTCCGGCTTGTTGTAAACGGTATCGTAATCAGGAACCTTGTTGGCAGCGGTTTTTACGTTCAGGACGCTTTCGTTATCCAGAATTGACTGATAGTAAGCCGGGATTTCAACCTTAGTAGCACTTCCGTCTGCCCATTTTACGTCCTGACCGGCCTTTCCGGTGTAATCGTCCGTAAGGTTGATGTCGGATTTGATTCCTTCTTCAACTGCAAGTTTCTGGAGATTTTCAAGGCGGTATTTTTCAGTTGCATATTCTACGCGGCTCGGATAGTACGGATGATATGAACGGAAAAGCTTCTTTGTTCCCGGAACAAGCCGGAAGTTGGAGATTTCTTCCTGACCAAGGCGGGTTTCAAGGTCAAAGTCTGCAAGAGTCTTTACTTTTCCTGCGATATTGCTCTGTTCGATTACGCTTGCAAGGTCGTCCTTTTCAAAAAGAACTACAAGATTGTTGTCAGAAGTGTGGAAACAGTAGCCTTCGGTGATAAAGTCATACTCCGCAGCGGCCATGTAAGTTCCGTTGATGTAGAATTTATATTCCGGATGGCCTGAGTTTCCGATGGTGCTTACCTTAGAATATGGAACGCTTGCATAGCACAGGTTCAGATTTTTTGAGTAAGACATCTGATAGGCCGGCTTGTCTTTCCATGAAGTGAAGGAACCGCGGACATAGGCGCTCTTGAGTTTTGCTTTCTGAGCCCACTTTTCAAAATCGTAGAGGAAAAGGATTTTCTGTTCCTCGCGGTTATCGATGTAGCATTTGTTCAGATCGTCTTCCGATACATCAAAGAATTTTCCTTCAACATAGAGTTTTGTTGCCGGAACGAAGGTTATCTCAGTTTCGCCGATTTTAAGGGTGAAGCCAGCAACTGCCTGTCCGGAACCAGCTGTTCCACTTCCGGAAGTGCCGCTTCCCGCAGCACCACCTGTTTCTTCCTGTCCGGAACCAGTACCTTCTCCGCTTTCTGAAAGAACAACGCTATATGTATTTTCTCCGATTTTGAAACTTGCAGTTGTTCCTTTTTCGTCTACTGAGTAATCGTAAGTTCCGCTGAGGTCAATGGAACCAGAGCCTGCTCCGGCAGAAACAGTTATTCCGCTGATTGTAAACTGCTTTTCCCCAAAGTAAATTACGCCTTCACTGCCCGATACAGCGCCACCACCTGACACAACTCCCGTACCTTCCTTCTTCAGTACAAAAGCGGTATCCTTGAAGTCGTTTAAAACCTCGATTTCTTCAACGGGCTGGTGAACCATTTTGCTGGTTTCAACTTTTATAGTTCCCTTTGCGCCGCCGGAACCGTCCGACTCACCCGCATCAGTTTTTACAAAGGTAATTGTGTATTCATTCTCAGTTATGAAAGTGGTACAGACGATGTTTTTCATCGAACCACCGGAAGAGAGCTCTACACTGCCCTTGTCCGCTTCCGCAGAAAGAAGAGAACCGCTTCCGCCGTAACTCGGATGATCCCAGTCGTCAAATTCAGAAATCTTGAAGTTTCCGGTGCCGTTACCGCCGCCCCATTTGGTCATGGCAGCGCCGTCGTATACAAAAACATAACTTGCAGATTTTTTATCCTCTGCAACGGTCATTTCCACCCATTTTCCTTTTGTAAGGTCACCGATTATGAACATTTTTTCAAGGGAAATGGCTTCCTGCTGCGGCATGTCCGGATTTGAAGGGTTTGGATTGTCCGGATTTGTTGGATTAGACGGATTACCGCCGTTTTCTCCCTCCGGATTCTGTTTCTGTTCTTCCGCTGGTTTTGAATCATCAGAACTTCCATTGTCGCAGGAAATAAAGCTCACGGATGTAAAAATCAGCGACAGAGACAAGAGAGATAAAATCGAAGCCCTGAGCCCCGACTTTTTTAATTGAGATAGACTGAACCTTTTCATAATTTTTACCTCTTATAGATTAAATTGAAAACCACCCGAAAATTTTCCAGGAGGCAGACCGAAGCGTTTTCAGATGGTCTTCACTTTCGATTTTACGGGGAGAAAGCGGCTTTTTCTTGCTGATAATTACTC
>JAILKG010000056.1 GCA_024693915.1 Treponema sp.
ATATAATTAAATATTCAATTTTCGAGGTGAGTATGGATACTATTTTCCCATTGGAACAACTTGCTAGTTTCTCTGGTAATATTTATGAAATTACTGTAGCAGCTTCACGACGTGCATTTCAGATGTCTAAAATCGGTGATGCAGAAATCGAGAAGAATTACGGAAAGTCTGTGTCGGTTGCAGCACGCCAGCTTTTCTGCAAAAAGGTAAATTACAGAATCGAAGATGCTTCAAAACGATAAAATTCCTGTAATCATCATTTTTGCTCCTACAGCAACAGGAAAGACTGCCTTAGCGCTGGATTTTTTCGGCACTGGCAGTCATTCTTTTTTTAAAGGAAAAGGTGAACTTATAAGTGCAGACAGCATGCAGGTTTACCGTAAACTTGATATTGGAACTGCAAAACCATCTCTGCTTGAAAGACAGTCTTTACCTCATCATCTTGTAGATATTCTGGATTTTGACAGGCAGTTTACGGTAAGTGATTTTGTTAATGAAGCGGATTCCCTTTGTCTTGATATCTATTCCAGAAATAAAATACCTTTAATTGTTGGAGGAACGGCTTTTTACATAAAAAACTTTATGTATGGACCTGCAGAAACTCCTGAAAGCCATCCTCTTCTTCGGGCAAAACTGAAAGAGAGAATGGAAAAAGAGGGAAAGGAAAGTCTTTATAATGAATTAAAGACTTTAGATCCTGTAAGCGCTGAAAAAATCAATATAAATGATGAATTTAGAATAATTCGCGCTCTTGAAATTTTTTATCTTACAGGAAAAAGCAGAAGCCAGTTTAATGAAAAACAAACACTGAGGGACAAATACGACTTTTTAACAATAATTCTAACCAGAGAAAGAGCTTCCCTCTACAGAAGAATTGAAGAAAGAGTAGATAAAATGTTCGAAGAAGGTCTTAAAGATGAAGTTTTTTCCCTTTATCGTCAGGGAGCTGAATCCTGGATGCCTGGAATGAAAGCTATTGGTTACCGGGAATGGTTTAGCTATCTTGAAAATAAGGAAGAAAATTCTCTGGATATAGAAAAAATAAAAAGGGATATTAAGCATTCTTCAAAAAAATATGCAAAAAAGCAGTACACAATAATGAAGGATATTCCCCAGGCTTTTTATATTTCAATGGATAATAAGGAAGAGGCTTATTCAAAAATTTTAAAAATGACCGGTGATTTTCTTGAAAAATATGGGTTTAGCTCTTGACCTTCCTTGTGTATTGTAAGATAATAGAGGAACTTTACTAGTAGAGGGGTGCCAACGTGCCTTGTGGAAAAAAACGAAAACGCCAGAAAATGGCAACTCATAAGCGCAAGAAGATGCTTAGAAGAAACAGACATAAGGCTAAATAACTTTTAGCATTTGTCTTAAAAAAAGACCGCAAAAAGCCATATGCTTTAGCGGTCTTTTTTTTACTATCTAGAGGGTTTTGTTAAAATATAGTATAATCTTTTATAAAGGATAAACGGGTAGCAATACGATTCTTTCCAGCATAAAGTCTCCTGAAGATTTAAAAAATCTTCCCAAAAAACAACTTCCTCAATTGCAGGCAGAAATCCGTAAAACCATAATAGATGTTGTGGGAGAAAACGGCGGCCATCTGGCAAGTAATCTTGGAGTAGTGGAGCTTACTGTAGCCCTTCATAGGGTTTTTTCAAGTCCTAAAGATGCCATAATTTGGGATGTAAGTCATCAGTGCTATGCCCACAAACTTCTAACCGGTCGTTATGAGGATTTTTCAACATTAAGAAAAAAGGACGGACTTTCAGGTTTTACTAAAAAAGCTGAAAGCCCTCACGACTATTTTGATAACGGACATTCATCAACTTCTATTTCTCAAGGGCTTGGATTAATTACTGCCCGCCGCCTTCAGGGGCAGGAAGGCAAGGTAATAGTTGTAATAGGCGATGGTGCTATGACAGGAGGCCTTGCTTTTGAAGGGCTCTGTAACGCTTCTCAATATGGCAAAAACATGATTATCATTTTGAACGATAATCAGATGTCAATTGATAGAAATACAGGCGCTTTTTCCAGCTATTTAAGCCGACTTACAATGACAAGTCACTATCAGACTTTTAGACGGGCTGTAGATTCTTTAGTTGGAAAAATTCCTTTTGGAAAAGGAATTTCAAAATTTATCTACAGATTCAAACGTGGCTTAAAAGGTCTTTTTCTTTCAAATAATCTTTTCTCAGATTTTGGTTTTGAATATGTAGGCCCTCTGGATGGGCATGACGAAAAATCCCTGGAAAAAGTTTTGAAGCGGGTTAAAAATATGTCCAATCCTGTAGTTGTTCATGTTGTAACAAAAAAGGGAAAGGGGTATAGCCCAGCAGAGGACCATCCTGAGCGCTTTCACGGAATTGGACCTTTCTGTATCAGTGACGGAACGGTTGAAAAATTCGATACACTGAGTTTTACGGAGAGTTTTTCATCTTCTCTTGTAAAGCTTGCTGAAAAAAAACCCAAAATTGTGGGAATAACTGCGGCTATGGCAAAAGGAACTGGACTGGCAGCCTTTGAGCGCCACTTTCCTGACAGATTTTTTGATGTAGGAATAAGTGAAGAGCATGCCGTAACTTTTGCAGGAGGCCTTTCCAAGGGAGGTCTTATTCCTGTAGTCTGCATTTATTCTACATTTATACAGAGATCTTTTGATCAGGTTGTTCACGATGTTTCCCTGCAGAAAGCTCATGTTGTAATGATTTTAGACAGAGCAGGGGCCGTACCAGGTGACGGTGAAACTCATCAGGGAATTTTTGATATTGCTCTTTTCAGACCTGTTCCGGATATTGAAATTATGTCTCCTGCTTCCTCTGCAGACTTGGATTTATGTTTGAACTATGCGGTAAACTCCAATTCTTCAGTTGTAATCCGCTATCCTAAAATGTCCTGTCCATCTGAGCAGGAAGTTTTTAATAGTCCAGTTGTAAGGGGTCAGGGAGTTCTCCTAAAATCTTCAGAACTTTTTCCTTCTCTGGAAATATTCCTTGAAGATGAGCTTTCTGTAAAAAAGATTCTCTTTGTTACTACAGGGGGAATGTATTCTGAGGTTGTTAAGGCTTCCAGAGCTCTTCTGATGGAAAATGTTTTAAGTGACATTTACACTCTTCGCTTTATCAAACCAATTGATGAAACAAAAATCGCGGAAATATTTACTATATATGACGGAATTGTTTTTGTAGAGGATGGAATTAAAACTGGTGGAATCAGCGAATATCTCTCTCTTCTTTGTGAAAAAAAACTGATTCATAATTACGCCATAAAAGCTTTTCCTGAAGGTTTTTACAGTCAGGGAAGCAGGGAAGAAGTGCTTTCTGAAGCAGGGCTTTCTGTAAATGATATAAAAAATGCAGCACTTAATCTGATAAGATAAGGGAACTATATAAAGTGGTGGGAATATGCTTACAATAAATCTGGCTTCAAGAACAATAAAAACTGACAAAAAAGCTTTTGTGATGGGAATTGTAAACACAACTCCAGATTCTTTTTTTAAGGGAAGCAGGGGCGGCTTTGAAAGAGCCATGAAACTGGTGGAAGAAGGGGCGGATATAATTGACCTTGGGGCAGAATCCACAAGGCCTGGTTCTTCTTATATATCTGAGGAGGAGGAGCTTCACCGCCTGCTTCCTGTCTTAAAAGCGATACGCAGAGTAAGCGATGTTGCAATTTCCATTGATACCCGTAAAAAAAATGTAATGCAGGCGGCTTATGACCTGGGTGCGGACATTTTAAATGATGTTTCTGCTATGAACGATGATTCAGAAATGGTTTCTTTTGTAAGCAAGACAAAAATTCCTGTCATTCTTATGCATTCTGTTCCCCTTTCTCAAATTAATCTTTCTGAAGAAGATGTTTTTCTGGAAGTCGACAATTATTTACGAAAAAGGACCGAATTTGCTCTTGAAAATGGAATAGAAAAAGACAAAATTATTCTGGATCCTGGAATTGGTTTTAAAAAAGAATTTACAGATAATATTTCCTTAATAAAACGATGCGGAAATCTGGGGGGCGGTGATTACAAAGTTCTTATGGCCCTTTCAAGAAAAAGGTGCATTGGAGAAATTACAGGAAGAGTAACAGATGAAAGACTTGCAGGAACTCTTGCTGCCAATCTTGTGAGCGTTATACACGGTGCATCAATAATTCGTGTTCACGATGTAAAAGAAACAATAGATACTTTGAAGGTTTTGCAGTATACTGTTTAGAGCCTTTGTGGACTTTTGTAAAAAGCTGAACGCTTTAAGCTGGAAACTGGCTATTAAAAAGTTTAAAAATTGGCTTAAAAAAAAGGAAAAATTCTTGAAATCTGCTGAGACTTTACTGATTATTTATAGTTATATTCGCCCGATTCTTGACGTAAGTATTCTTGCCTTTATTTTTTACAAGGCTTATCAGATTATTGCTAAATCTAATGGCCTTCAGATTATTAAATCTGCCCTCATTATTGCTATTGCCTATGGCATGGCTGTAATTTTAAAGCTGGATACTCTTATCTGGATTTTTAGTTCCATTGCGCCAATGCTCATTGTCGGCTTTGTTATAATATTTCAGCCTGAAATCAGAAAAATGTTTTTAAAAATGGGTCAAACCCAGTGGTTTGCCTTTGGAAGCAGATCTAAACATACCTACGTAGATTCAGTTTTGATTGCGGCTGAAATGCTTTCAAAACAGAAGAGGGGAATGCTCACTGTTTTTCTGCGTCATACAAAGCTTGATGAGCAGATTCAGAGCGGAACAAGATTAAATGCAGATATTTCCTCAAGTCTTCTTGTAACTATTTTTGGAATGGATACGCCACTACATGACGGTGCCTGCTTTATTCAGGGGGGGAAACTTATTGCTGCCGGCTGTTTTTTACCTTTAAGCGAACAGTATGATATAAAAAAGACTTTCGGAACCAGACACAGGGCTGCCCTGGGAATTTCAGAAATTTCTGATGCAGTTGTTCTTGTTGTTTCCGAAGAAAGCGGTGCCATGAGCCTTGCCTACGATTCAAAGTTGCACTACGATTTATCAACGAGGGAAATTACTAAAATACTTGAAAATCTTCTTGAAATAACACCAGAAGCTTACATTGTGGAGGATACAATCGATGAACACAAAAAAATTGATTAATGCCTTTACTGATAACATAGTTGCAAAAGTTGTTTGTCTTGTTGCCGCAATTTTGCGCTACATTCTCCATCAGGTTTCTGTTCTTGAAAAAAAATCTTTTACTGTTCCTCTGGAAGTCAATTCAGATGCCCTGTATTCAAATTTAACTTCAGTTCCTCAGTTTGTTAAAGTAACTGTCAGAACAAAATCAGAAAATATTTCTTCAGTAACACCTTCAGAGATAAAAGCATCATTGAATTTAAATAGTTTTGCAGAAGAAGGAAGTTACAATGTTCCTGTTTCAATCAGTCTATCCCAATCTCTGATGCTTTTAGACCCTCTGGAACTTCAGGTAAAACCTGAATTCATAACAGTTACTCTGGATGAAAAAATTGAAAAATATGTTCCTGTTATTCCTTCAGTTTCTGGAGAAGTAAGTCACGGCTATGTAATAAAATCTATCGAAGTAATCCCTTCAACTGTTAAAATTACTGGACCAAAGAAAATTGTAGAAAAAACAAATTATATTTATTCCGAAAAAGTAAATGTAAAGGGAGCCGCTACAGGTTTTTCAGTAAAAGTTCCTTTGGACAATATAAACCGTCTGGTAACTGCCAACGAAGAAGAAAAATTCAAGGTTACAGTTTTTATTACTCCGGCTCCAAGTGAGCAGTCCTTTAAGGGAATTCTACCATCTCTGATTCATCTGGATGAAAAATTTATTACTTCCGGAAAATTACCTCCTATGTCTTTTACTCTGGCAGGAACTGTTCCTGTTATGGAAAATTTTAAGCTTGATTCTTCCTGTGTTTACGTTGATTTGAGCGCTGTTAAAGCTCCCGGCCGTTATGAGTTACCTGTAATTTTCAGTCTGCCGGCAGGAATTTCTGTAAAAGAAAAGAATTATGAAAATGTAACTCTTGAACTCCTCAGAAATCCGGAATTTACTGAAGAAGTCAGTGAGGATGAAGAGGAAAAAACTGAATACGAAATAAATATTCCTCTGGAACCATCTGCTGATAAGTCTCAGACTTCTTCAACATTAAATAAGACTGGAGGAAACTCTCTTTCTGCTTCTTCTGCTACATCAGCTTCCAGTGGTGCAGTGCAATTAAATGGAAGTGCTGATAATAAAAACGAAAATTCTTCAAAAAAATCTTCTACTCTTTTAAATGAAGGTGTAAAAGAATGATTTACGGAATTGGCTGTGATATAACGAAAGTTTCCCGTTTTGAAAAATGGGTAAATAATCCGGAAATGCTTGAGCGTTTTTTTAATAGGGAAGAGTTTTCAGATAAAAAAAATCCAAAACTTCTCTGTGAGCATTATGCAGCACGATTTGCCGCTAAAGAAGCCTTTTCAAAAGCTCTTGGAACAGGGCTTGCCTTTGATCTTAGGGGCGTTTATGTTGTAAAAAATGAAGATGGAAAACCTTCTTTAAACTTTTCCAGGGAAGTTTCCGAACTTCTATATAAAAGATGCGGAAAAAACTCCGTCTTTCTTTCTCTAAGTCATGAGAAAGAATATGCTCTTGCCAGCGTTGTAATTGAAAAATTATAGTTTTAGGGGGAATTATGGTTTCTGGAGTAAAGAAAGCTTCTGACAAAAAAAAGCCTGCAATTTCATACTGGTCAAAAGAAAAGTGTAAAGAAGGTTTTCCATCTTCATTTTTTACAACATAAACGCCCCTA
>JAILKG010000121.1 GCA_024693915.1 Treponema sp.
TCTGACAGCAAAAAGAGACGGAATCCGCTTTATTTCTGTAACAATGCTGGGCCCGGGTTCTAATGTTCAGGAAGGACAGGCGGGCAGGGTGCACGACGGTAAGGAACTTATGGAATGGGCTTTTTCTACCTTTGGAGATTATACTTATCCAGAAGATTTTCCCGAATTGGAACTTCCTGTTCTGGGGCCTTCAACTTTTCACACTCGACTTGTTCCGGCTTACAAGCCAAAAAGTCTTACCCTCCCCCGGGCAATTGCAAAAAATCCATACCATCCGGAAGAAGAAGTAAAATCCAGGCTAATTGCTCCACCTTTTTTGAAAGGCGAAGTAAAGGCAGGCCAGGCCTACGGCTGCATTGAATATTATCTGGGTTCCTATGTTCTTGAAAAAATCCCTTTGGTCAGCGACAGAAGCCTGAAAAATGCCCCTTTTATTTTCAGATTAACTGATAAGGCCCTTGAGTTAATACTCAAAGTAAAGTTTGGGAAAAATAGAAATTAATTTTACAGAGGTTAGAAATGGCAAAACGAATTTATGCTGGAAATTTAAGTTTTGATACAAATGAAGAAAGTTTGACTTCTCTTTTTAAGGATTATGGAGAAATTTTATCCCTTTCAATTATCAGGGATAAAGTTACGGGCTCTTCCAAGGGCTTTGCTTTTGTGGAACTTGAAGATAATCAGAAGGCTATGGATGCCGTTCATGAATTAAGCGGTATTTCTTTTGAGGGAAGAAAAATCAGGGTAAGCATTGAAAATGATGAAAAGCCCGGCAACCGGGCTATGCCTTACAAGAAACGATAAAATCTATTTTGCCATAACCACATTTGGAACTTTCGGCTTTGTTTCTCTTTTGAAAAGATATTTCAGCGGGTGAATGTCAAAAGAATTTGAAGCCCAGCCCCCTACCGCATTTAAATCTATTATGTTAAAGCTTACCGGGTGCTGAATCGGAAGAATTTCTGCCTCGTCCAAAAGCAGCTGTTCTGCCTGGGCCAGCAGTTTTCCGTGACTTTCATCTGTCACCAGACTGGCTTCTTCAATCAGCCTTTCAAATTCATCATTTTTCCAGCCGGAAACATTGAGAGTTGAGTTTTTGCGGAAAAGTTCCAGAAAGGCCAGAGGATCAGCAAAATCTCCAATCCAGGTGTAGGAATATAAATCTGCCTGGCCTTCTTCAATCTTGTTAAGGTATTCAGAACTTGGGATTACAAGGCTCTCAACTTTTACCCCCAGAGGTTCCCAGGCTTTCTTTAGAATTTCAGCCTGCTTCTGCTGCCAGTCTCCTTCGTTTACGGCAATTGTTATTGTTAATTCCTGCTGGCTTTCAATTCCATATTTTTTTCTGCATTCCTTCATCAGGCTTATGGCTTCTTCTTTGTCGGTATAGACATAGCCCTGTACCTGAGGGTAGCCTGAAAGAGGGTAGACCAGTGTGGTTGCTTTTACAAAAGTATCTTTTCTTAGTTCTTCCCATGGAACCGCTTCCAGAAGTGCCGCCCTAAAATCCTTTTTGCTCCAGATACTGTCCTCTTTTACTTTAAAGAAGAGGTATTCTGTTGCAAATTCTGCGCTCAGGTGGGAAACATCCTTTTGAATAACTCTTTTTACATCGATTGAACTTGTTACCCAGTCAGCCAGACCTGTATTAAAGAGGTAGGCGTTTTCTTCTTTATCTGAATTGAGAATGAAAGTAATTTTTTCAAGAGGAGTGTGCTCCCTGTCCCAGTAATTTGGATTTTTTTCCAGTACAAGGGAAATGCCGTCAAAGCCCTTTATAACAAAAGGTCCTGAAAAAACGTGAATGTCCTGAGGAACAAGGGCAAAACTTGGCATACAGAGAATTTTTGCAAGGTGGGAAGCAGGATTATTTAAATGAAGGGAAATAGTTTTTTCATCAGGGCAGGTAATTCCTACATTTTCCCTTTCGCCTTTTCCTTCCCGAAAGTCTTTTGCTCCCCTTACAATATCAAAGAGGCTTGAAAAAGGTGCGTTCTTTGTTTCTAAAAGTCGCAGCCAGGAATCTCTTATATTTTCTGATGTGATAGGGCTTCCGTCACTTTCTTTTATTCCGTCTCTCAGGGTAAATGTCCATCTTTTTTTATCCCTGCTTATTCTGTAGGATGTGGCAAGAGCGTACTCTGGATTCAATGTAATAGGGTCGTAAGAAAATAAACCTTCGTAAAGTCCAGTTAAAATCTGGGCTTCCACGCTGTAGGCGGAAGTGTGGGGATTTAAGTCAAAATTATGACGGCTTACAACAATTGTAAAGTTTTTCTGGAGTTCGCTGTTTATGTAATTATAAATATCGTCCTTTTTTATTTCACTTTCCAGAAGTTCCTGAATTTCGTCTTTTTCGTTTTCCTGAGAAAAGGCATAAAAGCCCGTAAAAATAAAAAGGAGAGTAAAAATAAGAGATATGCTTTTGTTTTTTTTCATATTGTTTTCTAGCTTTCTGAGATTCCCAGTTTCTGCATTTGAATGACTTCTTCTGCGTAAGAAACGTATTCGGCTCTTTTCTGATTTGCTTTAACGATAATATTTTTTACGCTTACAAGGTCAATTTTAAGCCCCTTAATTTTTGGTCTGTCCTGTGCTGCGGCGTTTGTCTTAAAATATTCATCAGCAGCGGTAAGAAGAGTCAGGGTTTCGTTATTTTCAGAAATCTGTTTGTTCACAAACTGAAGAATCTGTTCTTCCGGAGATTCGTTAATTTTCTTTATTTCCGGGCTTTGAGGATTAGACAAGATGCCAAGAAAATTAGCTTTTCTTGCAACATTGCTGATAAAAATATTTATATCGATTTCTCTAGCCTGTTTTGTCTGCTTCTGCTGATCTACAATTATAAATTTGTAGACTAAAGGCGGCTCTTTAAGGTTAAAGGCCTTGCGTATAGCTTTTTTAAGTTTATTAAAGAAGGAATTTTTGGATCCTTCGATAATTTTTACGTTGTCGTTCAGTTTTCCGGCAATATTGGCGTATTCATTTGAAAGGTTGGAAAGAACGCGGATTGTTTCCATGAGCATCTGCTTTGTGTTCACTTTTTCTTTTTCTTTGGTGACTACTTTCATGGTAACTTTAAGGCGTTCCAGTGTTTTTTGCTGAACTGCATCTTTTGAAGGAGAAAAATCTTCCTCTGTAATTTCGTTTACAAGTTCGCTGTAAAATGGCGTTTTCCCCATAATTGAAGGGAAGTGCTTTTTTATTTCTGCGATTTCAGTTGCAGCATCTGTTGCCTGGGAAGAATTGTAGGCAGAGGAACTCATAATCTGGGTTCTGATTTTTAATTTATATTCTTCCCTTTTAAAATCTGAAAGTTCTTTTAATATTCTTGTAATTTCTGTGATTGCTTTTCCGCTTTTTGAAACAGAATCGCTTACCATGCTTAATGAAATAGCCGACAGGTTTCTTCTGGCTTCGTTTAAAAGAGAAGCAAGTCCCTTTGTATTAACTTTAGGGTTGTTGGTGTTAAAATTTGTCCACTGGAAAGAGTTGTTAAGTTCGTTAAAGCGCTTGATTTTTGCCAGATCAAAATTTTCTACAGAGAATTTAAAATATGTGCAGACAAAGTCCATCATGCTTTCATAGTCAGAAAATCTTGCTCCAATGACGACTGATGCATCACTTTCAGCAAAGGCTGTTTCTTCCGGAGCTTTGACATCAGAAATTTTCTTCTCAAGCTTATATGGATCTGCTGTAATCAAAGCCCTTTTTAAAAGAAGGTCATACAGATTTTTGATACAGGTGTGCAAAAGTCTGTAATTATCCAGCATGCGAGGAAGTTCTTCTGAGTTAAACCAGTTTGTTTTCTCTGCGACAGCACCTTTCAGCGCTTCTGTAAATTCTGCTCTTTCACTCATATTCACATTATCGGCAGAATTTTATAAAAAAATAAGTTTTAAATCCCTTATCACATTCAGAATATTGATGAAAACATTCTGGCTTTCCCAGGTTATTGATTCAGCATTGTCGTAGGGGGAGTGGAGGAAGATCCAGGTTTTTGGAAGCAGGCTGAGTAAAGTTTTTGTGTCACAGCCTGTGGGAATGCTTTTATTTGTAACATAGGCTTCCAAAGGAGGATATTTTACCAGATTAAACATGTATTTTGAGGCTTCTTCCTGGGGGAGCATAGTTATTACAACTGCAGGAATGCCGCTGGCAATAAATCCTGCGTTATCGCTAAGGCTTACAGGAAGATTTAACCAGGCAGAAGGGCTTGCCTTTGAAAGAATTTCTTTTGCCCTCTCCTGAAGCTCGTTGTATCTCTTTTTAAATGAAGATTGAGCTTTTTCAAGAATGAAGGGGTTTCCCAGGACTGGAACGCAGCCCCGGCCCATGCAGTCAAATACAAATACATCATCTCCGGTTATGCCCAGCCTTTTAAAAACTCCTGCCAGATCAAAGGCTCCCTGTTCTTCCAGAATGCTTTTTTGTCCTTCTTTTTTTTCTGCTGCGGAGGAAATTTCTTCTCCATCTGTAAAAATCAGCCGGATATTGTGTTCCCTCATGGATTGATTCAGGCGGATAGCCCATTTCATCAGTGTAAAAACAGCAAAGGAATTGTCGTTTGCTCCCGGGCTTTGAGGAACCCTGTCGTAATGAGCGATAATGGTTTTGATTCTAAAATAACCGTTGTAACATTCTTTTGGAAAATTTATAAGAATATGCTTTTTCCCGTTAATGTGAAGGACGCTGCTTTTAACTCCGCCTTTTTCCAGATAGTCGCAGATAAAGCTGCATCTGTCCTGTCCTTCCTGTATAAAGTCTAAAAAAGCTTCTTTCTCTTCCTCTGTATTTTCGCTCATATAACTATTATATATCAATTTTGTAAAAAAAGCCTGTTATTGTCTTAGATTTACAAGGCTTTTCTAACGGCTGCTTTCTGAGGAATAGAGTCTTAAAGGTGGTTTCTGGCTGAAATATTTTTGCTGAACTTTATAAAAGTCCTCTGCGCTGGCTTCCATCAGGAAATCATACTGGTCCAGATATTTTCGTGGATTTTTTCCACCCATGCGGATTAAGATTGCGCTGCCCCTGTTTTCTGCAGTTCCTGAAAGTTCTTTTACGACCCAAAGATTTTTTATCTTTTCTACTTCTTCTTCTCTTTCCGGGTTTTCTGAAGAAAGGGAAAAAAGAAAGTCTTTTTGAACTTTTGAAAAAATCTCTTCTACTTTTTTTGTTCTTCCTACAGATACAAATGAAAGGGCGCTTGCCGGAATCTTCTGGCTTCTTTTGAATAATTTAATAGAAGAAAATGCTTCTTCCTCTTCTCCCGTGGAATTCTCAGCTGTATTTTTTGCTGTATTTTGTGCTGTGCTTTGCCCGGCATTTTGTGCCTCAGGAGTTTTTTTATCTGCACTTTTTTCCTCAGAATCAGAAAGGCTAGAGCTTTCTTTTCCAGCATCTTCAAGTCTTTCCTTAAAGCGCAGCATAAGGGCATCAAAAAGAACTTCTTCTTCAGAAAAATAACTTTCATCCTTTCCAAATGAATCCTGAGGGCTTTTTATCCAGAATTGAACCGGGTCATAGAAATTTTTTGTAGGAACAAGAATAGCAGGCATTGGACCTGCGTCTTCGGCCTTTACATCAGTATAGAAGAGGTGCCTGATTTTTACGGATACAGCCTTGTCGGCTGGCCATTCAATTTCCTGCAGTTCACTTTCCTTTAGCGGACTTTTTTGTGGGGCAAAGAGACCGAATGTTTTTTTAAGAGGCTCAAGCAGGTAGTCGTAATCGATGTTTCCCACCACAACTATATTGTAAAGCCTTGAATCCAGAAGAGAAGGATAGGCTTCCTTAATCTGCTGGTAGGTGGTTTGTGTTAAAAGATCCTCATCAGTACTAAAAACGCTGCGGATGATTTTCTGGTCGTAGAGCCAGCGAATGCCTCTGTATGTCATCTGGTTTACAGGATTTGCATTGTAAAGCCGTTTTTGAGTTTGTACGGAAAAAACATATGAATCGGCTTCGCTAGGGGTGATTTCACCAAAAATGATGGCATCGGAAATGCACCTTAGGCAGAGACCTGCGTCTTCTTTGGAGCATTCTACTGTTATGGCGCTCCAGTCGTTAAAACTTTCGCTTAAAATTTCAGGGCTGCTTTCAAGAACATTATCTATTTCATATTTAAGAATTTCTTTCTGAATGTTGCTGGCAAAAGCCCTTGTTATTACTTCCTCAAAGCCGGGATCTTCTGGAAAAGAAAATTTCCCCAAAGACAGGGAGACCATAATCAGAATATTTCCCGTTGTATCCGTTGTTTTTACTGTAACAGGAATTCCATTTTGAAGGGAAATTCTTTTTATGGAAGAACGGCTCTCCTGAGAAAAATCGCTTTTTTCATCATCCTCTGAATTTTCCCTGAAATCGCCTTCGTTTTCCCCGCCTTTATCCTGCAATTCTTCCTCCAGAGGATTGTTTTTGTACCAGGGTGCATTTTCCTGGGTTACGCAGGTGTAGCCGGCTTGGTCAAAAATCTTTTTCTGGGCCTGATAGGTTTTTGTGTTTAAAAGTACAAAAACAAAAGGTTTTTCTGCCAGGAGCTTTTCTTTTATGCTGTCCGGACTTTTTTCTTCCAGTACTTTCGGCCTTTCCAGAAGTCTTTCCCTTAAAGTTTTTTCTTTGTTGCTTTCTTCAATGAAGTCTTCAATTGCCCTGTATTCTGAAAGGTAATTCATAAAGCTGTCAGAGTTTGATGTGATTCTTAAGAAATCCTTTTCCAGCTGTTTTTTTGCTTTTTCCACTTCAAAGTTTTCCATTAAGGTAAAACCTTCCTGAACTTTGCTTACAAAAAGCTCTGCCTGCTCCATAAGGTTTACTTTAGGATTTACAGGTTTTTCCAATAGTGACTGGATTATGATTCTGCTAGTTCCGCTTTTGTGGGCTGCTTCAAAATTGATGTAGGCCGCTTCCCTGATGGCAAGATTTCTCTGCCTCAAAAGAAGTTTTTTTGCAGAGGAATCGTCAAAATTAAGGGTTACCGCTGCCAGGTCTGCTTCTGTCATTGGAAGAGATGTGTACTGAAGGACAATCTGGGTTAAATCTGTAGAAAAATCCGGGCTTACAAGAACAAATTTTCTTTTTTGCCCACCGGCTTCATTTTTTTCTGCTGTCTGCCGGCTTTCTACATTTTTAGCAGCAGAGAAAAAAGTTTTTACTGTGGAAAGGGCTTCTTCTTTTTTTACTGGACCTGAAATAAATATTGATGTGTTTTTTGGATTGTACCAGTTTTTGCTGATTGAAGTTAAAACTTTTCTTGCTTCTTCTGGAGAAATTTTACTGAAGGCCTTTGGGTTTAGAGAGGATTCATTTTTCCAGGGACATTTTGAAAATACTCTGGAATCAATGGCGCTGTTTATAAAAAATGCAGGGTTTTCCTGGTAGGCAAGGGCTTCTTCCTGAAGTTTTTTTAATTCTCTTTTTATATCCTGATCAGAAAACTCCGGCTGGAAAGCAGCGGCATAAAGCTCTTTTGTATATTTTTCAAAAAAAATCGGAGTAAAGAGGCAGCTGTACCTTGAAGAATCTGCATTGCATTCGCTGGAAAGTTCTTTAATTCTTAATTGCCCCTGAGAATCATAATTGAAAAGTCTGGAATAAAGTGTAAAAAAGCCTGCATTTTCTTTGCTCTGACAGTTGATTCCTGCTCTTACGGAAAGCTCCATGGAAATCATGGCTTTTGAAAAATCTTCCAGAACAAAAACTTCCAGTCCATTTGCAAGAGTGTATTCGGCGTAATTTCTGGAAAATGAATTTCTCTGAGCACTTAAAGAAAATAGAGGGAAAATCCATAAGAAAAGAAGAAAACTTTTTTTCATACTGTGATTTTACACTTTTTTTCTATTTTATTGAATAAGCCTTGTTCCCTGATTTTATAATCGTTACAATTTGTAATATGAAAAGTTCCGTAAAAGAAAAGATAAAAATGCTTTTTCAGCTTTATTTTGCCTTTGCAAAGGTTGGTTCTGTTACTTTTGGAGGTGGTCTTGCCATGATGCCCATGCTCCAGAAAGAGCTGGGAGAAAAAAGGGGCTGGATTACTGATGATGATTTAATCGATTATTATGCCATTGGTCAGTCTACTCCTGGTATTGTTGCAGTTAATGTTGCAACCTTCGTTGGTTTTAAACAGGCTGGAGTTTTAGGCGGAATTTTTGCAACTCTGGGAATTGTAACTCCTTCTCTTGTTATTATCATGATTCTGGCCTCTCTTATCAGTTCTATCGAAGAATATCCCCTTGTTCAGAAGGCTTTGAAAGGTGTAAATGTTGCTGTTGCGGCTCTTCTTTCAAAAGTTGCCTACGATTTTTCAAAAAAAATATTAAAAAATATTTTTGCCCTTTTTATTGCTTTGCTTTCTTTTTTTCTGGTTGGAATTTTAAAAGTACAATCCTTCTATATAATATTGGGTGCAATTGCTTTAGGCTCAGTAATTCACTTTTACCTGAACAGGAAGGATAAAAATGTCTGATATATCTCTTTTAGCCTTGTTTGGAATATTTTTTTATGTTGGTCTTTTTACAATCGGGGGAGGGCTGGTTGCCATCACTCTGATGCAGCAGATGATTGTAGAAAGAGGTCTTATAAGTTCTGAAAAGTTTTTTAACATGGTTGCAGTTTCAGAAAGTACACCGGGTCCAATCGGTGTAAATATGGCAACTTATCTGGGTTATGAATTTTACGGAATTCCAGGAGCTCTTGTAACCACCTTTGGAGAAATTCTTCCGTCAATAATTGTAATTCTTATAATCGCAAGATTTCTTCAGGCTTTTAAAGAAAAAAGGATTGTACAGTCCATTTTTATCTGTATTCGTCCGGCTGCAACTGGGTTAATTTTTGTTGCAACTTTTCATATTTTTTGTATTGCTCTTTTAAATCTGCCGGAAAACCTTTCAGAGTTAAAGGAAGCCTCTGCCTGGCTGCATCTTGTAAACTGGAAGAGCCTTGTTCTCTATATTCCAAGTCTTTTTCTTGCTTTCTGGAAAAAATCTCATCCTGTTATATTGATTCTTCTTGGCGCTATTTTTGGAATATTTTTTCTGTAGAGGGGTTAAAGTTCGCCATAAGGGATAAAGTTCGCCTGTTTCAGATTCAATGCCTCTTTTCTAGAAATTTTCTTCCGTAGATGTTTGTAGATTTTTTTTTCAAACCTGATTGCCCGAACTTGATTGCACGGACTTGATTGTCCTGACCTGCCGGCAATTATATCTTTTTGTTTTCAGATATTTTTTTTTGTTTTATTTTCAATAATGTGTGTTATAATATCATTGCTAAAAATATATATACAAT
>JAILKG010000102.1 GCA_024693915.1 Treponema sp.
TAGTTTTGCAGAAGAAGCAAAATAATTAATTAAATTAGCTTGATTGCAAAAATCCAGTCATAAAGTTGGCTGGATTTTTTTTTATTTTGAGATTATTTATTAAATATATATTTCTGGTATAAAATATTACTAATATTAAAAAATTTTTTGATTTAAGGAATGTTATGGAAGAAAAAAATAAAGTTATTAAAAAGGACCTGATAGACGCAATTCACGAAAAATGTTCCTACGAAAAAGAGGATATATTAAAAATTGTAGACCTTTTTATGGATGAACTGAAAAATGAATTTGTAAAAAAGAATACAGTTGAGCTTCGTGGTTTTGGAACTTTTGAAGCACGCTTAAGAAAGGGGCGGGAAGAAGCAAGAAATCCAAAAACTGGAGAAAGCGTTTCTGTAGAAGACAGATATACAATTTGTTTTAGACCGGGCAGTGAAATTAAAAAAGCTCTTCGTGAGGAAAAGTAGTTTTTTATGACTGTAAAGGGCTTTATTCATAAGTATCAGAAAATTCTTCTCTTTGCTTTTTCTGTGATGATTTTTGCCCTTCAGAATCCTTTTTTATCCTGGATTACATTTACACCTCTTCTTCTTCTGATAAAAAAACTTGATGCTAAATCTTCCTTTTTAACTGGTGGCCTTTATGGGCTTTTAAGTTATACATTTTATGCTTTATGGCTGATAAAATTCAGTCTTCCTTCGCTGCTGCTTGTAGAAATATTATATTTTATTTTATGCGGCCTTCTTTGCGAAATTTTATATTTTGCTCTGAAATTGCCAAAAAAAATCCGTCCATTTATTCTTCTTTTAATTCTTGTATTCTATGAGTACATAAAAACAAAAGGCTTTGCAGGCTTTAGTTACGGACTTACTGCTTATACTCAGTGGAAAAATCTTTATATAATTCAGATTGCAGATCTTGGGGGAGTGTATACCCTCTGTGCTCTGATGGATTTATTTTCAGTTCTTGTTTTTGAATGCCTTGACTCTGCTTTTTCCGGTTCTTTTTCAAAAAGGGAATTGGTCTATATAATTATCTTTCAGATTATTTTTACTGGAAATATTCTTTATGGCTTTTGCCGTGTTCAGAGAATTGATGCTAGGGATAAAAAACTTCCCAAGGCAAAAATCGCCTTAATTCAGCACAACCCTGACACAAGCAAGACCGATTTTGATTCATATAAAATGTGGGTTCAAAGGCTGGAAAAATTAACTTTAGCCGCCCTGGATGAAGAAAAAATTAGTGAAGGTAATATAGAAAATTCAGAAAAAATTTCTCTTGTTGTCTGGCCGGAAACAGCAGTGATTCCTTCCATCAGAAAAAGTCTGAATGACAAAAATCAAAGTCAGAGAAAAGAACTTTCCTATCAGCTTTTAGATTTTATAGATAAGACAGATACTTCATTTTTAATCGGAAATTTTGACAGAGATGAAGAAGAGGACTTCAATGCCGCTTTTTTCTTTAATAAAAATATCCAGCAAGAGAAGATTGAGGCTTTGGAAGCAGAATATATTTCTGATGAAAGAACAGATGATTATGACAGGGCTTCTAAAAGAGAAAATGAAGATAAAATAAGTTTTTTTTCTTCTGCTCAAGTATACAGGAAAATTCATCTTGTGCCCTTTTCAGAATGTCTTCCCTTTGGCATAAAATTTCCTTCCTATTCCGCTTATGCTGAAAAAAAGAACAATATGCTATGGTCAAAAGGAAAGGAAAGAAAAGTTTTTGAACTGGAAAGAGAAAATACCGGGGAAGTGTTAAAATTTTCTAGTCCAATCTGTTTTGAAGATACTTTCGGAAGGGATTGCAGAGAATTTTATAAGGCCGGAGCCAGGGCTTTTATCAGCATTGGAAACGATGCATGGGCAAAAAGTAAAAGGTGTCAGAAAGAGCATTTAAAAATTGCGGTTTTCAGAAGCGTTGAAAACCATCTGCCAAGTGCAAGATGCTCTGCAAGCGGAGAAAGCTGTTTTATTTCTTCAAGTGGAAGAATATACAGGAGGGCAGAAAGCTTTAAGGAAAATTTTGTCGTTTCAGAAATTCCGATTCTGCCCTAAAAACAATATTTTTTCTATTTTTTCCTTTGAATTTTTACACTACGGGTTCCGTACCAGTTGCTTAATACCTGTCCCTGAGAGAAAAGAATAGTTACATAGTTCTTATCTGCATTGTAAGCTGTCCAGTAGATAGGCATGTTTTGTGTTCCGCTTTTGATCCAGTCACGGATAAAAACTTCATCTTTTTCTGAAATATCATCAAGTTGATTAAAAATTTCTTCCTGGCAGATTTTTGAATACTCTTCGTATTCCATGCCAGAAAGGCTTTCAATGGTTTCAAATTCTTTTGTTTTTTTATTGAAAACAATTGAAATAATGTATTCGTCTTCGATAGTCGGGCCTGCATAAATAAATTTGTGAATGTTCAAATTAATAAAGCTTGAGTTGGATAAATCTTCACATTGGGTTCTGTATGTTAGTTTTAAAGAAGAGTCAGGACTTGTGTTGAAGTTTTTGTATTCCTGAAAATCTTTTTCA
>JAILKG010000112.1 GCA_024693915.1 Treponema sp.
GAGTTTTCCTGTTTTACTTCTTCGTTTGCACATTCAAGAAGAGAAAGAATCTGTTTGTCAGTTGAGTTTGCCTTTCTCATAAGAGCGTGGCGGTAGCGGTATGTGATGTAAACTTTTGCAAGGTCAAAGGCACCGATTCTCATAAGCTCGGTTTCAACTAAATCCTGAATTGCTTCTACGTTCAGCTGAACTTTGCTGGAATTGCATTTTTCTGCAATCTTTGAAGAAACAGCGCTGATGTATTCCGGTGAAAGTCTGTCGCTTTCTGGAATTGCGTTGTTTGCCTTTGTAATAGCTGTTTCGATTTTTCTGATGTCGAAAATGGCTTCTTCACCATTGCGCTTGATGATTTTCAATTTACCCACCTCTTTTTTATAAAAAAGACGCTATATATAGCGCCTTGATGTCTGTGAGTATACTACTAATGGCGCATAATCGTCAATTAAAGACAGGTTATAATTTTGTAAATTTTTAAGATTTTTTGATGGCGACAAAGATCATTTTGTGCGCGCCTATGGAGCGGTTGCCGCCTGCGGCAAGGGGAGCGTTTTTTTTGAGGAATGGAGGCTGGTCCTTAAAAAAGACTGGCATAAAATGGAGGCACTTTTTATGGAAAGGGGAAAAGCGAGACCGAGCGTTAGCGGGCCGCGGAACAGGCGTAGGTGGAAGGGTTCGCACCCAAAAAATGAAAAAAATAGCAGAGTAAAAGTGAAAGTTCTAGCCCGAATGTGGCAGCCAAAAAGTAATAAAATATTTCTTGCCTAATAGTGTAGTGGAAGTTAAAATGGATAAAAATGGATGTAGATTTTTATCGCAAAAAAATTTTAGAAAAACTCTGCCAGTCTTATAAAGCTGTTTATCTGCTTTTTCCTGATGATAACAAATGCATTGACTACAGTGCTAAAAAACCTCAAAAAACAGAAGGCTCTTCCTCTGAGCTTCCTCATTTTACTCGGGTAAGGGAACCTGTTGTTTACGAGCTTGAAGAAGTTTTGTGCTACTGGGTAGAGAACAATGTGGACTCTTCTTACCGGCATCTTTTTAATGACTATATTGGACCTGAAAAAAGTCAGAATTTTAAGAAAATCAATGATGAAACAAAAATCGTTTTTAAATCTGTAGCGGGGGAGTGGTTTGCCCTTACCTTTTTTTCTTTTAAACCGGAAGAATTCTTCTATTCTTTTGCCCTGCTTGTAACTATAAAACAGGTTTCGGATATTCAGAACGATTTTTCAGATATTTTTACTGTTTCCAGAAACCGGGCTCCCGTTACGGAAAATTATATTCAGCTTTTTCTTGATGCAACTTCTGACATGTACACTTCTGTATGGAAGGTGAATTTTTCTAAAAACGAACTGGTTCAGATTACAATTTCCCAGAATCATGTAAAAGAAGCTCATATCGATAACCTGACTTCTGCCTACCAGCTGCTTTTGGACAAGGTTTATCCTTCTGACAAGGATGCTTTCAGGATGAAGACGGAACCTTCCGTTCTGGAAAAACTGGCAATCGGTTCCAGACTGGATATTACCTATAGAAGTCTTTCTGATGACCAGAAATACCACTGGTATTCTGCAAAAATTGTAATCAGCGTGGAAAAAACTGATTTTTCATCTGTTGAGGCAGAAAATGCGGAGGGAAAACTTGTTTACCCTTCTGATCAGTCAAAAATTGCCACCCTTTTTATCAGCGATATAGACGAAGAAATAAGGGAAAAGCAGGAGCTTTTGAGGCAGAGTGAGCACGATGAGCTTACTGATTTGTTTAACCGCACAAAACTTGATGCAATGAAGAAAACTGAGTATGCAGAACTGGATTCTTGCGGTATATTCTTTCTGGATGTAAATAACTTGAAGCCTACAAATGACAAATACGGTCACGAGGCGGGGGATAATCTTTTGTGTCTGGCGGCAGACAGCATCCGAAGTCTGCAGAGCCGGCGGGTTCATGCTTACCGTTATGGTGGAGATGAATTTCTTGTGATAATCTGTAATGGTGATGAAGAGGAAATTTCTTCCATTTACAGGATGTGGGCTACTTCTCTGGAAATTCTATCCAGGGAATCTGGAATAAAATGTTCAATTGCGGTAGGCTCTGCTTGGTCGGAAGCGCCTGTAGACCTGGATAATCTTATTCAGATTGCAGATAACCGCATGTATGTTAATAAAAAACGCATGAAAATGCAGTCCGGGGAGCCTTCCGGCCGCCAGGAGTAGGTAATTTTTTTGCGTACCAGCAGGACTGAATGCTTGGGGCACCGGGCGGGCAGTAGGCTGGCCGTTCCTACGGCTATCCTTCCCTGGGCTGAATGCTTGGGGCACCGGGCGGGCAGTAGCCTAGAGGTGAGTCCCTCCTGCAAGTTCGGTTCTTTTAGAAAACTGTTTGGAGAGGCTATCCCCTTGTTTGGCAAAAAAAGTCCGACAGACTTGGCTATGTGGGATGCCCGGAAAATTGTTTGAAAAGGGACGGCAGCCTGGTTCTCTGGAATAAAATTCGCCAGGGAAGGACGAAAGAGGGCGGCTTATTGGCCAGCCATAAAAGTGAATTTTAGTTTGCGTTGCAGACTGAAAAAATATAAATATTAAAAATGGACGCCAGCGGCATTGAAGGCCGGCTGAAGCGGACTTCGAAGGAGTAAAAAATGGATTTAAAAGGCACACAGACAGAAAAGAACTTGCAGACAGCATTTGCCGGGGAATCAATGGCCCGCAACAAGTATACTTATTATGCAAGCAAGGCTAAAAAAGACGGTTACGAACAGATTGCCGCAATTTTTGAAGAAACAGCAAACAATGAAAAAGAGCACGCAAAAATGTGGTACAAGCTCTTGAACGGCGGAATCGGTACAACAGAAGAAAACCTCAAGGCTGCCGCTGATGGTGAAAACTACGAATGGACAGATATGTATGACGGTTTTGCAAAAACAGCCCGGGAAGAAGGCTTTGAAGCAATCGCAAAAATGTTCGAAGGTGTTGCTGCTATCGAAAAGCACCACGAAGAACGCTACAGAAAACTCCTTAAAAATATTGAAGACAAGGTAGTTTTCAGCAAGGATGGAGACGCAATCTGGCAGTGCCGAAATTGCGGTCACATCGTTGTGGGAAAAGAAGCTCCAAAGGTTTGTCCTGTTTGTGCTCATCCACAGAGCTACTTTGAAATTTCTGCAGAAAACTACTAATAGCTAATTTTTTCTATTCCCGGAAAAGAATTCTGGGAATAGAAAAAAAATTGTTTCTGATTGTAACTTAATCAGGTAATGAAAAAAGCCGGTCTTTATATTCGATGTATAAAGGCCGGCTTTTTTTTCAGCCCTGGGTAATTTTATTTCCGGGGCTCTTTGAATTTTTAAGAAGTCTTTTATGAAGTTTATGAAGTTATGCGGCTTTTTTTTACAAAAGCAAAAGTCAGCACTATAATTGTTAAAGAGCCCAAATTTCGAGTTTGCTGAAATAAATTTAAAATTGGCGGAAGGGAAAGAATATGGAAAATATTTACAAAAGCAGGTTTTTAATTACTCCCATGAAGGGCTTTGAGGAAAATTTCTGGGATTTTTGTAAAAGAGCAGAAAATCTTGAGTGTGGGGATGATTCGGATGTCATATTTGAGAAAACTGGAGTCTTTATTTATGGCTTGAGAAGCGATGTATCCATAGCCCCGGGACAGTGGATTTATTGCGGACAGAATGCAGTTTCCTTTGGGGCATGTGCTTCTTCTCCAGAAAGCCTTGTATGTTTTGCGGCTTCAATGGCAAAGGATTACAGGCTTTCTGTAAAGGCAGTCTGGACCAATAAAATTAATGAACTTTTTGATATTACTGCATGGGAATTTCAACGTGCAAATATGGATGAAGAACTTCCTTCCTTCTATTGTTCTTCAATGGGAAGAGCACTTTTTTTTGGTGATGAGTACGGTTTATTTTATGGTCCCCAAAAAAAGGGAAAAAAGCGTCAGCAGGAATATTATTCCCTTGTCTGGGGAAAGATTGAAACAGATGGAAGTGATATAGACTCTTTTTTTGCCCCTCTGCAGCCGCCTTTTTATGAAGATCCCAGGGATAAAAAAACTTATCCTACAAGAACTATGACAGATGAGTATGGGAATAAAATTTCATTTTGTACAATTGATGATGTAAAAGGTTACATAGATTCAGGAATTGATGAAATTTTTGCTCTTCCTGTAAAAAAAATGATTCTTGAAGGAAAAAACCCTTCGGATTTTTATGACGGAAGAATTGTTAAATATGAAAGCGCTTATTTAGCCGCTTTTGAAGGTAAAATAAGTGTAGATTCTCTGGATTATCTTATGACCTATGCAATTGAATGCAAAGATAAAAATAATGAAGAAGCAGCCTTCCTTCTGGATAAGGATGGTCAGAGAATAAAAAAACTTTCTGATTTTGATCATGCAATTGGGGAAGATGGTGAAATTTTTTATCCGGTTTTGAAAAGTGATATTTCAGGAGGTTCTTTTACTGAAAGCGCATTAAAAAAATGGTGCGAAAAACTAGGACTCGATCCTTTTATAAATGAAGGAAATTTGATGCTGTCTCAGGACAGAAAAGATGTTATTGCACTTACAGATAAAAATGCAGTAAGCGTAATAATTCCTGAAGGAGTTACATTTATTCGTTCAGGGGCATTTAAAGATTGTAAGGCGTTGGAAAGCATAACAATTCCTGAAAGTCTTAAAACAATTGGAGATACAGTTTTTATGGGCTGTTCTTCACTAAAGAGCATTTCTTTTCCTGATTCTTTTGAAAAATTGGGAAGTGATAATTTTATCGGAAGCGAAGGAATTTTTGCCGGCTGCTGGTCTCTTGAAAATGTTAACCTTGGTAAAAGTGTTAAAATAGTGCCGGAATATGCATTCAGTGGTTGCAAGGCTTTAAAATCAATTTTTATTCCAAAGTCGGTTGAAGAAATAAAGCTAGGTGTATTTTCTTCCTGTAAAGCTTTGACTGAAATAATTGTAGAAGAAGGAAACCCGTCCTATTGTTCTTATGACGGACTCCTTTATTCCGCTGATGGAACAAAACTTTTGTTCTGCCCTGACGGAAGAAGTGGCTGCGTAAAAATGCTTGAAAGCGCAAAAAATCTGGAATCTACCCCTTTCTTTGCCAATTGTAATATCAAAAAGATAATTCTATCTCCTCTTCTTGAAAAAATTAATTGCAGTTCATTTCTGGGGGATTTTTCCATGTGCGCTGATGACCTGGAGCTTGTTTTTACTGATTCCAAAGGCTGGTTTGGAACAGATAATTACGATGTTTTTAAGAAAAGACAAGGTGGAAAAGCAATTGCTCCGAACCAGATTAATGAGGCCAGAAATAAATACGAATACCTTTATCATATCCGCCTTTCTTTTGAGTAGGGTGGAGCTGGCTCATATTCCGGGCAGGGCAAAGGCATATCAGTTCCATATATGAAAAATTAATAGCAGGTAAAGCCAAAAAATGGGACGCAGACGAAAATTAGGGACGGGACCCCGGGGGGGAAGGTTCCCTGATTTTCGTCGTCGCTGGGACCCGTTTTTTGGCTTTTGTATGATTTTTTATATATTGAAAATTAAAATGCTTTGCCCAGTCCGGGGAAAGGGTCGATTTCACTCTATTCCGGGCTCTTTTAATTTCCACCAAAATCTGATATTTTCATTGTATGAGCGATATTGAAAAAAAAGGGCAGGATCAGCTGCCGGAAAACTTTGTCTCTTCATTTTTTGAAAATACTTCGGAGACAGAAGAAAAAGAAGTTTCTGCCACTGCCGGCGATAATAAAAGCGATAAAGACAATAAAAAAGGTGGTAAAACTGGAAATAATAAGGGAAGCTCTACTTCAGCCTCACTTGATATCGGGGAAAAATCCGCCCTTGTTGCAATTCTGGGCCGTCCTTCCTCAGGAAAATCCACATTTGTAAATACAGCCTGCCAGGAGCCGGTTTCAATCGTTTCTCCAATTCCGCAGACAACCCGCAACGCAATCAGGGGAATTGTAAATACTTCCCTGGGACAGCTTGTTTTTGCAGATACACCGGGCTATCACGAATCAGAAAAAAAACTAAATCTCCTGTTAAAGTCTGTAACAGAAGAGCAGCTGGAAGGAGCTGACTGTATTCTTTACATAATTGACTCTACCCGCCAGCCGGGCAGCGAGGAAGAAATGAATGCAAGCCTGGCTTCAAAATACAGCGACCGTCTGGTAGTTGCCCTGAACAAAACCGACTGCAGGGAAGCAGATGTTAAAATGGCGAGAGATTTTGTTCATTCCCATATACCGGGCCTTGCAGAAAACTGTATTCTTGAAATGTCCGCAAAAAATGATCAGGGAATTAACGAAGTTCTAAAAGCTCTTTATGCCATAAGTCCTGTTCAGCCTCCTTTATATGATGAAGATGTTTACACCGACCAGGATATTGCTTTCAGAATTTCTGAAATCATCCGTGGAGAGGCAATTAACCGCCTGACTCAGGAACTTCCTCACTGTCTTTATGTGAATATTGCCGACTTAGAAAGCCGGGGAAACAATGGAAAAATCTGGGTAAGGGCCTTTCTCTGCGTGGAAAGGGAAAGCCAGAAGGGTATGGTAATCGGAAAGGGCGCTTCCATGATAAAGGCAATCCGCCAGGCCTCCATGGAAAAAATCAGGGATGTATTTCCTTTTAAGGTAGATCTGGATTTGCAGGTAAAAGTAGACAAAAACTGGCGCCAGCACGACAACACCTTAAACCGAATCATACCTAAATAGCCTGAAATTCGAGTTATTTACGATAAATAAAAATTGGCGTAGGCTCATGTTGCGACACAAAAACGCTCTGCACCAGCGCCAGCGAGTCAGCCTTTTTTTGCCGGTGACTTCCCGCTGAAAGGTAATTTTGCTATATCTTTTTAATGAACCCGGCATTCTTATATCTTTAGTCTTGTTTTACTTCTTTAGTATTTGTAAATTTATGCATTTTTTTCAATAATTATTCTTTTTTTTAATATTTATACATTTTGCAAAAAATGCCTTTCGTCAAAAAAAATAAATTTCAGAAAAAAATCAAAATTCCACTAAATATAGCGTTTTTTCCCTTTTCATTGTGTTGTAATTCACTATTTTTTGGAGTATTATTTACTTAAGAAAAGCAAGGGACGACTGCGCAGGCACTGGAAGTATTAAAAAACAGCTTTAAGTGGCGCGCTTCGCCTTCTAAAACCATATATTTTTATATAAGAGGTACAGATATGATCCAGAAAGATGAATGGAACGGTTTTGCCGGACGTTTGTGGAAAGAAGAAGTCAATGTACGTGACTTTATCCAGAACAACTATACTCCATATGATGGAGACAGCAAATTCCTTGCAGGTCCTACAAAGGCTACAGAAAAACTTTTTGATGAACTTCAGAAACTTCAGAAAGAAGAGCACAACAAAGTTTCCGTTGGTAAAGACGGAAAACAGAGAACTGGCGTTCTTGATCTTGAAACAAAAGTTGTAACAAGCCTTACAGCTTACGGGGCTGCTTATATCTGCCCAGAAGGAAAAGATCTTGAAAAAGTAGTTGGTCTTCAGACTGACAAACCACTTAAAAGAGCATTCATGCCTTACGGTGGAATCAACATGGCTGTACAGTCTTGCGAAATGTACGGTTATGAAGTAGATCCAGAACTCAAGAAAATCTTCACAGAATATCACAAAACACACAACCAGGGTGTATTTGATATCTATACTCCAGAGCACAGAGCAGTTCGCTCAGCTCACATTTTGACAGGTTTGCCTGATACATACGGACGCGGACGAATCGTAGGTGACTACCGCCGTATCGCCCTTTACGGTATCGACCAGCTTATCAAATACAAGCAGGAAGACTTTGCTAACATCGGTGACGGAACAATGTCAGAAGATGTTTGCCGACTCCGCGAAGAAGTAACAGACCAGATCAATGCTCTTAAGGGCATGAAAGAAATGGCTGCTCTCTACGGATTTGATATTTCTAAGCCTGCTAAGAATGCTCGTGAAGCTTTCCAGTGGCTCTACTTCGGTTACCTTGCCGCAGTTAAGACACAGAACGGTGCTGCTATGTCTGTTGGTCGTGTATCAACATTCCTCGACATTTACATCGAAAGAGATATCAAGAACGGAGTTCTTACAGAAGAAGAAGCACAGGAACTTGTAGACCACATGGTAATGAAGTTCCGTATGGTTCGCTTTGCTCGTATCGAATCTTACAACCAGCTCTTCTCTGGACACCCAATTTGGGCTACTCTCGAAGTTGGTGGTCTTGGACAGGACGGCCGTTCAATGGTAACAAAGAACGACTACCGCTTCCTCCACACATTGGAAAACATGGGTCCTTCTCCAGAACCAAACATGACAGTTCTCTACTCAAAGAGACTTCCAGAAAACTTCCGCAAATACTGCGCAAAGATTTCTATTGATACATCTTCAATCCAGTACGAAGAACTGCATTTCTTTACCAGTCTTTGTTGCAGATACACAACAACAGATTGAGTAGTCATCACCCCAGATTGGACGCATTACATCGTCGTTTTCGTACTGGATTGA
>JAILKG010000119.1 GCA_024693915.1 Treponema sp.
TTCGAGTTATTTACGATAAATAAAAATTGGCGTAGGCTCATGTTGCGACACAAAAAGCACTCAGCCACCGCGAAGCGGTACTGCCGCTTTTTGCTGGCGCGTTCACGCCGAGAGCCAATTTTTGAGTTGGAATTATAAAACACGAAATTTGGGCTAAGTAAAAAAAACTGAAGAAATGTGATTTTGCAATGGATGTAAAATAAGAGAAAAATTAGGAAAATAGTGTAAAAATACCCTAAAAAGCCCTAAATAGCAAATTTATGCCGCAAAGTAAAAGAGAAACAAAGAAAATAGTGGAAAATAGTTGAAAAGGCTTGCATATAATCCCATATCTATGTTAGATTCTAACAAATTATTAATTTAACGAGGTTAAAATGATTAATTATTTGAAAAAAGTTTATTCTTTAGCTCTTATTGCAGCAGTGATTTTTACTGCATGTAATTCTAACACTGAAATTCAGGAAAACTTTTCTGAAGCTGCTGATGTAGAAGTTTCAAGATCTATTGTTTCTACAGTCAGAATTTCTTCTAACCTGAACCCTGGTTATGGTCAGGCTGTTTATTTTACAGGAACTTTTGACGAAGGTAATTCCTGGACAACAGCTGTTCGCGGTTCTTATGACAATGGCTGGGTTCTTGATGTTCACGCATCAAATGATTTTGAATGGAAGGCTTTGACAGGTGATTATAATCTTGGTGCAGCAGTTGCAATTTCTTCTGCCCTTGTATGGGAATCTGGTGCAAATCATGTAGAAAGCCTTTCCGGTCAGAATAATGGTCAGAACAACGCTTCTGAAAACCTTTATGTATTGTCATGGTCAGGAAATGCTCACTACGGACAGGCATGCTACTTTACAGGAACTTTTGATCAGGCTAATAACTGGCAGACTGCAGTAAAGGCTGCCTGCTTCAACAGCGGCGATTATCACTTCTACGCATTTGTAACAAGTTCTACAGGATCTTTTGAATGGAAAACTCTTACAGGTTTCGGTTTCTACGATGAAACATATTCTGCTCCATTTAATGGTCTTACCTGGTCAAACGGTGCAAACCTTACAGAAGCAAACGCCCTTACTTTTGAAGAATACTGGGCAAGTACAGGAAAAGTTTCTTACTTTGAAGCAAATTATGATGACAAAAGTGAAAAATTGAATTTTTATGGTTCAGCAGAAATCTACGGTTTCAACAGCACTTTGCAGAACAAAAATGCTACAATTCTTGAAATCGTTAATGCTGATACAGACGAAGTTGTTTTCAGCGGAAATTATAAAGATGTAAAAAATACAGGCATTCACTTTGATAAAATGGACTACTCTGTTTACACTGTAAGACTTATTCCTGTTTCTGTTTACGGAGATCTTGGCTGTCCTTACGAAGTAACATTCTCTCCTGCTTTTGTTCTTATTGGTGCATGGCCATTTGAAATGGGCTGCGACACTGATGCAGATATGGAAAATCAGAAACACAGCGTTTACATGTATAAAAACTATCTTATTGCTAAATACGAAGTAACTGACGCTGAATTCCAGGATGTTTTCGGTTATTCAAGCTCAAATCTTGCTTATCGTGTTTATCCAACAGCTGACTGTCCTGCAGTATCAATCAACTTCCAGTTTGCAATTGCATATTGTAACCTGCGCTCAATTAAAGAAGGTCTTGAGCCTGTTTATTCTGTAGAAGGCGTAAATTTTTCTAACGTTGACTTTAATTATGTACGCTATATGTCAAATGAGGAAAAAGCAAGATGGAATCACGCTTCTGTAAACTGGAATGCAAACGGTTACCGCCTTCCAACAGAAGCTGAATGGGAATGCGCTGCCCGTGATCCTCAGTTAGATGACGAACTTTACAGCGGAAGCTCAAATATCTACGAAGTAGCAAATACTTTGACTTCAAACAACTTCCAGCCAATTCCAGTAGGTTCCCTTAAGGCAAATGCCCGTGGTCTTTACGATATGAGCGGAAACGTTGAAGAATGGGTATGGGACTTCTATGCTCCATATTCAACTGAATATCAGTCTGATCCAGTTTGCTCTTCCGGCGACGTTCACGTGGTACGCGGCGGCGGCTTTAACTATTCACAGAATGAATGTTTCACAGTTTACTACCGCCAGCAGATGACTGGTTACTCTTCAAGCACAGGTTTGCGCCTAGTTCGTAACGGTCCTGTAAATTACTAAAATATTATTGGAATGTATCCCCTGAATAAGAAGGGGAGATTCTATAAAAAAATATTGTTTAAACTAAAAAAACAGTCTGTACCTTCTGGTGCAGACTGTTTTTTTTATCTTTTTGGTCATAAGCTGTAGGCCATAAGCCTGAGGCCGGAAATCGGAAAAAGAAACCCGGCCTTCAAGAGACTCTGGAACCTTGTTCTATTTTCGGGTAGAGCAGGCTTTGCAGCCCGCTACTTTCCGGAGATTTATCTTACTCCCAGCCGAAAGTTGCAGGCGGCTTATTGGTGCAGTCGATGTAAACTGCATCTACAAAGTCCAGTTCTGCAATCTGGCAAAGAATTTTTTTCATTACATCCTGGTCAATCCATGCAAAGCGGGCTGTCATTACATCTTCTGAGCAGACAGGGCGCAGAACAAATGTTGCGTGGTCTTTAGAGCTTGCGTATGGCAGGTCAATTGTAAGGTGCTGGAAAATCTTATTGTACCAGCCGGAATTGTGAAGTTCTGTAAGAACAATATTGTCTACTTCCCTCAGCTGGTCTAAGCGGCGTCTGTCGCAGTAGCCTTCCTGAAGCTGTAAATCCTGGTCTTTGAGACCTGGTTTCTGGTAAAGCTTTATGAGGGTGCGGTTTAAGAACTTTGCGCTGTTTGTGATTGCACTGGAAGCGGCTTCCACCTTATCTCTTTTGTGAGGAATGTGGTAGAAGCCCTCTTTCTGGTTTTCTTCAGGAGCAAAAGTGAGCACTGCAGGGAATCGGTAGGTTCTGAAGTCTCCCTGAACGCCTACAGAGCGCACTGGCAGAACTGAGCGGGTCATTCCCTCACTGCATTTTTCGCAGAAATGGTCCAGAACAACTTCCTTAAGCTCTTTCTGGGCGGCAGTGTATTCTTCCTGGTCTTTTTCTGACCAGCTTTTTCCGTCGTTACACAGAACATTGATGGAAAGGCCTGGACCCGGGAATGGGTGGCGCATTACAAGCTCGTCAGAAAGTCCAAGTTTTTTACCGATGGCCCGAACTTCATCCTTGTACAAATCTTTTATTGGCTCAATGATAAGGCCTTTTGCGATAAGTTCCTGAATTCCCTGAACCCGGTTATGATGAGTTTTGATTGTTTTAGAGTTTTTTGTACCGCCGGACTCTATGATATCCGGATAAAGGGTTCCCTGGGCCAGCATCCAGCTGTCATTCAGCTTCTGTTTTGCAGTAACTTCGTTGCGGACTGTGATAAAGTTTTCTCCAACAGCCATTCGCTTTTTCTGAGGGTCCGTAAGACCGGCGATTGCCTTTAAGAAGGATTCTGAGGCGTCTTCTACGATAAAGTTATTAAAGCCGAACTTTCTGTAAGCCTCTGCAACATTTGCGCTTTCGTTTTTGCGCATAAAGCCGTTATCGATGTGAAGCCCCAGAACTCTTTCCTGTCCCAAAGCCTTGTTCAAAAGGGCAAAAGTTATTGTTGAGTCTACGCCACCGCTAAGGAAAAGAAGAACGTTTCTTCCATCTGCGTCTTTTTTAATTCCCTCAAGGATTACCTGGAGAACTGTGTCCTGGTCCCAGTTTTTCTCCATTCCGCAGATTTTTGCAAAGTTTTCAAAAATCTGGGTTCCGCAAGGTGTGTCCTTTACTTCGCAGTGGCACTGGAGGGAAAAGCGCTTTTTAGAAAGGTTCTGGAGGGCAGCGTAAGGGCAGTCTTTTGTGCTTCCCACAACTTCAAATCCATCTGCCAGGGAAAGAACACCGTCCTGGTGGCTCATCCAGACCTGCTGTTTTGCTTCTATTCCTTCAAAAAGAGGAGATTTTACTTCTGGGTTTAAGTTCAGCTCTGCAAAGCCGAATTCACCAACCTCAGCCTTTCCAACTTTTCCGCCGTAGCATTTGGAAATTAACTGGTGGCCGTAGCAGAGTCCTAAAATCGGTAAGTCCAGCTCCAGGATTTTTTCGTTGAAGTCAGGAATGTTTTCCTCGTAAACGGAAGAAGGCCCTCCTGAAAAAACGATTCCCTTACAGTTTTCAAAAACGTCCAGGTCTGTTGAAGGAAGGGCAATTTCTGAATAATAGCCCAGCATGCGGAATCTTTTTGCAATAAGATGAGCGTACTGGCTTCCAAAATCCAAAACAACAATCTTTGAGCGTGACATAAAAAATCCTATAAAATATTTGCCGCTTATGCCGAATAATTTCAGCCTTTAATGCGACCTGTTAAAATATTATCTATTTTATCAAAAATCTTGAAGATTTACAATTCTGCACTATATTAATAATCAAGAGGTTTTTATGGCAGAATCGAAAAAAGGCGGAAAACTTGTACGGGGTGAAGTTCTTGTTATTGACGAAAATTTTGGTGTGAGGGTTACGCGGTTCTAAGGGCCTTAAATCTCCCCTTCATCTTCTCCGGCGTAGGCGCCTTCTGTATATTCAGAAATTTTTGAAATGGCCTTTCTTGCGGCATGGTGGCTTTTTTCGATAATCTGCATAAACTCTTCCGCTCTAAAGGAAATAAGTTCGCAGTCTGTTACAGCCCTGGAAGTGGCGTTATAGCCCTCATTTAGAATGCACTGAACGTCCCCTAAAAAACTTCCTTTTGAAAAGAGGCTGCATTCCGCTTTTTCTTTTTGCTCATCTTGGCATTCTTCGATTGTTCCGCTTTTGATGTAGTAAACAAAATCTACCTTGTCACCCTTTCTAAAAAGAATATCGCCGGCTTTTAGGGAAACAGTGTTTTCCTCAGATTGAATCTGGGAAGGATTTATAAAAAGAAAGCGGCGAAGATAATTTCCCCAGCCCTTTGATTCAGAGGTTGGCAGCTGGTAGATTTCAGAGCGCAGCAGGGTGTCAAAAAACTGGGAAACAAAAATCATCTGGGCGCAGAAAAGGAAAATTACAAAGAAAAGGTAGACCTTCATCATAAGAAGAACCAGGGAACTGATGGTTCCGTAGATGGTGTTGTAGTTTGTAACATTCATAAAGAGGTTTATGAAGTAAGAAAGTACAAAAAAGATAATTGTACACAGGGCGGCATAAAAAATACATCTTTTCCAGCGGGGTTTTGTTCCAGGAATCATGCGGTAGGCAATCACCGTGCAGAAAAAAAGTACAAAATAAAGAATAAAGATACCGATATTGTGGGAACTCTGCCTAAAAAGAAGAGGAAAATTTGAAAGAATAGTCTGAAAGAGAGGAAGATTCAGTATCCGGGTAAAGGCGAATGCCACAATTATTATGAGCGCCACAATCAGGGTTGCGGCAAACTCGCTTATAAAAGTCAAAAGCTGATTGAACCAGGATTTTCGCTTGCTCTGGGAGCGGAAAACCTTATTTACCGAAATGATTATGGAGTTAAAAAGCTTTCGTGCCATCCAGATAACCCAGACTGCAAGAAAGATGTTAAAGGATTTTACCGAGCGCATCTCCATCAGCCTGTTCAAAAGGGGCATGATGTTCACAATGGTTTCAATTTCGCTTGCAAAATTGATTATAAAATTGTAAATGCTGGGGTAAACTTGAATTATCCCAACTAAAACCGTAAAAATAATCAGGGTTACGGGGATAAAAGAAAAAATAAAGCCAAAAGCGCAGGCAGAAGCACTTTCCCACAGAGAGTTTTTTGTAAAGTTGGAAATAGAAAGGTACAAAAACTGTCCAAAGCGGGTGAGAAGTTTTTTTGCATTAAAATTGTCATTGTCGCTTTTCATATTCCATAAATCGAAGAAAAACCTGGGTCAGCCCGATTGCAAATTACTAAATACAGGAGGGGGAAGTCTCCCCCCGCTCTTATCGGAAATCCGTTAAAAATCGAGCTGCAACAGCAGGTCGATTTAGGATTCTCCACCAAAATGCGTACAGGCAGGCTATGCCTGACTGTACCCCCTCTCCTTAGGGAGGACCCTTAAAAAAAACTTCGCCTGTTTTTAAAAGTCTGCCAGTTTTGGAGCCCGTGGATATGGAATTACATCGCGAATGTTTTCCATACCTGTTACGTAACGGATAAGGCGTTCAAATCCGAGACCGAATCCTGAGTGTGGAACTGTACCAAACTTTCTAAGGTCCAGATACCAGTCGTAGATTGATTTATCCATTCCCCGGCGTTCGATTTCTGCACAGAGTTTATCGTAGTCTTCTTCGCGTTCAGAACCGCCGATAAGTTCACCGATTCCAGGAACCAGAACGTCAACTGCCTTTACGGTTTTTCCGTCATCATTCTGTTTCATATAGAAGGATTTGATCTCTTTTGGATAGTTGAATACCATTACAGGGCAGCCGAAAATCTTTTCTGTAAGGTAGCGTTCGTGTTCTGTTGCAATGTCACAGCCCCAGTAAGGCTTGAATTCGAACTTAGCACCGTTTGCAGCTGCTTCTTCTAGTTTTGCGATTGCATCTGTATAAGAAATACGAACAAACTTTGCATTAGCTACTTTTGTAAGGCTTTCGATAAGGCCAGGCTGAATTCTCTTATCAAAGAATTCAAGGTCAGCGCGGCATTTTGTAAGTGCCCAGTTCAAAAGATATTTTACAAAGTCTTCCTGAATGTCCATGTCGTCGTCCA
>JAILKG010000138.1 GCA_024693915.1 Treponema sp.
TAGCATCTGGCTTTCCCAGGCTAAAAGTTCCTTTTCAAGAGGATTCTTTTCACCCTTTGCATCTGCCATGATTCTGAAAACAGGTTCAGTTCCGCTTCCCCTCATCCAGAAAAAGGCCAGGGCATTATTATCCTTGTCCAAAAAGATAATTTTTAAGCCGCCTTTTTTGCTTTCTGAAAAGTCTTTTGCATTCTTAGTTTCTTTTGTTCCCTTTGTGATGGCACATGTCCAGCCTGTAATGCCGTATTTTTCAAGGGATGCTTTTTTTTCTTCCCAGGATTTTTCGAATATTTTCTGGAAACGGGCCTTTAATTCACCGTGATTTTTATCCTGAATGTGAAGGACAGCTTCTTTTTCTGAAACTCCGGTTGTTGTGTATTTCGGAATGCTTTCCAGAATATCTGTAAGGCTGTAAGATTCTTTTTCTGCAAGGCCGGCTTTTGTGCACCAGGCAGAATAAAGTTCCCTGATTGAAAGGAGTTTTATAAAGGCAAAAAGAGTGTTAATTGGATCCCGGACTGCTGAAGGATAGGTAATTGTTCCTCCGTTTGAGCCTTCTCCAAAAATTCGAACTGAATAACCCTGACTTCTCTTTTCTGCAGCCAGATTTACAACGTTTGCTTCTCCTACTTCTGCCCTGAAAAGTTCTGCCTTAAAGATTCTGCAGATTTCATTTATTCTCATTGAAGTTGGACAGTTTACGGCAACTGCAATTTTTTCTTCTTTTTTCCAGCTCTGGAAGGCCAGTTCTGAAAGTACGGAAAGGCTGAAAACTTCCTGAGCCTTAAGAATTATGGCTTTTTTCTGGCTTTCATCCCAGTAGACTATGTTTCCCCTGTCTCCGTCGCAGTCAGGCATATAGCCTAAAAGAGCATCCGTGTTTCCCTGAGCCTGAAGCCTTTCCATTTCTTTTGCAACATAAATCAGGTTTTCGCTTTCCGGAATAATTTCGTGAACAATGTTTCCTGCCTTGTCGTTGATTGCGTAAAAATTCAGTCCCATTCCTTCAAAAAAATCTCTGTCTACGCTGACAGATCGGGCTGAACCGTTCATGTCGCAAACGATTCCCAGTTTTCTTTCGCAGATTCCTTTTTTTATGCGTTCCAGAATTTCTGTCTGACGATCTTTGTCTGAACTTCCTGTAATTGTTTCATGAAGAAAGTTTTCGTATGCTTTAAGAGCTTCTTTTTTGTAGATTTCTCGTGAATTATATATAGAAGAAAGTTTTTCTTCATCCAGGTTTTCAAGATATTTAAATGCTTCTTTTTCTGCCTTTTCCTGATTGCAGAGGGCATTGAATTTTTCTACCAGAAGGGCGTTTTCTTTAGCGTTCAGAACGCCACCGCTTGAAAGACCGAATTTAATTCCATTGTGACCGATTGGATTGTGACTGGCAGAAACATACATAAAGCCGTCAAAAGCTTTTGAGTATGCCATAATTTCTGGAGCGGCTGTAATTCCTAAAAAGTGAATCTTTACTCCGCATTTTGCAAAGGTTTTGATGGCCGCTTCGCAGATTGCGCTTCCTGTAGGACGGGCATCCATTCCCAGAACGATTACAGGTTCTTTTTTTCCGCTTTTCTCTTTTACATATTCCTGAAAAACCAGGCTGGAAAAAACGGAAATTGCAATATTTTTTTCTCCGATCATCGAAGTTTTGTCTTGTTCCTGTCCGGAGATTGCAAAAACTTTGCGCCAGCCGGAAGCCGAAAGAATCATGTTAGTTTCCATAGGTCTATACTAGCATAAAGCAGCTTATTGTGCATCAGTTTAGAGGGTTCTTTATGTGTGAAGAAGACCTTTTGATAAGGTGGCAGGCAGAATCTTCCGACTTTTAGAGTTTTGTCAGGCAGAATCTTCCGGGACTTTCAGACCTTTTAAATATTTTTTACCTAGTATTGTAAAAGGTAAATAAATATTTTATTATTGCCATATGGATTTTGTTCAGGAAAATATGCCTAAAAAGGGCGATAAGGTTGTAGTTGGTCTTTCAGGCGGTGTAGATTCTACGCTGACTGCGCTTTTGCTGAAAGAAAGGGGCTGTCAGGTAATTGGTGTTACCATGTCATTGTGGGATGGGCGTCTTCCTGATTTGTCAGGGGGAAAAACTCTTCATGATTCATGCTACGGTCCAGGGGAACTTACTGATATAGAAGAATGCCGGTCTTTTTGCAAGGCTGAAGGAATTGAATACCACGTTATTGATGTAAAGGAAACTTATCGCCAGGAAGTTCTTGAATATTTTAAGGCTGAATACAGAAGCGGCCGTACTCCAAATCCTTGTATCCGTTGTAATCACTCCGTGAAATTCGGAGCTCTTTTGTCAGGTGTAAAAAATCTTGGAATTGAATACGACTATTTTTGTACGGGACATTACGCAAAAATTGTCAGGCCAGAAAAGGGGCTTTTTGGAAGTGACATTCGTCCCTGCATGATTCACACAGCCCTGGATCAGTCTAAAGACCAGACATATTTCTTATACAGAGTTCCTTCTCAGATTTTGGAAAAGGTTCGCTTTCCTCTGGCAGACATGTCCAAAAAAGAAGTATTTACCCTGGCTCATGAAAGAGGCCTTAAGGCAGCTGAAAGGGAAGAAAGCCAGGATTTTGTTCCTGAAGAATACTTTGATCTTCTTTTTTCTGATAAACCTTCTGTGCCTGGAGATATAATCGATCTTGATGGAAAAGTTCTTGGCCGTCACCGGGGAATTGAGCATTATACAGTTGGTCAGAGAAGGGGACTGGGCGTAAGTTCCACCAGACCTCTTTATGTTCACTCAATTGATGCAAAAAATAATCTGGTAGTTCTTGCAGATAACGACCAGTTGAACTCAAAATACCTTATTGCGGATGATTTTGTATGGCCAGGAAATGTTGAAAGTCCTGATGCTTTTGAAGCTCTGGTAAAAATCCGTCTTGCTTCCCGTCCTGTAAAGGTTCGTGTAGAAAAATATAGCCCTCAGGAAGGTGAAAACTTTGTGGGACAGCCATGGAAAATCACATTTTATGATGAACAGAGGGCCGTTGCTCCCGGACAGTCAGCCGTTCTCTATTCTGAAGATGGAATTATTCTGGGTGGTGGGATTATAGCCAAAGCCTGCAACTGATTTTAATTATTCAAGTTATTACAGGCTTAGAAAAATTTATGACAGGCTTTTTTTAAGGACTCTTTCCTCAAAAAAAGCCTTTTTTTTAGTAGTTGTTAATTGTAAAGCTCTGCTGAACTTCTTTTCCGCTGAAATCAGAAAGGGCAATTTGAAGCAGGTTCTTTCCAGGGGCAAAGGTTACCTCTCCTGTAAGGTGAAGATTCTCGTTGGGATAAAGAACTGATCTGGGGTAGTTTCTCTTTCCTGATACGCAGAGCAGGTTTCCGTCCTGACGAAGAACATCGTAGCTTATTTCGTCAGAAAGAGCCCCGTTTATTGAAACTCTGGATTTGTATGGAACAGCCAGAGCCTGTCTTTTTCTGTAAACTCTGTAACTTCCGGCAGGAAGGTAGTTTTGCTTTGTTATATCGTAATAAGTCCCGTTTCTGTTCTGCAGCAGTACTCCGCTGATATAAAGCTGTTCTTCCTTTACGTTTCTTGGCATAAGAAGACGGGGATTAATTGAGACATTGCTTTTTGTGTCCACAACAAGAAGTTCCAGGGCGCTCTGTCCCTCGTGCCAGGAAGAATCTCCGCTGGTGGCGATTACTTCACCCTTTTCGATTTCTGGTTTTGAAAGTATTTCTTCCGATGTAGAATCTTTCTCAAGATTTCCGTAAATTGTTACCAGATTATCGGAGTGGCTTATTATCAGGGCATTTCCTAGAGTTGAAGGAAAGAAATCTGTGTCGTCCTGGTATTCCCTGATATAAAGAATCGCTTTTCCCTGTTCACAGGCCTTGATTTCAGAAGTTTCGCTGAAAATAAGGGAGCTGCTGATTGTAGAACCTCTGAACTGTCCGAAAAATGAACTGAAAAGAGGATTTGCCTGTGGCCAGTCGTAGGCAAAGGCTGAAAAAGATGATTTTAGCAGAATCAGAATGGATAGTAGTCTGCTGATATTTTTTTTGAAAGATTTATTTACCAATGGGAGTTTCATGTTTTTTACTACCTTTTTACGATATTGATTTTAGAGATTGATGAATCTTTTCCTATATATAGGGAGTTTTCGTCGGTCTGAATAAAGGATGCGCTGGCCTTGTAAGAAAACTTTCCAACCAGGCTTGAGTTTTTTTCCAGAACGTAAACAGTATAGTTTTCTCCCTCTTTTGTGAGTACAAAAACGCAAAGATCGCTTTCCCTAATGCTGATTGCCTGTCCCTTGATTTTGATATGGCGGGAAGAATATTTTTCCGTATCAAGGATTCCCAGTTTTCCGTCAAAATCGTAGTAGACTTTGGAATCATCGGCAGAAAATTTTACAAGCTTTTGGTATGGCCTTGAGTTGTCTGTAAATTCGTGAAAAACGATTTTGGAATGGGCATCCTCTTTTTTGGCGAGAACGAATCTTTCTTTGTTCTGTCCTGAAACAGAGGCTATAAAGTTACCGTTGTTGGAAATTGCAACTCCGGAAATGATGTTGAACTCGCTTCCTCCGGGAGAAAACTGCTGAACTATGCTTCCCTCTGGAGAAAACTGGGTGATGGAGCCGTCTGCAAAACCAGCTGCGTTTCCTGCTCTTGAAGAATCAAATGCTGTAATTGGAGAAGAGCTTTCAAATTCCCAGAGACGTTTTCCTTCCTGTGAAAGGCGGACAAAAGATGAACCTCCCGGCAGAAAAACAAAAATTCTGTCCTGGTCGAACATTGGGAATCCTTTTTCGCTGATTGTTCCTGCTTTTTTTTCTTCCGGAGTATAAAAATCGCAGGAAGCGTTGTTCTCTCTGTAGCTTGCAAAGAAGGAATCTGAAATAGAAGCTTTGTAAGGGAAAGTCTTAAATACAGTGACTTTTCCATCTTCTGTGAAATATCCTAAAGTCTGCATAAGCTTGAAGGGAAATGTTTTCTGATTATCTTCATTTTTGCTTACAGGCGGGTTTGAAACATCAATTTTCCACACTGGAATAAAATGGAATTCTTCATTTAATGGTTTTACAGCAAAAATAACATATACAACGATGATTACGGCTGCAAGTGTTACAAAAAAAGAGTTCTTTTTGATATTTTTCATAAGGGCTATTGTATAATAAAGTGGAAATAAAATCTATGAAATTATAAAACTGCCTCTTATTGTAGAATGGCCTAGGACAAAGATGGGCAGGGGTTGGAAAAGAGAACGATTTAGAATTGTGACCAGTTTAGAATTGTGACCGATTTAGAATTGTGTCTTGGGCATAAAAAAAGTGGCTGTCTAATAAGTTTAGTGACTGCGGTCATTGAGCCTGTCGCCCGCTTGCGCACGGAGCGAAGCGAAGTAATGACCATTTACACTATATATGGTGGTTGCTTCGCGCCTTCGGACGAGAACCTCAACCACCGCAAACTT
>JAILKG010000194.1 GCA_024693915.1 Treponema sp.
AAAAACTCTAATCAGGCCTTTAATGTTGAGATGCAGGCCTGCGATACAAAGGAACTTCCTGAAAGAGCCAGATATTATCAGGGTGTAATAGATGTAGATTGCTTAAAATCCGGTCATGTGAAAATCCCTCCATATATATGCAGGACCGTTCTTATAAATACTTTTTTATTGCTAAAAACTGTAATAAAATACTAAATAAAGAACAGCAAGCCTTTCTTAAACTCATTAACAGTAACCAGAGCAGCTCTGATTTTTCAGAAAGGATTCTCAGACTTGTGTCAGAAGCAAAAAAGGATTTTCAAATAAAGAGGCAGTTTATGGATTTGGAAAGAGAAAAAACATATGCCTATGAAAAAGGTCTCGAAACGGGTCGAAAAGCAGGCCTAAAAGAAGGTGAATTACTAGGTCAAAAACACAAAGCACTTGAGTCTGCTAAAAACCTCCTCAAGATGAAGGTTGCCTCACCAGAACAAATTTCACAAGTCCTGGGCCTTTCTTTGGAAGAAGTTCTTGCTTTGAAAAACGAATAGCACAACTTTCAGTGGAAGAGGCAGCAAGCAAATTTTATAAAATACCTGGATAAAGTTTAATAAACTTTTTCATTTTTGTGCTATAATTTCCCTATGGCAAATGACACTCTTTTTTCTTCAACTGGAATGCGGGAACCCCTTGCGGCCAGGATGCGACCGCGCAACCTTGACGAGTATATCGGACAGGATCACATAGTCGGCAAGGGCAGGCTCTTAAGAAGGGCAATTGCTGCCGACCAGCTGACATCTGTAATTTTTTACGGTCCTCCAGGCTCAGGAAAAACGACCCTTGCCCGTGTCATTGCAAACCACACAAAATCTAATTTTATTACCCTGAATGCCGTTTTAACCGGTGTCCAGGACATTAGGAATTCAATAAAACAGGCAGAAGATTATTACAATCTTTACGGACGAAGAACAATTCTTTTTGTCGACGAAGTTCACCGCTGGAACAAAAGCCAGCAGGATGCCCTCCTTCCCTGGGTAGAAAATGGAACCATAATTTTAATCGGCGCTACAACGGAAAATCCTTTTTTTGAAGTAAACAAGGCTCTTGTAAGCCGCTCCCGTGTCTTCCAGCTCAAGCCTCTCACCGAAGAAGACTTAAAAAAGGCAGCCGACCAGGCTTTAAAAGACGAAACAAGGGGCTACGGCCGCTGGAACATAAAATTTGAAGAAGGGGCTCTTGAACACCTGATTCAGACTGCCAACGGAGATGCCCGGTCGCTTTTAAATGCCCTTGAACTTGCAGTAGAAACAACTCCGGAAAACTGGAATCCAGAAGCAAATCCCCCAGTACCGGCTCCAGGCTCCACAATTTTTATTTCGAAAGAAGCCTGCGAAGAATCTATTCAGAAAAAAGTCGTTCTATACGACCGGGACGGAGACTATCACTACGACATCATCAGTGCTTTTATAAAATCCTTAAGAGGGCGGGACCCAGATGCCGCAATGTACTGGCTTGCCAGAATGGTTCGTGCCGGAGAAGACCCTCACTTTATTTTCCGCCGCATGCTCATATCCGCCTGCGAAGACACGGGACTTGCCTCCCCAAATGCAATCACAATTGTAGAAAGCTGTGCAGCCGCCTTTGACCGGGTAGGACTGCCGGAAGGAAGATATTTTCTTGCCCACGCTGCTCTCTTTCTTTCAACTGCGCCAAAGTCAAACTCTTCCATGGCATTTTTTGATGCCCTGGCTTCCGTTGAAAAAGAGGACGCAGAAGTTCCTAACCACTTAAAAGACTCCTCCCGAGACGCAGAAGGTTTTGGCCACGGAGCAGGTTACCTCTACCCACACGCCTACAGAGACCACTGGGTTGCCCAGCAATATCTGCCAGACGCACTGATGGGGCGGGTTTTCTACACACCAAGCACCCAGGGCTACGAAAAACAGATTCGTGACGATGTTTTAAGCCGCAGGGAACTTCAGATTGCGGCAATTCTGGAACATCCCCAGCCCCTGGACAGCGCAAAAACAGGTTCAAAGAATGCGGATTCAGACATGGAATTTCGTGGAAGTCGTTCCCCAACGGCAAAAAGCTGCGCAACTTCAGAATTCGGAGCAAACCCAATCAGCGAATGGTGGATTTCCGAGCATTTTAAGGGCGGCACAGATAAAAAAGAAGAAAATCTCACTTTCAGCCCAAAAGACGGAGCAAGAGAAGGAGCACTGGAAAAAGCAGACAAGCAGTGGAGAAGCAGACTGGACTCCAACAGGGCAGAAGTTCTCCTTTCCATCAGAGACACAATGGTTTCCATGGCCGCCCTTGTCCGCCACCACAGAAGCCTTATCTGGAACGCGGACGACGGTCTTCTCCTCTGGGAAGTTGAAAGGAAAACCCCTGAGGGAGTTACCTGCGGTGTCTGCAGAAATAAAAAAGGAATGGAAGTTCTTTTGCAGTACGCCAGAACCCTGGGAGATCTGGACAAACCTGTCCTTCTTTCCCGCCCCGAATCCGAAGTCCAGGCTTTTCTTTCCCCAAAAGAGTTTTATCATCTGATTTTTAAATTTCAGTACGAAGGAAGCATTTTTGACCGAATTTTCTTCCGGGATCCTTTTATAAGCATACAGTCCATTGAAGCCATGGCAGAAGCCTTTGATTCAATTGCAAATCCCAAAAAACTCAAAAGCTTTGCCCAGGAAAGCGAAGACAGCGACAGAATCAAATACGACGCTGACGATTACGACAAATACGAAAGCGAAAACCAAAGACTTCAGGGAAGAAAAGAAGGAGAAGCTGCCTTTGCAGACAGAAATCAGGAAGCAGCCGGTGAGAACTACGAAGGAACAGAAAGTCCCCTTGCAAAAGACTGGAAGATTATTATCAGCCAGAAAATTCCTGCAAACGGACAGAGGATTTCCCGCCTGATAAGAGAACAAATTTTGACTCCAGCTGCCTCTGCTCCTTATGAGGAAGCCCTGAACAAAATGGAAGAAGCAGAAAACGCATTTTTTAACGACAGTCAGAACAGCCTTTTTAACTGGAACTCTCAGACAATTCTACAGGCCTTTGAAAAAAAAGGCTTTAAAGTAAACTATGCTTCAAAAATCATGAAGGAAAAAAGGCGCATAAGCCAGACAGAAATTCAAAAATGGTTCGACACAGCCACTTCTTCCTATGCAAACAAAATTGTTCAGGAAATGGGCACACTGGAACTAAAAAAACTGATTTCCCTTTTGCAAAATGCAGCTGAAAACATGCTTTTTGACTGGCAGACAGAAACCGCCTACTTTACTGTAGCGGAAAAATAAGTTCTGACTGAAAGCAGTAGGACAGTCTCCCTGGAGTCAACCACTCTACTGACCGGCTACAATTTCCGAACTGGCTTTATTCTCATTTTTATCCAGAGCCTCTTCCGCCAGCCTAACAAAACTTTCTCCCCAGTATTCGCATAAAAGAGAGCGGGCTTCTTCCATGAGCTCAGGAATGACCCTATCCCTCATCTGCTTAATGTTGTTTAATAGATAAGTTCTTGTCATTGCCTTAAGCATTTCAAGTTCGTCGGGAGCAAGTCTTTTTTCATCTTCCTGAGCCCAGGAGGAAAGCACACTAAAAACGCTGGCTGTGGAACAGACCATCTTCCACTTGTGAATAGTATCGATTTTTCTGTGACTGGTCATTCCTGAATCAACCCGATAGAGGTAAACATTATTCTGAATTCCAAGATAGTTTTTTGCTTCCTGTGCCAGAAAGAAAAAAAGCAGAAGGTCGTCCGCTACATTACACTGAGTATAGGGAATGCTTTCGTAGGCCTTAAGCCAGAGGCGGCGCTTTATAAGTTTTCCCCAGGTATTAGCTGTAAAATCACCGTCCAAAAACCAGCGGCGAAAAAGTTCTCTGCCCTCAATTTTTCCATAGAAAATCTTTCCGTAGCGGTTTACTTTTGAAGGAGTAAAAGTTCCGTCTTCAGAAAAAGTTCCCGCTGTGGAAGTACCGTGAACTATGTCGACAAAAGATTCCAGATCAGGAAGATTTTCATAAAGAGGGGCAGGAGCCTGAGCACCGCACTGAGCACCTGTCTGATTACCAGACTGAGCAGCCGACTTTTGGTCTGCCTGGGCAGAATCAGCAGAAAAAGAAGCATCGCCTGTTGAAAAGCCCTCCGCTGATGTGCCTGACTCATAGTTACCGCCGACCCCTGTCATTGCGGCATTAAAAAGAGAAGAAAGAGCCCCTTCCTCCAGCTGATCATCGCTATCCAGCTGTGTCATAAAAAATGCCTTTGCCTCATAGCAGAGGGTACGGCGCACTTCTATCAGACCGCGGTTTTCCTTGTGTTCTATAAGCTTAAGCTTTACAGGAGGAAGACAGGCTGCCTTTCTAAGGCTGTCACACTCCTTCTGCATAAGATGAACAATTTTTTTTGCAGACCTTCCCTTCTGGTCCTTTCCCCGGCTGGCATCACTTACCAGCACCACTTCAAAGTAAGGAAAATCCTGTCTGATTACAGAACGCAGGCACTGGGCAAGAAAAGGCTCAGTGTTGTAAACCGGAATGCAGACAGAAATCAGAGGTTCTCTGGGAACAAAAGTTACCCTGCGCTTTCTGCCCCCTCCACGCTCACTTTCCATTCTGCCAAACCCGCCCATTCAACACACTCCAAATCAAGCTAGAAGCTTTTTCTGCAAAAAATGGCGATTTTTTCATTTTAAAAGCCTTCTCTTAATCATTATCTTTGCATTCAAAACCAATAACGAGTGTATCAGATGTAATCGAATCACCATCATTTTCTGCTTTCCACAGAGCATTATAAAGCTGTGGTAAAGAATAATCACTATCAGAAGAATTCGTATTCGTATTCGGATGCGTATATTCACTTGTTAAATATGTTCCCATAAAATCAATACCAAAACCTGACGCCCTTAGAACTATATTATTACTTATCACGTCATTAAAATTAACGCCTGCATTTTCTGTGCTTTCAATAAAAAAATGCTCAAGATCTACTGTAACAATGCGGTTCTGATTTTTGTAGCCCCAAAGACCGTCATCATCAGTGTAAAAAGCAATTCCGTTATCGGCAATTACAAGTTTTTTAGGCTTTAAAGCAATAAAGCTTTCAGGACCAAGGAAAACTGTCTCTTCTCCAGCCTTTTCAGGATCAATACCTTCCAGAGTAGGAATCTGAAGAACCCTTGTTTCCGGAGAAAGATTTGCCGGATCATAACCGTTAAAACGACAATAATTTATCCAGACTACCTTTGATGAAAGTTTTACTATCTCTCTCGGTCCGTTAACTTCCTGATCGCCATAAACAGGAACAGCTTCAGAAGGAATACTCGGGTTAGTAGAGACATTGTCCCCACCAAAGAAAACATCATACAAATTATATGGCTCACTTCCCGGAAAATCTAAAACCACAGAAGGATTAAAAGCTTTTCCTTCATAATAATCAGCATTCTGAAGCCAGCCTAAACTGCTTGTCTTTCCAGTAAAAGAATCCACTCTTAAAAGTAAACCACGGCTTTCAAAAGAATACTCATTGAGTCCATTTCCATATTTCATGCAGTAAGCCTTTCCAAGAACATAAAGAAAGTTTTCCTGATAAAGCATATCCGTAGCCACAGTTGCTTTTGCCTTTCCCTGATACTCGCAGAAAAGGTCTCCTGCAATACAATCTTTGCTGGTTAAAAGAATTTCTGAGCCCTCTTTTAATGAAGAAATATTAATTGCATAGATATTATAGTATTTTTGACCACCATTATAAGAATATTCCAGTAAATCGTAAAGGGTATCGTTATAAATCACAATTTTTTTGTGCTTAAAATCCTTGCTTGTAAGGTAATCTGAAGAAAAATGGCCCCTGCAGTTAATACTGAACTGGATGTTTTCAGGAACTTCACCCGTAGCCGGAGCCTGGTGATTTTCAATATAGTCAGGATAATAAAAAATATCTATGGTCTGTCCCCTGGAAATATCATAATTTGTAAACCAGCTGTAAAATTTATCATTAGCCCGGTCTACTGCAAGTCCATAATCAGAAGGTGTATAGGAAGGTGTCGCCAGAGAGTAAAGAGAAGCTGAATCAAAATCAGCATTATTGCTGTATACCCTGGCACTTGCTGTTTCACCAGAATTTGCTGTGTAAGAAAGAACATAAAGGTTTCCATTACTGTCAAAGGAGAAATTCTTTGATTTTGAAGTAGCAAACTCACTTCCAGACTCTTTGTTTTCAGCATTATAGAAAGAATAAGTTCCATCTATGCCTTTATCAAAAACATAAAGGGGACTTTCTTTGGCAAAGCCGGAAAGATTATTTTCAATATCTGCATCTGTAATCTTAAAAATTATAGAGCCGTCATCCGCCTTTTTAAGGTGACTTCCTTCACCAAACCAGGCATCAGTGGTAAAGCCGCTTAAAACAACTATAGATTCCTTGCAGGAATAAAGCTCAGTACCTTCAGAATCTTCAAAGAAAAAAGAAAACTCATAGCATCCGGCATTAATATCTGTCAGATTAAGATTTACATAACCGATTTGATTATCGTTTACAGAGTCTCCGCTAAAAACTACTGTAGTATCCTGAATAACTTTTTCCATCTGGGAATCATTTGGATCAGTAGGATTGTTATTTTCTGAATAATAATCAGTGGCATAATAGCGAACAGTACTTATTTTTGCACCACTTGTATAATCATAAATAGTAAGATTTATAGAACCTTTTATCTGCTCATTAGAGCGAGGATAAAGAATTAAGTCTATAGCTTCCACAGGAGAAGAGAAAGACTCTATTTTAATTTCTAAGGATTCATCGCTGGAAAAGACTTCTGCAGATTCTTCTTCATCTGTATAAAAAAACAGTGAAAGATACGGGCGCCAAGTACCAAGCTGATTCAGTTCCAGAGAGAAGGTCAAATCATCATTTACAATTCCCTCTACTTCATTTCCGGTTTGAATATTTACGGCAAAAAGCTTCCATTCATGTCTCAGTCCGGTAACAGTTTCCATATTGAAGGAAGTAACTGCTGAACGGGCAGAATTCTGCTTCTGATAAGCAAAAAGCACTTTTCCACTCACTGTAACAGAGTCAGAAGTCTTTTTTCCAGAAGCTTCTGATTTCTTTGCTTCAGTTACATTTGAACAGCCTGCAAGCAGAGCCATAAGCAGAACTGTAAAACCTGCAATTTTTCCCAAGTTTCTCATATCTTCTCCTGTGATAGGCCGCTGGCGGCCTGTGTCAAATAGCAAAGCGTTAAAAAAATCGCGACAGCGATTTTTAGCTTTACAAATATAAGAAGCAGCTGTGCTGCTTCCTGATTACAGGTTGATAATTTTTTATCAACCTGTAAAACGGCTGAGTCAAGGCTTTAAGTGTAACGTGCCTTGACCAGACGTATAATAAAATTTCTTAAAAATTGCGAAAGCAATTTTTAGGCTGTCTTATTTTTAGGCTGTTTACCAGTCTATAATTCTTTTTTCCATATTACGAATGGCGTTTTACCCTGTCTTTTACAAACGACGGTCTTTACACCATTTCTCAGCCGCATTTTTTATTCCGCGGCATTTGCCTTTTGTGCCATAACCTTTGCCTTTTGTGCCATAGCATTTTCCACCTCTTCCACAAGATGCTGACCCCAGTAATCTTTGAGCATTGCCATTGCATCTTCCTTAATTTCCGGGGCAAGCACGCACTTAAGCTGATTAAGGTTGTTTGCCACATAGAAGAGGGCCTGCTCTCCAAGATCTTTTTTTTCTTCCTTACTTAAAGAAAAATTCTTCTCTTTAAGCCAGCTGGAAATCACAGTGAAGACTCCGGAAGCACTGCAAATCATCCTCCACCTTTCAAGGCTTTCGATCTTTCGTACAGAAGACATGCCGCTGTCTATGCGGTAGAGGTAAAGCTCCTGGTCAATTCCCACATAAGTAGAAGCAGTTATGGCCACAAAGAAGTAAATCAGAAAGTCATCCGCCATATTGCATTCCGTGTAGGGAATATTTTCAAAAGCCTTAAGGTAAAGCTCCCTTAAAATCAGTTTTCCGCACACGTTTCCGTTGTAAAGTCCTGAAAGCCAGGAAGAAAGAATCTCCCTGCCGCTTTTTAAACCTATAAATATCTTTCCGCACTTGTTCACCTTAGAAGGAGTAAAAAGACCTTCCTGGTCAAAAGTGCCGGAAAGAAAGCGGGCGTGAACTATATCCGCCTGATAATCCTGAGCCGCCTGATAAAAGGAGGAAAGAGCCCCTTCTTTCAGACAGTCGTCACTGTCAAGCATGGTAATATATTTTCCTCTTGCCTGAAAAACAAGAGTCCGCCTGATTTCCACACAACCCCGGTTTTCGCTGTGCTCAAAAAAGCGGATTTCCACAGGGGGAAGCCCCGCCTTTTTTCTTAAAATTCTGCACTCTTTTTTTGCAAGAGCACTTATCTTTTTTGCCGACCTGCCCTTTTCGTCCTTTCCGGGGCTTTTGTCGCTTGCCACCAGAATTTCAAAGTTTTCAAAATCCTGAAGACAAACGGACCGCAGGCAGAGGGTAAGAAACTTTTCTGTTTCATAAACCGGAATGCAAACGCTGATAAGAGGCTCTTTTCCCCGGATATTTCCGGAAGATTTTTTACCGGCCTTCCTTACTGCATTCTTTCCAGAAAATCCCTCTTCAGGCCCAGCGGCAGACGGCACAAAAGCTTTCATATTTAGCCCTATTCTTCCTTGAGCATATAAAGGAACATTGAAGCAGAACTATCAGTCATCGGCACCCATTCACCACCGTTATTATCTTCATAGCCATAAGCATAAATACCTTCAATATACATATGATCTCCAGAATCCTGGGAAGAAGTAATTCCAACCCATCCAAAATTAAATAATTTTAGAACATTACTTTGTTCTCCATCAGTTTCCAAAACCTCAGAGAAATCATATTCAGAAGAAGTTTTTATGCTTTCGATTATAAAGTTTTCAAGATCTACTGTAACAAGACGGTTAACTTCTTTAAGCCTTAATCCACCGTCTGTATGAGTGTAGAAGAAAATACCACCGTCAGTTACAACAAGACGTTTTGGTTTTATTCCGATAATTTTTTGAGGACCGACAAAGGCTGCATTCTGAGGGTCTTCAGGAATATCAAGAGAAGAAGTACCGTAAACCTTAGGGAAATATCTGCTAATTGAAGTTCCGTTAAGATCTCCTACTTCACCTCCCTCTTTTACATCCTTGATAATAACACTAGGAGAAATTGGCACATAACTTTCAAAATTTTCACTTTCGCTATAAAGAGGACCACAGTCATCTGCTCCAAGATATAGACTCATATTACTGTTAGAAATACAGTCATTTGTAAATCCTGTAGAACGAACTCCGTTTGTCTCCGGATTAAATTCAATCAAAGCTCCACGGCTGTAAAGAGAATAATCGGCAAAATTAGTAATTTCATCATCAGTAAGACTACCATTAAGACCTTTAATGTTGTTCTCACCCAGAATTATATAAATACAGCCATCATTGAAAATCATATCCCGAACTTCAGCGTATTTTGAAAGTGTCATACCAGAAGTAAGAAGAACTGGAATTTCTAATTCTAAGGCTGTATTAGAATCCGGAACATCTATCGTTTTTAAATCGTAGGTGGTCATAAAAAAGTCATTTACATTTGCACCCTTTACAAGGCAGTAAAGAATTCCGTCATTTACCACAGCCTTAAGAGGAATGTAACCATCAAGGGCGAATTTATAAGAAACAACGGTATAAAAATCATCTGTAGAAATAAAGTCCGGATACTTAAAAAGATCAAAATCACTACCAAAGGATTCTTCCTCAGAATTACATTTGTTTCCCCATGCGTAGAAAATGTTATTTACTTTATCGATTGAAATACCCACAGTACCTACAATATTTTCAAGTTCACCATTATTGTATATATTTTCTTCGAAAGATTGCAGCGCTGACAATTCCGCTGGACTTTCCTTATGTTTTTCAGAGATTACTGAATATTGGTAGTAACCTTGATTCTGATCTTTACATATTGAATAAAAATTACCATCAAGATCAAAATCAGAAATACAGCTTGCATCAACATAATCAGGATTCCTGTTGGACGAGTATTCTTCCACATCATCAACAAGATAATATTTATATACTCCATCAACATCACCATACATCATGTATGGCAAATCATTTGTTAAACTAATATTAAAAGTCTGGCTGCTTGAAATAATGTTATAGCTATTAGGGCTACCTCTGTTAAAGGCAACTACATAAAGCTGATATTTTCCGAATCTTGGAAGTCTTTCGTTTAAGGTCAGGATATTGTTATAAACCGAATAAAAACATCCTTCTCTTAATGCGTTTACTTCCCTTCCCTGATACAATAGTTCTGCATAATAACGCATTTCGTCTGTTTCGGTCTTGGAAAGTTCTTTTCCCTTTGCATCTTTTACACTGAATTTTATGGTATTTCCCGCAGAATTGCGTAAAGAAGTTTTATTCAGAGAGATTTCAAGGGCCCGGTTATCAAAAGTAGTATTTCCTTTAGCAGTCTCTATCCATGCGGCATAAAAAAATCTGTTTCCTGTGATTGAAGAAGGCAGACCTACAACATTCTCACCAGTAAAATCAGGTTCTTCATACCATCCTGCAAAAGTGTAGCCTTCTTTTTTAAGGTGAGGTAAAGGAATAACTCCGCTTTTTCTGGAATATTTTGTGTACTGAACGCCGTCTAAAGTTCCGCCGTTGTATTCATATTCGATTGTGTAAATCTGGTTCAATTTTACATTCTGAGTGGCTCTGGAAATAAAGCCTGGAGAAACTTTTATGTAATAAGAAATTGAGTTCAGAGGAATATCTTCTTCATTTGCATAATCGCTGTCTTTCGGATAAAAATTGAAGGTCAGGCAGTAATAGCCTGCTGCAAGCCTGTCCTGTCCAAGAGAGTGCCGGTAAGTTACTGAATAGGCGATAATTTTATCCCCTTCCTTTTCTTCTTCAAAAGAAAGCTCACTCCCATTTTTTTCATAGACATTTTCATTAATAGGCTGATCATCCTCTGCGCTGGTCAAAATTGCCCTTACGCAGTTTACATTTTCGTCCAGAGGGAAAATTACCTTAATTTCAAGTCCGCCAAAATTTTCTGCGGCAGCAAGTTCAAAAGAAACAGGTGTAAGGCTTGCACTTTTGATAATAATTGGTTCTGGCAGAGGAAAATCTGATGATGAGGCGGAGCCCGTGTCACCGGAAGTTCCGCCTGCCGAACCTGTACCAGTGCCACCGGAAGTTCCACTGCCTGAAGTACCGCTTCCTGAAGCGCTTTCTGCCTTTACTCCGTAGCCCACAAAAGAAGCGCCATCCAGTTCTGCCCTCAGTGTAAAGGTCCAGGTGCCAGGCTCAATTGGCACAACCTGATTTTTTATATCGTCAACGCTTTCAGCCTCCAGAAGAAGGCGATCAGAAGAATTTAAATCTTCAGACCTGATTCCGGTAAGCGTGAAATTACTGAAATTTGAAACATTCTGGGCATTAGACTGGTCAGGAAAAATTGTTCTTGCCACTCCTGAAAGGGAGTTAAGATTGAGCAGAATATAGGCAGACTGATCAGAAGTTTTTGACCCCTGCTCACCTCCGTCTACAGTTCCATCTACAGTTCCTGTTGTTCCCTGGACAGAACTTTCCTTTGCAGAGCCGGAAGAGGCAGCTCCGGAAGATAAAAAGCCGTTTCCGCATGAAACAAGAAGAATTGAAAGTGCCAGAGCAGAAAAGCTCTTCAGGCTAAATAATCTAAACTTACTCTTTTTCATCATTCTTTCTCCACCTATTTCCAATCAAGTTTTCCAGATTCTGTGACAAAATAACTGCGACTTTCATCTTCAGGCTGTTGTACGGCAAAGGCCTGTGATGCTTCAGCCAGGCCAGTTGTTTCCAGGCCTTCTGCCTCACTGACTGTATCTATATTTTCATCCAGAAGAATAAGCTGAGTTGCGTCAGCTTCTCCTATAGCTGAAACTGTATTCCACATTTCTGGTCTGAGAGTTGCAACCGGACTTTCTGCAGTAAGTTTTCCAATAACTGTAACTACCCCTAGAATATAGACGTCATTACCGCTTGCAATTTTTGCAGAGCCACCCATTTTGAACACACCAGTATTTGTAGAAGTTTTATTCTGATAAACACCGTCACCCTTCTCGCTGGCTGTATTTCCAGCAATCAGGCCACCTTTCATGCAGAACTCTCCGGAAGAACCTATATACACACCGCCACCATGGTAGTATGAAGTGTTATTACTGATTTCTCCACCATTCATAGTAAACTTACCGCTGTAGGCATTAACTGCTCCACCACCCATAGCTGTAGAAATTCCAGCAGAATTGTACTTTATTGAACCGCCATTCATCTCAAATTCTGATTGGTAACCAACAAATACAGCACCTCCTGAACCATACAATTTATCTGTAGTATAGTTTCCTAAACTATCACTATCGCCACCTATAATACCATTGTTCATCACAAACTTACTGTCATAAAGACAAATAGCACCACCGTAACCTGCGCCTTCATTCTTAGAAATCATACCGCTTTCCATGGTAAAGATTATCTGGCTTCCTGACTCTGTTTCAAGGAAGATAGCACCACCACCAATTTTTCCCTCATCATTCCAACTCATTGCTCTATTATCATAGATAATTGTATCTTCCATAGTGATATTAATTGAACCTTCACTACTTTGAGCCGCAATTGCACCGCCATAAGGAGCTGAATTCTTCAGAATAAGTGCGTTTTTAATGTTTATGTTGTTTGGAAAATCAGGAGTTTCGCCTTTTATAAAAATTGCACCGCCCCTGTTCTGGGCTGATTCACTATCTGTAGTTCTGTTTGAATAAATAACCGGCCACTGTCTGCCATCTAATACTTCATCCAATGAATAAAAAAATTCTGAATCGCCTTCATTTTCAGCAGCGTATTCATTTACTGCTGTCACAGGATTATTCTGGCCGATTATTGAAAGATTTGCACCAGAAGCAAGATAGATAGCAGCACCATTACTGTCATCATTATTTGTTCCAATATTATTAACAATTTGACCACCAGTCATATTGAAGCTTCCTGCAAGTTTTTCATCCCCATCTACTTTGGCATCTACATAAACCCCGGCACCACATAGACTGATATCACTATTTAGACTTTTGTTTTCTTTTATTTTACCGCCTTCCATATTAAAGGTAGCTGCTGATGAAGTTGAAGTTTCAGGATCTTCATAGTACCCAACATATACACCGGCACCGTAAGCCTGGCTGTTACATTCTTCACTCATTTCATTGTCTTCAATGCTGCCACCCTTTTGGGTAAAAGTACCTCCAGTCATGTAAAGTCCGGCACCTTTTTCTTTTGCCCGATTTGAATTTATACCTCCATCAAGCATTTCTACAGTGCCTCCAAGAAGAGCAAGACCGCCCCCATTTATTTCGGCACTATTCTTATAAAAGTCAGTATATGAGATCTGAACAGAACCACCCAAAAGAAGGAGACCTGCACCTGTTTCTGCGGAATTTTCCCAAATGTGGGCAAAAGCATTTTCTTCATTTATACCAAGGGTTAGGTTTCCATGACAAAGAGTTATTCCACCACCAAGAGAGGTAAGTTCCAAATTACTTAATTTTTCTGCCTCCTCACCAGTCATGGTCTCTATAGAATTATTATTAATTACATACACACCATCTGAAAGTGTAATATCTACAGGAACATCTACAGTTTCACCGTCATAATAACGGCCTGCAAGAATTCCAGAATAACCATTCCTTATTGCAAGGTTCTCTATAATAATGGGAACTTCACTAGTAACCTTAAAACATACTGCATCCAGACTAATAAGAGGATTTTCAGTGTCATCCTTAAAAGGTCCGCCAATTCCATCAAAGGTAATTCCCCTTTCGTCTGCACCTGAAAAACCTGCCCCACGAATAGTCAGAGAGCCGGCCTCGGTAAAGTTATGACCTATTTCCACAGAAGTGTTCAAATAACCATCAATCCAAATTACATAATCTGCACTGCTTAAAGACTCTCCATTCACAGCTATCCTGTCCTTCTGAGCTTTTATAAATTCCAGAGCATCATTAAAAGTTGTAAAAGGATGAGCCATACTTCCGTCTGCAGCAAGAGAAGTGCCGGAGCCTGTAGAACCTGTGCCACCTGAAGAAGCAGAACCGGAGGTGTTTCCCTCCGCAAATTCACCGGTTCCTGCTGCACCCTGCCCCTGTACATAAATTTCTGTAAGATA